>JAEXCA010000136.1 GCA_023393755.1 Actinomycetes bacterium | reverse complement strand
GGCTTGCGGTGCCGGCGCGGCCGGCTTGGCGGCCTCCGGCGCGGTCTGGGTTGCGGCCGCCGGCTTGGCGGCTGCCTTGGCCGGCGCGGCGGGGGCCGGGGCGGGCTTCTCCGCCGACTCGGCCGCCTGCGCGGCGTACTTCTCCTTGATACGGCGCTCGACCGGTGCCTCAATCGTCGATGAGGCGGACCTGACGAACTCTCCCATGTCGTTGATGGTCTTCAGCAGTACTTTGCTGTCGACCCCGAGCTCCTTGGCGAGCTCGTAGACGCGGACCTTGGCCACTACTCTCCTTCAGGTCCGCGCCGTGCGCAGACCAGCTAGTTGTTTGTGCTCATTTCTGGGTACTCATCGAGTGGTCATGAGCGTTAGCCCACTTTCTGGTTGTGTCCGCCACGGCGGCGGACGCGCAGCGAACAGTCTAACGCCGATCACCCGTCAGGGTTTAATCGGCCCCCGGCGTGGGCGGGTCACAGCGACCCGAGCAGCTCGCGCAGCTGGTCGCCGTCCACCTCGCGGCGCAGGCCCCGTCCCACCCCGCGGTTGCGCAGCACCAGGTCGGCGCACTCGCGGTGCAGGTTCACCCCGCGGCCGGGCAGCCGGCGGTCGGCGTCCAGTACCACGCCGAGGCCCTCCCGCCAGGCCAGCCGGAGCAGCTCCGACTGCGGGGCGCGCCGACGGCAGCCGGCGCACATCCGGATCGGTTCGGCCACCCCGGGCTACTCCGCGGTGTCGGGCCGGATGTCGATCCGCCAGCCGGTCAGCCGGGCGGCGAGCCGGGCGTTCTGCCCCTCGCGTCCGATCGCCAGCGAGAGCTGGTAGTCGGGGACGATCACCCGGGCGGCCTTGGCCGTGGCGTCGGTGACGATCACCTTGGCAACCTTGGCCGGTGACAGCGCCTGGGCGACGAACTCGGCCGGGTCGTCGGAGTAGTCGATGATGTCGATCTTCTCCTCGTTCAGCTCGTGCATCACCGCCCGCACCCGCTGGCCCATCGGGCCGATGCAGGCACCCTTGGCCGACACCTCGGCGGCGTGGCTCAGCACGGCGATCTTGGTCCGGTGACCGGCCTCGCGGGCGATCGCCTTGATCTCCACCACGCCCTGCTCGATCTCGGGCACCTCCAGCTTGAACAGCTTGGCGACCAGGCCGGGGTGGGTGCGGGAGACCACCACCTGTGGGCCGCGCAGGTCGCGGCGCACGCTGACCACATAGACCCGCAGCCGCTTGCCGTGGGTGTACTCCTCCCCCGGCGCCTGTTCGGCCTGCGGCAGGATGGCCTCGATCGAGCCCAGGTCGACCCGGACGGTCCGGCTGTCCCGGTCCTGCTGCACCACGCCGAGCAGGATGTCGCCCTCGGCGGCGGAGAAGTGGCCGAACTTCTGCTCGTCCTCGGCCTCGCGCAGCCGCTGGAAGATCACCTGCCGGGCGGTGGCGGCGGCCACCCGCCCGAAGCCGTCCGGGGTGTCGTCGAACTCCCCGACCTTGACGCCGTCCTCGTCGAGCTCGGGAGCCAGGACGGTGACCTTGCCGCTCTTGGTGTCGATCGTCACCCGGGCGCCGTCGATCGCCCCGGGCGTCTTGGCGTAGGCGTTGAGCAGCGCGTCCTCCAGGGCGCGCAGCAGGACATCCATCCGGATCTCCTTGTCGCGCTCCAGCTGCTTGAGCGCCTGAAGGTCGATGTCCATCAGATCTCCTCCTCGTCTTCGTCGGGCAGGCGGTTGAGCTCCACCTGCACCACTGCCTTGTCGATCCCGGCGAAGCCGATCGCACGGGTGGTTCCGTCCAGGTCGAGGGTCACCTCGTCGTCGCCGACCGCCACGATCCGTCCGGTCAGATCGAGGTCGGGGCCGGTCAGGGCCACCAGCCGGCCCAGGTTGCGCCGGTAGTGCCTGGGTGCGGTGAGCGGACGGGAGACGCCGCGGGAGGACACCTCCAGGGTGTAGGGCGCCTGACCGGTGATCGGGGAATCGTCCAGCGCTGTCGAGATCGCCCGGGTGGCCTCGGCGATCTCGTCCAGGGAGGGACCCCGCCCGGCCGGTCCGTCGCCGTCGAGGAACACCCGCACCACCTTGCGACGCCCGGCGGACAGCACTTCGATCCGGTCGATCTCCAGGTTCTGGGCGGCGACGACCGGCGTCAGCAGCCCTTCCAGGTCGGGGATCTTCATAGCGGCGTCCTTCGATTGTCCGATGAGGTTGTAGTCGGCCAGCTTAGCCGGGACTGCCGCGTTTCCGAGAGCCGTCGCCCGGCGGTGACCGGCCTGTCACACTTGGCGTCATGCGACCGATCGTTCAGAGCAATAAGCTGAAGCACGTCCGTTACGACGTCCGAGGCCCGATTCTGGTCGAGGCCCAGCGGCTGGAGGCCGAGGGCCACAAGATCCTCAAGCTGAACATCGGCAACACCGCCCCGTTCGGGTTCGAGGCGCCCGAGGCGATCCTGGCCGACATGATCCACCACCTGCCCGAGGCGCAGGGCTACTCCGATTCCCGCGGCATCTACTCCGCCCGCACCGCGGTCGCGCAGTACTACCAGTCCAAGGGGCTGCGGGAGGTCACGGTGGAGGACGTCTTCATCGGCAACGGCGTCTCCGAGCTGATCACGATGGTGCTGCAAACCTTCCTCGACGACGGCAACGAGGTCCTCGTCCCCGCCCCCGACTATCCGCTGTGGACGGGCCCGGTCACGCTCTGCGGCGGCACCCCGGTGCACTACCGCTGCGACGAGGCCAACGGCTGGAACCCCGACCTGGCCGACATCGAAGCCAAGATCACCGAGAACACCCACGCGATCGTGCTGATCAACCCGAACAACCCGACCGGTGCGGTCTACTCCGCCGAGGTCGTCCGTGCCCTGGTCGACATCGCGCGCCGTCACGACCTGGTGGTGATGGCGGACGAGATCTACGAGAAGATCCTCTTCGACGACGCGGTGCACCACCACGCCGCCGGCTTCGCCGGTGAGGACGGGCTCTG
>JAEXCA010000015.1 GCA_023393755.1 Actinomycetes bacterium | reverse complement strand
CTGTCGCACCTGCCGGCCCGCGGCGACGCGGATCGACTCGACCAGCCGTCAAGGTCTGTCTCCAACCGGAGCGAACCGCGTGCATCCCTGGCATCGGCCTCGTCGAACCGGACGCCCACCAGCTCGTCCTCGTACAGCAGCCAGCTGAAGCTCAGCCCGGTGAACCGCAGTTCACCGTCGAACTCGGCCTGCTCCCACCGCACCCCGCTGCCCAGCACGCTGAACTCGTCCAGCCGCACCGGGAGCTCGGCGATCTCGCCGGTGGGCAGGGACGTCGGCGGCAGGTCGCTCAACGATGGCAGCACGATGCCCGAGGCAGCGATGCTCAGTCGCGCGATGTTCTGGCCGGCGAGTTCGACATCGATCGTGACCGTCTCGGCGACCGTCCTGCCGGCCCCCAGGAAGGCCAGCACGTCGCGGAGCAGCTCCGCCAGCTCGAGCGGCGTGGTCGGACGTGGCCGGCGGAGCTCGGCGGGCAGCACGACGGTGTCGTCGGCAGTAGCCAACCCGGGCAGCATGGCAGGTTCCGTCATCGCGTCCCACCCTAGTCATCAACAGCTCGGGTGGTTCTCAGCGGTATCGGGCAGGGGTGACGAAAGCCCGACCGCAGAAGCCGTCGGCGGTCACGCTCCGCGATCTGCCACAACCCGTGGTGCCCGGCCATCGGGTCGAGACCCTTCCCGACCCGATTCGCCACTCACCCGGATTGTCCGGCGGATCCGGTGTGAAGCTGCGCAACCAGGAGTGTGGGCAGCCCGGCTGTCGCATGGGCCCGCGCCAACTCGGCCACCCCGTCGGCAGGGGTCGAGCGAGCCGGCGTGAGCGTCCGGCCTTCCGCCGCGAGCAGCTGGTCGAGGTGGTCACGGATCAGGCTGCCGCGAGCAACCAGTCCACCCGTCACGGCCCACTCGCCTTCGATCCCCTCACCGGCGGCGCGCAGCGTACGGGCAAGTTCCTCCGCCGCCGAGCGCACCAGAGCCTTCGCGCATTCGTCACCCGAAGCCGCGGCGTCCAGGATGTCGGGGACGAAGGACGCCATCAACGCGGAACGCTCCGTGGTGCCATAGAGGCTGCGAACCAGGTCAGCGGTTCCACCGAACCGACGGATCATCGCTTCCCGCAGCGCCGGCGACTCACAGGCTCGTCCGGCCTCCGGCTGCGTCGCGATCTGCAGGCCTCGTTGGCCAAGCCCCGCACCGCTACCGAGATCGCCCAACAGATGGCCGAGCCCGTCCACTCGGCGAAGCAGGGCATCAAGATCGGTGGCCACGGCGACGGCTCCGGTTCCGGCGGCCAGGACGGCCCCCGGCCGGATCCCCACGGCACCCACGTAGGCGCCCAGCCAGTCGGGCATCACGATCGCCTGCTCGGCATGCACGAGTTCAACGACGGTCGCGGCGACCAGGGCGGCGTTGTCAGCGAAGTGGGCCCCGCCGGCGATGCCGATGCCGACACAGCCGATCGGTCGCCCACCGGCGACGAGCCGGAGGTCATCGCCTAGGCCCCGGAAGACGGCATCCAACTGGAGGCCCCGGCCATCGATCCTGGGACGGGCGTCCCGTCTCACCGGTTCAGCAGCACCCTGCCCCGCCACCGCCAGGCGATAGCCGCTCGCGCCGATGTCGACACCGACGTGAAGCCGCCGCGCCGAAGTGGTCACGTGTGCCGTCCCGTACCGCTCAAGACCCAGGGCGACCGCCCGGCGCGGCACGTCTCCGGATGCTTCCAGCAGGTTGCGCGCCTCCGCCGCCGAAGCACGGGCGACCAGCATGACGGCGGCGACCTTCGCGTTGCCGCCGGCGGACTCAAGAGCCTGCATCACGTCCTGATCGGATCGCCCGCTGATCTGCCGGAGGATCGTGGCCAGCCTGGCCCGCAGCTTGTCATTGGTGGCAACGACATCGATCATCAGGTTGGAGTACGTTCTGCCGAGCCGGACCATGAGGGCGGTGGAGAAGGTGTGCAGGACGATCTTCTGCGCGGTGCCCGCCTTCATCCGGGTGGATCCGGTGACCACTTCCGCCCCGGTCGGCAGATAGAGGTGGTGGTCGGCGACCGGGGCGATCGGGGCGTCGGGATTGGACGAGATGGCGACCGTCAGCGCGCCGAGCTCCCGGGCGGCCTTCAGGGCGCCCCGGACGTAGGGGGTCCGTCCACTGGCGGCCAGCCCGAGGACGATATCCCCCGGCCGCACCGAATCCACCGCCTCACGCTCGCCCGCGGCGACGTCGTCCTCGGCGCTTTCGGCAGCGGCTGTCATCGTGGCCGACCCACCCGCCAGGTGAGCCACGAAGCGGTCACCCGGCATCCCGTAGGTGGGCGGGACCTCCGCGGCGTCGAGCACCCCGAACCTTCCCGACGTCCCCGCCCCGAAGTAGTGGACCCTGGCGCCCGCCCGGAAGGCGACCACCGCCTGATCGACCACCTGGCCGAGCACCGGAAGGGCGGCCCGGACGGCATCGGCGACCTTGGCGTCCTCGCGGTTGATCAGCTCGAGCAGGGTGAGCGTCGACACCCGGTCGAGTGCGACCGAACTGGAAAGCCGCTGCTCGGTGGGCAGTTCCGTGGTGTCGGCCGCCGTGGGCATCGACGACTCCGATCCGGCGTTCTCGCGAGTCACAGCGACCGCCCGCGGTCCGGTCCGAGGAGCCGGCTCGCGACCGCCTCGTGCATGGCGTCCGCGTCCTCGACCGAGGCATCGAACCGCCGATGGGCCAGGAGCACGAAGATCGCGTCGATCACGGCCAGTTGTGCAGTACGCGAAGCGATCCCACCGCTCCTGAATCCGAGCTCCCGCGCGGCGGTCTGCAGTACGTGGGAGGCATGACGCACGGCGGGCGCCGCGGCATCGCTGGTCACCAGAATCGTGGTCACCCCCCGCTCCCTGGCCAGCGCGAGCACGTCGACCACATCGCGGGTCTTGCCGGTATGGCTGAAGGCGAGCACCACGTCGGAGGGGCCGTAGGTGGTAACGGTCATGAGGGAGAAGTGGGGATCGTGCGCGGCCGACGCGGCGATGCCGTTCAGTACCAGCTTCTGGGCCGCATCGAACGCCGCCGTTGCGCTCGCCGCCACGCCGAGGGTGAGCACCCGGCGAGCCTTCGCCAGCGCGTCCACCGCTGCCTTCAGGTCCACCTCCGACAGGTGCTGGAGCGTCATCTCGACGGCGCGGGTCTCGGAACGTGCGATCTTCCGCAGGATCTCCGCCAGCGGGTCCTCCCGTCCCAACTCGCCCAGGAGAGCGAGACCAGCGTCCACCGGCTCACCGCTGCGGCGGCGCTCGCTGGCCGCGGCCAGCCGCAACCGGAGGTGCGGGTAGCCGGGAAGCCCCAGGGTGCGGCAGAACCTGGTCACCGTGGCCTCCGAACTGCCCGAAAGCTGGGCCAGTTGCCCGATGCTGCGTTCGCTGGCGGCCTGCGGGTCGCGCAGGATCACCGCTGCGATCGCCTCCTCAGCCGGCGACAGTCCCGAACGCCGCAACTCGATGGTCTCGATGACGTCGGTATCGAAGCTCTCATTGGTCACCGTGTGAAGTCCCTTCGAAGTGATGCGGATGTGGGGTGGAACGGGTGTCGATCGCGGCCGGCAGGGCTTCGCCGGGGAAGACGCAGTAGCCGGCCAGCGCTCCCCGGCTGACGTCGTCCGCCAGTTCCAGGACGGTCTCCTGGACGTCGGATCGCTCAACCGGCGCACCCCAGTCCCAGCCGCCCGAGTACTCCTCGGACGAGGTGAGTTGCACCATGGCGATCACCGGCTTGTCCACCAGTCGTTGGGTCTCCAGGCTGAAGTCACGACTCCAGCGCGCCGGACGACCAGCGATCGCGTGATAGGTCATGGGGACGAACACATCGAGGTCTTCCGCGAGCGCTCCGACGTCCTGGCCGTAGAGCTCGCGCCGCCGCCGGTCGGGAACAGGTACCAGAAAGGCGCCGACGGCCACCGACCGTTGATGGGCCAGCCCCGCCAGCCTCCGGGCGAACCCGGTCACGAGTTCCGACCTGAACCCCACCCAGTGCTCCTTCAGGTCACCGAGCAGGAGGGCCGCGCTGAGCCCGGGGGCGTGCGGATCGACACCGCGCGCATCGACCCCGCGTTCATCGGCCCAGCTCACGAAGCGGGTCAGTGTTGCAGAGTCGAAGCTGCTGGCGGGAGGCGCGCCACCGTTGCGGCCCTCGGTCTCCCAGTGCCCGGGCCAGCGGAGGAAGTCGAGAACCACCAGCGGGCCCAGGCCACGCTCGAGCAGTTGGCCGAACTCCATCGCTCTGGCCTCCTCCAGCGCCGGGTCGCCCGGAACCAGGCCGCTGTACCACTCCACCGGCCCCAGCACGTGGCCGCTCTCGCCCACTGGGGCGTGGCCGACGTCGCCGGTCCCCGCGCCGGCCATCGAGTAGCAACTGAAGGAACCGACCAGGGTGAGCCCGGCGGAGCGGAGGACGGCAGCCTGGGCATCGGTCAACGTCGAGAACTTCGTGACGACAGCGTCGAACCCCGCCTCCCGGGTGTGTTCCGCCCAGTTGCGACAGTCATCGAGCGTCCACTCCTGCAACGTACGCGGCCGCAGGTAGGCGGAGCGGGCGGGGAGGGGGTGGCCCGTCATGCCCGCCACCGCTCGCGTCGCTCCTGAAGGACCCTCTCCCGGGCGGCACCGACAGCGGGGATCGGCGATGCCTGCAGCAACGCCCGGGTGTAGGGATGCCGGGGCTCGCTGTAGACCTGATCGACCGGACCGGTCTCGACGATCACACCCTTGTTCATCACCGCCACGCGATCACTGATCTGCCGAACCACGCCCAGATTGTGCGCGATGAAGAGGATCGAGATCGCGAGTTCGGCCCGCAGGGACTGCAGCAGTTCCATGACCTGGGCCTGGACGGAGACATCGAGTGCCGAGACCGGTTCGTCGCACAGTAACAACCGCGGTCGCGCGGCGAGCGCCCGTGCGATCCCGATCCGCTGACGTTGACCGCCGGAGAAGGCGCCCGGGCGGCGGTCCAGCATCACCGGATCCAGCCCGACCAGCCGCATCAGTTCCTCGGGTTCGGGCGGCTCGGCGCCGGCGGGGACGGTCGCGGCGGCTTCCAGCAGTGTCTGGCCAACCGTCCGCAACGGGTTGAGGGCAGCGTAGGCGTCCTGGAAGACGTACTGCACGCCGTGCCGGTCGGGGTGACCCGCCGGCAACCGTGTCACATCGACTCCGGACAGGCTGACCACGCCGTCGACCGGCGGCAGGATCCCGCAGACCGCCCGCGAGAGGGTCGACTTGCCGCAGCCGGACTCGCCCACCAGACCCAGCACCTCGCCGGCCCCGATCTGAAGCGAGACCCCGTCGACCGCGTAGAACGGATGGGGTTTCTGCAGCCAGCCCGAACGGGCCGCCACGTCGACCCGAAGCCCCTCGACCCGCAGCACCGGGCTGGCAACCGTCTCCGGCTCGGAGACGGGTCGTGACTCGTCCACCCGTGGCACCGCATCGAGCAGCATCCGGGTGTAGGGATGCGACGGCTGCTCGAAGAGCCTGCGAGCGGATGCCTGTTCGACGATCGCCCCCTCGCGCATGACCGTCACCTCGTCACAGAACTCCGCGACGACTCCCAGGTCGTGCGTGATGAAGAGCGTGGTCAGGTCGAGTTCGTCCCGGAGCTCCCGCAACAACTCCAGGATGCCGGCCTGGACCGTGACGTCCAGTGCCGTGGTGGGCTCGTCCGCGATCAGCAGGGCGGGCGAGTTCGCCAGCGCGGTCGCGATCACGACCCGTTGCCGCATTCCGCCGGACAACTCGTGCGGGTAGGCCCGGAACCGCTGCGCCGCCTCCGGTATGCGCACCAGGTCCAGCAGGTCGACCGCCCGTCGCCTCGCCGCGCTCGCCGAACGGCCGTGGGCCATCAGGGCCTCGGCGATCTGGCTGCCGACCCGCATCGAGGGATTGAGCGAGGAGAGCGGGTCCTGGAAGATCATCGCGATCCGCCGGCCACGCAGTTCACGCCATTGAGCCTCGCCGTAGCCCAACAACTCCTCGCCGTCGAACCGGATGCTTCCGGCGGTGACCCGGCCCGGCGGACGCAGCAGGTTGATCACCGCCCGGGCTGTGACCGACTTGCCCGATCCCGACTCACCGACCAGACCCATCACCGTGCCGTGGCGGACGGTGAGGTCGACTCCGTGGACCACCTCGACCGCTCGCTGTCCGGTGCCGAAGCCGACCCGGAGAGCTTCGATCTCCAGCAGCGGGGCCGCCTCGCTCACCTGCCGCGCCACGCCGGCACCGAGCATCGTCACGACTCTCCCCCAGCACGAGTGATGGCATCGGCCAGCAGGCTGAAGCCGAGGACCAGCAGGAACAGCAGGGCGGCCGGCCCGAGCACGTAGAACGGCTGCTGCTCCATGTAGCGCGCGCCGGCGTTGAGCAGGACGCCCAGCGAAGGCTCCGGCGGCTGGACACCCAGCCCGACGATCGACAACGAGGACTCCAGGAACACCGAGGCGACGACCGCGACCACCGCCTGCGCGATCATGGTGTCGATCGTGTGAGGGAGGATGTGGCGCACCATGATGCGACTCCGGCTCACCCCGAGCAGCCTGGCCGCGATCACATAGTCGCGGTTCTCCTGGGCCAGCAGGGTGGCGCGGGCGAGACGTCCGAACGCCGGCAACGCGTAGATCACCATCGCCACGACGAGAGCCCCCCAACCCGGGCCCAGCACCAGGGCGACGCAGATCCCCAGGATCAGGCTCGGGAACCCCATGATCAGGTCGAACAGTCGCTGGGCCAGGCCTCCGAGCGGCCGGCTGATCGCACCGAGCAGGCCCAGCAGGGTGCCGACGATCGCGGCCAGCGGGACCGCCGCCGCCACCAGAAGCAGATCGGTCCTCACCCCGAACAGGCTTCGGGTGAACACGCTGCGTCCCACTTCATCGGTACCGAACGGCGCGGCGAGGGTGGGAGCGGCCAGGCCGTCCCTCCCCTGCACGTCATAGCCTTCCGGGAACAGCCATGGCACGCCGATGGAGAGCAGCAGGAAGGCGAGCACCAGCAGGCCACCGGCCACCCCCTTGGGCGTGCGGAGCGCGCGCGCATAGCGTCGGGCGAGCGGACCGATGGCACCGCGCAGCTTCGGAGAGTCGACGTTTACCGCCGTCACGACTCCCCCAGCCTGATCCGCGGATCGAGAACCGCCACCCCGATGTCGGTCAGCACCTGCATCACCATCGCGATCGCGACCGCGGCCACGACGAGGACCTGGACGACAAGATAGTCGCGGGTCTGCACGCTCATGACCGCCAGCGTCCCCAGCCCATGGCGGGCGAAGATCGCCTCGATCACGATCGCACCTGCCAGCAGTTCGCCCATGCGCAGCCCGATCGTGACCAGCGCCGGACCCATGCTGTTGCGCAGGATGTGCCGTCCGATGACCTGCCGGCGGGGCAGGCCCTTGGACACGGCCAGATCGACGAAGTCCTCCCGCGCGGTCACCGTCATGCTGGCGGCGACCAGCCGTCCGACCGTCGCCGCCTGCGGCAGCGCCAGGGCGACCGCCGGCAGAATCAGATACTGCAGGCCCCTGACCGGGTCTTCCAGCACGGAGACCTCCCCGGAGATCGGCAGCACCGGCACCAGGATGCCCAGGACCAGGATGAGCAGAAGCCCGGTCAGGAAGGGGGGTGCCGCCAGCAACGCGGAGTTCAGGACGTCCAGCAGCGAACGCGACCAGGTACGAGCGGCGGACGCGGTGGCGACCCCCAGCAGGATCCCCATCACGATCATGAGAAGGCCGGCGAGCACGGCAAGCTCCAGCGTGCTCGCCAGTCGCGACCCGATCAGTTCGGCGACCGGACGCTGGCTGGTCAGCGATGTTCCGAGATCGCCTCGTAGCAGTCCGCCCAGCCAGGTCAGGTACTGCGACAGCAGCGGTTCGTCGAGCCCGAGCTGCTCACGGATACGAGCGAGGGTCTCGGGCGCGGCATCTGGTCCGGCGATGGCCACCGCGGGGTCACCCGGTGCCATCCGGGGCAGCAGGAAGGCGACCACGGAAGCAGCCAGGACGAGGAGCACGGCGGACGGAACCCGCCGGACCAGATACCGAAGCACGTCCGCTACTTTCCCAGCTGAACGTCGGTGGCGACCAGGCTGCCGAGCGACACGACCTTCAGACCCTGCACCGCTGCCGTGCGGACGTGGTACTGCGGCGCCACGACGACGATCTGGCTGAAGGACTGGTCGAGCATGTAGGTCGTCAGCGCAGCGATCGCCGCGTCACGCGTCGTGTCGTTGGCCTCACGCACCGCCTTCTTGAGTGCTTCGTACTCGTCGGTCTCGAAGTGGGACGGATTCCCGGCCCGGATCGACGGCATCGCATCGATGATCGTGGCCGTCGAGAAGCCCACCATCCCGTGAAGGAGCAGGAAGGACTGTCCCAGGGTTCCCTCGACCTGCCGCTTGTCGTACTCGGCAACGTCGAGTGCCTCCGCCTTCACGGTGAGCCCGACCTGGCTGAGGTTGTTCTGGACGACCTCGAACAGGCTCTTCATCACCGGCAGGTTCGCGTAGGTGATGGTCAGTTCGGCCCCGTCGGCTCCCGCCTGGGCCAACAGTGCCTTCGCCTTGTCGGGGTCGTAGCCGAAGTGCTGCGCCTGCGCTGCGGGGAACCCGGGACTGTCGGGCGTCCACCAGAGGTTGGTCACCATCGCGTCACCGCCGAAGACCTGGTCGGCGATCCGCTCCCGGTCGAGGGCGTAGCCGATCGCCTGGCGGGCCAGGGGGTCGTCGAAGGGCGCCCGGGTGACATCGAAGCCAAACGGATAGAAGACGCCCCCGGCGTTCTCCGCCGCGAATCCCGGATCCTTCTTCAGCAGCGCGACGTCCGCCTGGGCGACGCCGAGTGCGACGTCAGCCGCACCACCCTTCAGCGCCGACTGGAGCGCCGTCGCGTCGGTGATGATCGAGACCTGGACCTCGTCCAGGTACGGGCCGTCCTTGCCCCAGTAGTCGTCGTTGCGCACCAGTTCGATCGACGCGCCGGGCGTCCAGGACTTCCACAGGAACGGCCCGGTGCCCACGATCTTCTTGCCGTCAGCCGCCTGCGCCCAGGTCTCGCGGTCGACTATCGGAGTCAGGTCAAGCAGGTCGAACAGGCTGTCACTCGGTGCGACGAGGGAGATCACGGCCTCCGACTCGCCGTTCGCCACGACGGACTCGATGCCGGCCGCGACCTTGGCCAACTGCGAGGCGTTGGCCGGATCCTTGACCTGTTCCAGGCTGTACACGACGTCCTCGGCAGTGAACGGCCTGCCGGAATGGAAGGTCACACCCTCCTGGAGCTTCAGGGTGAGTTCGGTGCGATCCTCGTTGTACGACCACTCGGTTGCCAGCAGGGGCTGGGGCAGTCCGGCGGCGTCCTTCTCCACCAGGGAGTCGAACACCAGGCGCCGCCATGACCAGTTGCCGGCACGATTGGCCATGGCGAACTGGGGCTGCGCGTCCGCGCTCGCCGCGATACGCAGAACGCCGCTGGCGACCGGAGACGTTGCCTGCGGCGATCCGGAGCCGGACGGTGCCGGCGCGTCGGGGGCTGCCGTGCAGCCGGCCACAGCGACCACGGCCGCCAACAGGGCGGCGAAGCGACCGCGGCGTGACGCCCGGCCGCCTGAACTACCAAAAACCATGATGTCTCCTTTGAGCCTCACCAGGCCGCCCCTTCACCGGGTCGCGACGGGGAGCAGTCTATGAAGGTAACTTTCATCTTGACAAGATCAATATGACGGAATATTTCTCATCCTGGGTTATGGCAAGCCTCCAACGCGCTTCGGCGGCATCGCACGGCCCCCTCGGATGACCGGAGGTTGGGCACTCGAAGAGTGTCGTCAAGGTAGGCTCACAGCGTGGCGCTGAGCGTCTTCGAGCTGTTCAAGGTCGGGATCGGGCCGTCGTCGTCCCACACGGTGGGGCCGATGCGCGCCGCCTGGACCTTTCTCACCGCGCTCGCCGAGACCGGCGTCCTGCCGGCGGTGGCCAGGCTGAAGGTCGAGCTGTTCGGGTCCCTGGGGGCCACCGGGCACGGGCACGGCAGCGTCCCGGCGGTGGTGCTGGGCCTGCTGGGGCACCAGCCCGAGACGGTGGATCCTCGGCTCTGCCAGCCCGTCCTGGCCGGCGTCCGGGAAAGCCGGGTGCTCGACCTGCCCGGCGGGCAGCCGATCCGGTTCGACCCGGACGAGGACATCGTCCTCTATAGACGTAGAGCGCTGCCCGCCCACTCGAACGGCATGATCTTCACCGCCTGGGACGCGGGGGGCACAGAGGCGGCCCGGCGCACCTACTACTCGGTCGGCGGCGGGTTCATCGCCGACGAGAGCCTGGCCGGCCCGGAACGGATCATCGCCGATCCGACGCCGGTGCCCTATCCGTTCAGCTCCGGCGCGGAACTGCTGGAACAGTGCCGGGCGACCGGGTTCTCGGTCGGACGGCTGGTGCGCGAGAACGAGCGTTCCTGGCGCACCGACGCCGAGATCGACGCCGGCCTGCTGCACCTCTGGGCGGTGATGGAGGAGTGCATCGACAACGGGCTCAGCACCGAGGGCCTGCTGCCCGGCGGGCTGCGGGTGCGGCGCCGCGCCCCGGAGCTGCTGAACCGGCTGGAGTCCGAGGGGGACGACGGCGACCCGTTGCGCGGCATGGACTGGATCACCCTGTACGCCCTCGCGGTCAACGAGGAGAACGCCGCCGGCGGCCGGGTGGTGACCGCCCCCACCAACGGCGCGGCCGGGGTGATCCCGGCGGTGCTGAAGTACTACACCCAGTTCGTGCCCGGCGCGGGAGCCCGCGGCGTGGTCCGCTTCCTGCTCACCGCCGGCGGGATAGGGGCGATCATCAAGGAGCGGGCCTCCATCTCGGGGGCCGAGGTGGGTTGCCAGGGCGAGATCGGGGCCGCCTGCTCGATGGCTGCGGCGGGCATGGCGGCAGTGCTGGGCGGCACCCCGGCCCAGGTGGAGAACGCCGCCGAGATCGGGATGGAGCACAACCTGGGCCTGACCTGCGACCCGGTCGGCGGCCTGGTCCAGATCCCCTGCATCGAGCGCAACGCGATCGCCGCGGTGAAGGCGATCACCGCCGCCCGGACGGCGCTGCGCGGCGACGGCACCCATATCGTCTCCTTCGACAATGTGCTGAAGACCATGCGGCAGACCGGCAGGGACATGTCGGTGAAGTCCAAGGAGACCGCCCGCGGCGGTCTCGCCGTCAACGTCATCGAGTGCTGACGCCCATGCAGCGGGTGACCGTCCCCGACGCCTCGATCGTCCATCGCCTGGGTGAGGCGGCGCTCACCCTGACCATGCCGGACGGAACGCCGCTGGCCGACACCGAGGTCACCGTCGAACAGACCCGGCATGCCTTCGGGTTCGGCAACATCGGCTTCGACCTGATCGACCTGGCCGGGGGCAACCCCTCCGACGGCGACGAGCAGCTCGCCGACGCCTACCTGGAGCTGTTCAACACCGCCACCCTGCCGTTCTACTGGGGAACCTTCGAACCCGTCCTGGGCCGGACCCGCACCACCGAGTTGCTGGACGCCGCCCGCTGGTTCACCGGCCGCGGAGTGGCGGTGAAGGGCCACCCGCTGATGTGGCACACCGTCCAGCCGCGCTGGCTGCTCGACTTCGACCTCGACCAGGTCGAGCAGCTGCAGCGGGAGCGGATCCGCCGCGAGGTGAGCGCCTTCGCCGGCCTGATCGACACCTGGGACGCGATCAACGAGGCGGTGATCATGCCGGTCTTCACCGCCGAGGACAACGCGATCACCCGCCTGGCCCGTGCCAGGGGACGGTTCGCCGCGCTCCGGCTCGCCTTCGAGGAGGCGCGCGAGACCAACCCCGGCGTCTTCCTGCTGATCAACGACTTCGACCTCTCCACCGCCTACGAGTGCCTGATCGAAGGGATGCTCGAGGCCGGCATCGTCCCGGACGCGATCGGCCTGCAGACCCACATGCACCAGGGCTACCGCGGCGAGGAGGAGATCCGGGCCATCGCCGACCGGTTCGCCAGGTTCGGCCTGCCGCTGCACTTCACCGAGACCTCGCTGGTCTCCGGCGATCCGATGCCGGGCCACATCGTCGACCTGAACGACCACCAGGTCGAGTCCTGGCCGAGCACGCCCGAAGGGGAGGAGCGGCAGGCCGGCGAGATCGTCCGGCACTACCGCAGTCTGGTGGGGCACCCGGCGGTGGACGTCCTGACCTACTGGGGGATCACCGATCGGGGCTCCTGGCTGGGCGCGCCGATCGGCCTGCTGCGGGCCGACGGCAGCCGCAAGCCCTCCTTCGACGCACTGCGGCAGTTGATCAGGGGCGACTGGTGGGTGGCGCCGACCCGCGCCCGCACCGACGACCGGGGACGGGTGGCCGTCCGGGGCTTCGCCGGCGACTACCGCGTCACCGTCCCCGGCCGCGGAGATGCGTCCTTCCGGCTCCAGCGCGGCGATGCCACCCCGCTACAGCTCGCCCTGCCGGCCTGATCCAGCAACCGAGTGCACTTCTGCCACATGGCAGCTCTGGCCGACAGATACGGCAGGCAGCGGCAGTATGTGGCAGAAACTGCACCCGTCCTGCCGGAGAGCTGCTGCCGCTAGGCTCGAACCGACACGAAAGGGAAGCCGATGCCGATCCTCGACCAGTTCCACGCCGACCCCGACCGCTACGACGGACGGATGCCCTACCGCGCGGTGGGCACCAGCGGGCTGAAGCTGCCTGCCGTCTCGCTGGGGCTGTGGCACAACTTCGGCGACGACGTCCCCTTCGCCACCCAGCGCGACATCCTGCGCCGGGCCTTCGACCTCGGTGTCGCCCACTTCGATCTGGCCAACAACTACGGCCCTCCCTACGGCAGCGCCGAGACCAACTTCGGCCGCCACCTGAAGGAGAGCTTCGCGCACCACCGCGACGAGCTGGTGATCTCGTCCAAGGCCGGCTGGGACATGTGGCCCGGCCCCTACGGCGACCTCGGCTCGCGGAAGTACCTGCTCGCCTCGCTCGACCAGTCGTTGCAGCGGCTGGGCCTGGAGTACGTCGACCTCTTCTACCACCACCACTACGACCCCAGCACGCCGCTGGAGGAGACGATGGGTGCCCTCAACACCGCCGTCCGCAGCGGCCGGGCGCTCTACGTCGGCATCTCGTCCTACTCCGCCCAGCGGACGCGCGAGGCGGTCGCGATCGCCCGTGACCTCAAGCTGCCGCTGGTGATCCACCAGCCCTCCTACTCGATGCTGAACCGCTGGGTGGAGGACGCGACCGCCGGCGAAAGCCTGCTGGACGCCCTGGGCGACACCGGCCTGGGCTGCATCGCGTTCTCACCGCTGGCCCAGGGGATGCTCACCAACAAGTACCTCAACGGGGTCCCGGCGGGCTCGCGGGCCAGCCAGGGCAAGTCGCTCTCCCCCGATCTCCTCACCGACGCCGCCATCACCCACATCCGGGCGCTGAACGACCTCGCCACCGGACGTGGCCAGTCGCTGGCCCAGCTGGCGATCGCCTGGGTGCTGCGCGATCCGCGGGTGACCTCGGCGCTGATCGGCGCCTCGTCCGTCGCCCAGCTGGAGAACAGCCTGGGCGCGCTGGCCAACCTCGACTTCACCGACGCCGAGTTGGCAGCGATCGACGAGCACGCCGTCGACTCCGGGATCAACCTCTGGCAGGGCCCGAGCTTCGCCTGAGCCTGCCCAACGTCGAGGACCGGGCGGACCACCGGGGACGGTTCCGGCACCACCGGGGACGGTTCCTGGTGGTCCCGCTGGACGCGGGCTGGGCACTGACCCGTCGGTGCGGCAGGATCGCGGGCATGGGTTTCTTCTCACGCTTCCGTAAGTCCGTCGAACCGACGCCCGAGCCCGAGCCTGAGCAGCCGAACGCCACCCCCGACGAGGACGATCAGGCGCTCGGCTGGGACGCCATCTCGGCGGTCTTCGACGCCGCCTACCCCGGCCAGGAGAACCCCCAGCACTGGGGAACGCTCATCCCCTGGTCGCTGGGCGGGCCCGACCCGATCCGCGGGATCTCCGCCTACCGCGGCACCGACCCCGTGCCGCACTGGCACTACGTCACCTACGGCTACTCCGACCTGTTCGGCGATCAGGCCGAGGAGGCGGCCGAACGTGGCGAACCCGTCCCGGAATGGTCGGGCTACGGCGTCGAGATGAGCCTGCGGCTGGTCGATCCGGCCGCGGCGGATCCGGAAGCCGCCGCGCCCACCTGGGTGCTCAACCTGTTGCAGAACCTGGCCCGCTACGTCTTCCGATCGGGTGCGGTGATCCGCGCCGGGCACTACCTCAACGCCAACGGCCCGATCGCGCTGGACGAGGACACCGACCTGGTCGGCCTCGGCTTCGTCGAGGATCCGATCCACCCCGAACCCCTGGACACCCCCTACGGCAAGGTCCAGTTGGTCCAGGCGGTCGGATTGACCGCGGCCGAGCTGGACGCCGCCGCGGCCTGGAACCCGCGGGGGCTGGTCGCCGTGATCGGCCGGGCCCACGGCTACGGCCTGACCGTCCTGGGCAGGCCGGGCATCGAGACCGACCCGGCGCTGTGGCAGCAGGTGCAGACCGCGATCGACACCGAGGGCTCCAGGTCGAGCTTCTTCAACGTCGAGACCCTGCGGGTCACCCCCGAGGGCGACGACCTGGTGATCGATCTGGTCGGCGGGCTCGACCTCGCCTTCCGGGCGATCGCCTCCCGGGTCGCCAGAGGCGAACCCGTCCGGATGATCGGGAACGACCACGTCCTGCACTTCACCCCGCAGGACGCCGGCACCGTCCGGGAGACGGACGGCGAGCGCACCACTCCCCGCCCCCCCGCGGCGGGCGCGGCCGGGCTCGGGCAACTGCCGGCGCCGCCGTTCACGCTCCGGGTGGACGGCATCCCCGGCGTGGTCTGGCGGGTGGCGGCGGCCGTACCCGCGTGACCGCCGGGCCTGGGACGGAGGCTCCGGCGCGCGATCCTCAGCAAAACCTGAGGTTGTCCTAGGGCTGCCCTGAGGGTCGGCTGAGGCGCGCTCCCTAGATTCTGCCGATGGGGGGAAATCGGTTACTCATCCATCATCAGTACGAATCGGGGGTTCGTCTGCCATGCAATTCCAGAAGAAGTCAGTCATCGCCGTCCTTGCCGGCGTCGTGGTCGCCGGCGCGCTGAGCGCCTCCGCGGCCACCCTGGGCGGGGTCTACCGGGCGCAGCTCGGCGGCGACGCCGCCACCGTCGCATCGCCGGTCACCAGGGGGGTGGACGTCACGTGGGGGACGTCGTACAGCTCCGCGGCCAAGGCGTACGTGGTTACCGGCCTCACCGTCACCGCCCACGATCACAGCGAGGCGATCCCGCCGACCGCCCAGGTCAGGCTGACGGTCACCAACGCCGGCGGCAGTTCACTCGGCGAGTTCACCAGCACCGACGGCGGGGCGTCCTGGACGACACCGGCCGGGACCATCCTGGCCGAGGACGTGGAGGGGCTCGCGGTCGTGATCAACGGCACCACGGTCGGCGTTGCCTGACCCCATGC
>JAEXCA010000266.1 GCA_023393755.1 Actinomycetes bacterium | reverse complement strand
ACCTCCGCGAGTGGGTGAGAGCATGGAACGAGAACCCGAAACCGTTCATCTGGACCAAGACCGCCGACCAGATCCTCGAATCCCTCGGACGACTATTACAACGAATCAACGGCGCAGGACACTAGTTCCGCAGAACCTCCCTTCCACCAACCGCGCCGAGAGGACCACACCATGCTCGACACAACCGCCGTTCTCATCAGGACCCTCACCCAGTACGGGCTCACGATCGCCACCGCGGAGTCACTGACCGGTGGTCTGCTCGCCGGTGAACTTGTGAGCGTGCCGGGGGCATCGTTGGCGTTCAGCGGTGGCGTCGTCGCCTACAACACCCAGCTCAAGCACACGCTGCTGCACGTCGACGCCGCCAGGCTGGCCGCGACCGGCCCGGTCGACCCCGTGGTGGCCGAGCAGATGGCCGAAGGCGTTCGCCACGCCTGCGCGGTGGATGGCCGCCCCGCCGACCTCGGGCTCGCCACAACCGGCGTTGCGGGCCCGGATCCCGACCCCCAGACGGGCCAGCCCGCCGGCACCGTCCACCTCGGAGTCGCCACCGCTCGAGGCACCCGCTCCGTCCGGCTGGCGCTGGAAGGCGATCGTCCCGCCATCCGAGTCGCCACCGTCGCCGCGGCCGTAGCGGAGGGGCTCGCCGAACTGCGGACCCTCACCGCCGATTCCGATTCCCACTAGGAAGGCAACCTCGCGACGTCGACGCCAGAACCAGTTGGACCGGAGCGGCATGCGTAGTTCCCGGCCGACGGGCCAGATTCCACAGATCCTCGGCGGCTAGGGTCAATCGGCCTTCTCCACCGGTGCCATGCTCAGGCTCCTGGCCCTCTCCAGCGCGCCCACGTATCATTGGCGTACCACATCAGTTACACTTGCACCAGTTGGAAACTGCTTGTTTCACTTGGAGGCGCTATGTCCGAGCTGCGCGTGGAAGTTCTGGAGTCGCTGCGGGCTGCCCTGGCTGGGCCTGGCGAGAGCGTGAGTGTGAGCTTGGAGCTTCCCCGCAAGAGTGCGGAGAAGGTGCTGACCCTGCTTGACGCCGAGCGCACCACCGGTGCCGTGGTTATCCCGATCCGAGAGTTGCTCACGACCACCGAGGCCGCGACCATGCTGGGCCTGTCGCGTCCAACCCTGATGAAGCTGATCGACTCCGGCGAGATCGAGCATGTGATGGTGGGCACACATCACCGCATCCCCGCCGCGGCGATCCTGACCTTTCAGCGTGCCCGCCGGGCGCGACGCGACGATGCTGCCCGGGCGTTGGCGGAGTTCTCCAACGAGATCGGGTTGGTCGATTGACGATCTGCGTCGTCCTGGCTGACGCCAACATCTTGTTCTCCCGAACGCTGCGTGACTACTTTCTGTACGCCGCTGACGCTGGAGCCATCGAGATCCGCTGGAGCCAGGCGATCCTTGACGAGATGTCCCGCAACCTGCGGGACCGGCTTGGGCTGACCCAAGGCGACACCGATCGTCTCGAGCAGTTGATGAACGACTACCTGGAGTACGCCCTCGTCGAGGTCACCGACACCGATCTGGCGGCAGTCGCCGAGGTAGCGATGGATGCCAAGGATCGGCACGTCCTTGCCGCGGCGATGGCAGCCGGGGCCGACATCCTTCTTAGCGAGAACACCCGCCACTTCCCGGGAGTATGGATGGCCGAGCATGGTGTGGAACTGCTCACCGCCGCGCAACTGCTCTCGCGGCTGACCGACCAGTTCCCCGACAAGATCCGCCAGGCCCACGCCAAGACCGTGCGCTACTCACTCAAGCCCGCAGCGGACGTGCTGGCCACCCTGGAGACGATCGTCGGCAGCAACCTCGCCGACCGGATTCGAGAGCTCGCCGAGACCCCGCCGGCCGCCACCGGCAACGATCCCGACGACGGTCTTTCCTGACCCTGCCACTCCGGTCTCGACAGCCATCTACCCGCTCTTCAACCCTCATCAACCTGTCCAGTGCAAGCACCCCGACAAAGGTGAAGTCGGCGGCTTCCGACGGACCGATTTCGGCCACCTCGCGACCCAGAGACCCTTCACCCCGAAACTGGCGCAGATCTACACCCAGGACATGCTGGTCCCGGACGTCTGGGTACGCACCGGGACTGGGTGGACCTACGGTCCACATGCTCCTGCGCGACCCTGTGGACGAGCCCCGCCGGCGATAGGCAGCACTGGGTATTCCCGACGTCAGCTGCACGTCGATTGCGATGAGCCCGCAACCGCTCGGTGTACGGACTCGTACGAGGTTGATGTAGAAGTGTCCACTGGTCATGCCCAGCCCTTCGCGCCGTGGCCTACAGTGCGCAGTGACCAGAGCGTGCGCTGGGAGGGAGAACGGAAATGCACGGCCCCTGGCAGTACCTGCTATCCGCGAGCTTGGCTGTGTGCCTGGTGGCGGGCTGTTCGGCCGGTGGAGCGCAGATCCCGACCCCGTCGACCTCAAACGGCAAGACCACCATGGCAGAGACCCCTGATGCTACGGAAGCCACCGGGTTCGCCCTGGAGGTTGGTCAACTCTGCCCGAGCGCGGACGCCGTCGGCTTGGCGCTGGGGTGGGCGGTCAAGGCGAACCATTTTGGGACTGGTTGGATCGAGGACGCCACGCGCTGTCAGTACGGCACAGAGGACGGGCGTTGGATAGTCATGGAAGCACGTACGGGAACGTCGCCTACTGAAGCAGTTGACAGGTGGGACAGACTCGACGGTGCAGAGGTTCAGGTTGCCGCTGAGCCTAGCTTGCCTCAGGGTACCCTCGTCGGAGGGCCGACCCTGCCGTCCGGTGAAGCCCATGAGGTCTGCTTGGTCTTTCTGCCCACGCCCGACGGCAACACCATCTTGTCGTGGGCTCAAGGTGATGGTGATCGGCCCAGCAACTGCAAGGCTGTGGTCAATGTGATCCGGCACGTGCTTGCTGCGGGGGTGCAGTCCGGTGAAGGGTCGACTGCGAGCAGTGGCCCTGGTGGTCTGGTCTACCCGGGCGCAGGGCTCGACCTTGGGTGGGCAGCGCCCGAGCTTTGTCCCGACCCGACGTCGCTGGCAGCCGTGTTCGGCCCGGCGACGTTGACACAGTCTGACGGAAAGGGATATGCCCCTTACTGCCTCTACGACAATAGGGCCGAGAAGTACTCGGTAACGTTCGAACCGTATGGGGCTTTCGACGAGCGTAACTTGAGCTTTGATCCGGACGCGACAGTCGAGGAAGTCCCCGACCTAGGGACGCATGGCATTTACGAGTTCGCCGCCTTGCGGGTTGCCTCGCCAGCGGTAAACCAATGCGCCCTATACGTCCCGCTCGCCCAGGAGCAAGCCAGAACATCTCTAGGGGAACCTGTCGTCGTGATGGTGGCCACACTAACCGCGGACGAGCCGACCGACATGGAGTCGCTCTGCGCCAGGGTGCTTGAACTGCTCAGGCACGTCAGCTGGGGCGAGCCATCTCGTACCGGGACATCGTGGGGACTGGACCGCCAGTTCGAGGTCGATTGCACCCGTCCGGCGTCTGATCAAGCGAAGTGGCTGCTCATCCACTCTCTGTCGGCGCTCCTCCCATCAGCCTCCGAGCGGGGCGAGGACTGGACGTACTCACCGGACTTCGAGAGGGTGGTCAGACCCGCGCTGGAGGCCATCAAAGCCGAATGTGGAGCCTACCTGCTGATGGTCGCAGTCGATGAGGTTCTGGCAGGGAGCGACGTGGCAGACCCTGATGCCAGGGCCCGGATCTACGAGTGGGCAACGGCGTGACTGGACACGCTGGCTGTGGGTCACGCAGCTGCTATCTCAGCTGAGTCAGAAGCCGTGCGCACTCCGTCGGTGGATCAGGCATCTCTGTTGGCACGTGGCGAAACTGCGCCGCGAGCCTTGTATATCTCCCGCAACAAGTCGTCGAGATCCTGGACTCTGATGCGGATCAGCTGCTCCCGGTGCGGTACGCAGCGAGCAATCCGTGATCCGGCGACGCACTGTGGCGGTGCTCCCCCAACACTTCGGCCGCCGCGTCAAGCGGCGCAGATCCTTGATGGGGTTGGAGACAACCGTAGCCATTGCTGCGTTCTGAATGTGCTGCCTTCTGAATGTGCCTTGGTACCAATCCAGAAGGCAGCAACCGACCGTCCAGCCCCTGCAGAAATCGGCGGCCCCACGCACGTATTGCGGGGCCTAGCAAAAGAGCTACGAGGAGACGCGAGCACGAGGGTCTAGAGGGCTGAGTTTTCGGAGTGCCCCGTACCACGGGGTTTTACCGCGTACCACGGGCGTACGCGAAAACGGATTGTCGATGAAAAAGGCCTTTCACAAGGCCTTATAACGGTCGGGCTGACAGGATTTGAAGGTGCCCGGAAGCGATCTCATTCAACTGGCGCTGACTAGCCTATCTACCGTAGCCACTACGCATTTTACCATCGACAGTCCGCCCTGCTCTGATCCCCAAAATGGGCTGACATAGGGTCGTGTAGGGTGTGCCTATTGCACGATTATTGCACGACGACCGAAGGTGGCTATTGCACGCCAGCAGCCCTCGACCAGCACCGGAGGCAGTGTCGTGCCGGCCAATGTGAGATCGGAGGAACGCCATGACTCGATCATCCCAGCAACCAACCGATCCGGCCAGACCCAAACCGCAGCCCGCGGCAGCAAACCCGGCCTCGTCTCCCAACAAGCCCGGGAACGCTCAAGATTCGAAGCGGACCAGACGCGGGTTCGGCGCGGTGCGCAAACTGCCGTCGGGCCGCTACCAGGCGAGCTACCTGGATCCGAATGGCGACCGAATCAATGCCAGTGCAACCGTGGACGGCAAAGTCGTGCCGCTGACGTTCCTGGACAAGAAGACCGCTGAGGCCTGGCTGGCCCTGCGCCAGACCGAGATGATCGAGAAGCGGTGGAAGCCACCGGCGGCCCGCGAGCCCGACGAAGTCGAGTTCAGCGAGTACGCCGACCAGTGGCTGGACTCCCGCGACCTGAGCCCCCGGACCAGGGCCGAATACCGGAAGGTCCTCGACGGGCCTCGCCTGGCCGACTTCACCGGCTACACCCTGAACCAGATCAGCCCGGCCATGATCAAGCAATGGTGGAACGCCCACGACGATGGTCACCCGACTGCCCGCCGCAAGGCTTACGACCTGCTCCACGCGATCCTCGCCACCGCGTCGCAGCCGGACGAGGACACCGACGCTCCCCCACTCATCGCAAGCAATCCCGCTCGCCTGTCCGCCAAGACCAAGAACCGAACCCTGACCACCCGGCCCAAGGGCAGCATCCGTCCCGCGACCCTGGCCGAACTCACCACCATCATGAATGAGATGCCCCTGCGCTACGCGGCGATGGTGCTGCTTGCCGCCTGGTGCGCACCCCGGTTCGGAGAACTCACCGAGTTGCGCCGACGCGATCTTCGGATCAATCTGGACTCCGACGGCCAACCGGTCGACGGCACCCTCACCATCACCCGATCGGTCGTGTGGCCCGAACCAGACACTCCGGTCGTGAAGACGCCGAAGAGCCTCTCGCGCGAGGTCGCGATCCCGCCCCACATCCTCGCCCCGCTGCTCGACCACCTCGACACGTGGGCTGCTCCCGGTCCGCACGGACTGCTCTTCCCCGCCGTCGAATCGGGCGAGCACATGAAGCACGGCGCCCTGTACAAGGTATTCCGACGCGCACGAGCGGCGGCGGGACGGCCCGATCTGCGCTGGCACGACCTACGCCACACCGGGGCCACCCTGGCAGCGCAAGCCGGCGCCACGTTGGCCGAACTCATGAACCGCCTCGGCCACTCCAGCGTGACCGCCGCACTGATCTACCAACACGCCGCCGCCGGACGAGACGCCGAAATCGCTCGACGCCTCTCCGAGATCGCAACCGGCGAATCCACCAATCCCGAACCGAAACCCTTCCCCACTGGTACCCCGTGAGCCATCCCCAGGTGAGACACCACCGGCCCCGATGGCCCTGCTGAGCGTGAATCCGCTCAGCCTGAACGCCACATCCTGGCCGTGATGTCGGAGCGCTACCGGGTGGCAGGGCGGGCCGTCGGATCTTTCGAACCTTGCCAGTTCCCAATATGCCCACTTGTGAGCCAGCATCCTTCATTGAACCCTGACCCGAAACCCGCGGTCCTGGTACGAGCCTGGCGATATCCTAGCGACCATATTGAGGGGACTCAGACGTGACGAATGGCTTACAAGGTCAATGTGAAGCTACTACACGGGCGGGACAGCAATGCACCCGGCGGGGGGAACCGTTCTGCTATCAGCACACCCCAACTCGCGGCAACTCAAGCAGCAGTGGCACGGTTCCGGGAGGATCCAGCGCCCCGCCAGTAATGCGCAATACCTCCCGTAAGGCCGGGTTCAGGGCGTTCGCGGGGATCGACTTCGGCAAGCTCGTGGTACCGACCGCCGCCTACCAGAAGGCGTTCGCGGGGATCGACTTCAGCAAGCTCATGGTACCGACCGCCGCGTTCGCGACAGCACTCGCGGGGCTCGACGGAACGCATCTACCAACCCCAACGGCGGAGTTCGTGACAGCGTTCGACGGGCTGGGTGAACACTGGGTCCCGAAACTTGACCCATCCGAGGTGATCGCTGCCGCGCTCGAGCACGGCCGGTTCCCTGAAGAGCTCTTGCAGGACGCTGGCCTCGTTGACGCAGGTGAGCTTGAGAACCCCCTGGTGGTGGTAGCAACCTCAGTTGGAGCTGTCGCGGCGGCTGAGGGCTCGTCGGGGCTTGATAAGCAGGACTTCGCGGCGAGGCAGATTGCCACCGTTCTGGTTGTGCTCTTCATGTGGGTGCTCTACTTGGAATCCCCAAAGTTCCAGGCCGCGTACGACTTCGTAGATTTCCCGGCATTCATCGCACCGTTGGTCTGGACGGCGCTGGCGGGAGGTGGGCGCAAGTAGTGCGCCTTTACTTGAACTAGCAACACAACTCGTTGGGGTGTTGTGGGTATGTGAGGCCGGGCGGGTGGGCGTTCCCACCCCTGGCCTGGCGGGCGGCGCGGGGTCCCCGGCCGAGCTTGCGAGGCTGGGGGTCGCCCGGCTGGCCCGAACGCCTACCCGGCCGGACGTGACGTTGCAGGTTAGGTCGGGCTAATCAGACTGTGGCCGTATTGCATGGGTGTAGTTCGTTCGGGATGATCGTTGGTGTAGCGCGCTGGGTACCTACCTGAGTCCAGTAGCGGGCCTCCGGCGCTGGTATGGGATGCCAGCACAACTAATCAGAGATCGGTAGGGGCGCTTGCGGGGGCGGGGAGGTGCGACCGCGACCTTGTCAGAGAGAATAGGTGCCGGGAAAGGAGCAACCCCGGCGATGTGGCTGGCGCCAGGGATCGTTCCGGGGTCTTCGCCATCAACCATACGGGAGGCACGGACGTTGGCCAAGCAACCTCGCACGTCCACGACCGGGACCGGCTGGGATGACCACGTCCTGGCCGGTCTTATCACCGCCGAGCGGCTCGGCTCCCATTTGGCCGTGACTCGCAGCGAGTCCGAGGCGATGCGGCTGTACGAGTGGAACGCACGAGCCGCGGCCGCCACGATCCAGACCGTCGGCATGGTCGAAGTGCTGGTCCGCAACGCGATCGACCGCACACTGGTCAGCTGGGCGGCCCGCCGCACCCCGGGCGCCACGTGGTTCGACGTCGCGCCTCTCGACACGCGCGGTTTGGCCGACATCGCCGGCGCACGTCAGCGAGCCACCCGCAACGGCAGACTTCCCGAAACCCATGGCAAAGTGATCGCCGAACTCTCCTTCGGCTTCTGGCGCTACCTGACTGCCAGCCGCTACCTCGCCGCCCTCTGGGTGCCCGCCCTGCATCGGGCCTTCCCCGCCGGGCCGGACGACCTCCGCGCCCGCCGCAAAGCTGTCGAGACCCATCTGGCCACCCTCGGTTTCGTCAGGAACCGAGCCGCGCACCACGAGCCCATCCACCAACGCGACCTGGCCTCAGATCTCCACGCCGCCATCGAACTCAGCACCAGGATCAGCCCGGACGCCGGCACCTGGATCACGGCCCGATCGACACTCCCCCAAAACATCACCGAGCGACCCTGACCTGCTGGTGGTCTCCCACGACCGGAGCTTCCTCGCCCGGCTGTGCCTGGACGCCGAACTCGTCCTCAGCACCGACGGCACAATCACCGACCGGCGCCACTGACCAGCCCGCACCAACCGTACGACCCAACAGGCCGTCCGGCTCACACGGGCTGGCTCAGGCTCGACTCGAGGGCAAGCAGCCACCGACGCGACTCGAGGACGTGTGGCGAGGTCGCCCGGTGTTCGATCGCCCGTGTGCGTTCGCATCGGCAATCGGCGTCGGAGAACCGGGATCCTTGGAGCTGCGACCGGCCATCGAGATCGCCTCCGGGTGCCTCGCGGTTTCGCCTGTTCTACTGGCTGGCGAGTCGGCTCGCGCAACGGGTCAGCAGAAGATCAAGCGCGACGCCGAGCATCTCGGCCGCGGCTTCGATCTGTGCCGTCGTCCACACGTCCTTGCCCTGCCGCAGCGCAGAGGCCTTTCTGTCACCGACGTTGAGCCCGATAGCCAAGGCGGCAGGCTTCAGCCCTTGCCGCGTCATCTCGGCGCTGACTTCGCGCGCCACGGCGGTGTTCAGCAGCATCACTTCTTCGTCCTCTTCTTGGTCGAGATCGGTGGCTTCTCGCCACCCACAGGCGGAAGGGGTCGACGGGGTGTTCCCGAAACCCCAGGGCTGGGTGCCAATGTCCCCCGGTGAATCAGTGGCAACCTTGGCTCCGAGACCCGGCCGGATTGGGTCAGCCTCGGTTCCAGGGTACTCAGCCAGCTGCGCGGTTCGCGGGTGCGCGGCGAGTGACCCGGTTTGCCGGGTGGTGGCGCTGCGTGTTCGGGTGGCGAGGAAGGTAAGAAGCTCGAGAAGCGCCTCTTTGCCGGTGTCGGACCAGTTCAGCCTGAGTGTGGAAACAATCACCCGCTCAAGGAGGTTCGAGGGACCGGCCGGCGCCCGCGAGGGACACCGGTTCCGGGCAGCCCGCGACAACGTGACTCACCCAACCCTTGTCGGCCGCCCGGCCCGCCGTCAAGTGGGGTCCGCGAGGCGCTCTGGTTCGGTTATGGTGGGTTGCAGGGTGTCATGCCCGCCCCCCCTCACAGCGTCAGCAAGT
>JAEXCA010000254.1 GCA_023393755.1 Actinomycetes bacterium | reverse complement strand
CCCCACCGCTGTGTGGCGAGGTGGTTGCCTGACACGCGCCCGCCGCGGCCGCACTACCCGCTGGGGTATGGCCGGCGGTCTTCCGGAACGATGTATCCCCTAGTAGGAGCTACTGGGGATGGCTGTGCCCGAGTGGCCGGGGGGGGTCCACTCGGGCACAGCGGGCGACTGACCGGGGGTGATCAGGCGCCGTCGACGAACGCGCTCGGGTTCGTGATGAACTGGTCGTGGCAGGTATCGGAACAGAAGTGGTAGGTCTCGTCCCGGTAGTTCTCCGAAGGAGCGGCCTGGGGATCGACCGGGGCGCCACACACCGGACACTGCAGCTGAGTCATGATGCTCTCCTTTCTGATGGTCCTGGAGTACCCACTCCAGCCGGTGGCAAACCTCCGCAGGCGCGTTCCTTGATGGCGGCGCCGATCCGTGATCGGCTGGTCCCGTGAGTGGTCATGGGCGGGAGCAGGGGAGCCGGCGATGCGGCTGATCGGCATGCTGGGCGGGATGAGCTGGGAGTCCACCGCCGAGTACTACCGGCTCGCCAACGAACTGGTGCGGGAGAGGCTGGGCGGCGTCCACTCCGCGCGGATCCTGCTCGACTCGGTGGACTTCGCCGAGATCGAGGCGCTGCAGGCGACCGCCGAGTGGGAGCGGGCCGGGGAACTGCTCGCGGGCCGGGCGCGGGCGCTGCAGGACGGTGGCGCCGACCTTCTCGTGCTCTGCACGAACACCATGCACAAGGTCGCCGACGCGATCGAGCGGGCGGTGTCCGTCCCGCTGGTGCACATCGCCGACGCGACCGCCCGGGCGGTGCGGTCGGCGGGTCTGGCCCGCGTCGGGCTGCTGGGCACCGCCTTCACCATGGAACAGGACTTCCACCGCGACCGGATCGCCTCCCACGGGCTCGAGGTGATCGTCCCCGACCCCGCCGACCGGGAGGTGGTGCACCGGGTGATCTACCACGAACTGGTCCGCGGCATCGTCCGGGACGAATCCCGAGCGGCCTACCAGCAGGTGATCGGACGGCTGGCCGGGCAGGGGGCGGAGGGTGTCATCCTGGGCTGCACCGAGATCGAGTTGCTGATCGGCGCGGCGGACAGTCCGATCCCGGTGTTCCCCACCACCCGGATCCACGTCGAGGCCGCGGTGGAGCAGGCGCTGGCCGGGGTCTCGACACGCTCGACCGGCACGGCGGTGGGGTAGCGGCCGGAGGTCACTCCCGGCTCCGCTCACCGTCCGGCCTCCCGCGCAGCAGGAAGGACGCGGTCAGCGCGACCGCGGGGCTCGGGTCGCCGCTGAGCGACCGGAGGAGGGCATCGGCCGGCTCACCCGGGAGTTCGGCGAGCACCAGCGCCAGGCGTTGCCGGGCGTCCTCGCCGGCGCCGGAGAGCTCCCGGGCGAGAGTCCGGACGATCCCGTCCTCGTGTGCTGGATCGCGAGCGAGCCGGCCGAGCACGTCGGTGGCCTCCACGTCGTCCTCGCCCGCCACCACCAGCTCCACCAGCGCGGGGACGGCGTCCGGCTCTCCCAGGCGTCCCCGGGCGAGCGCGGCCCGTCCCCGCACGAACGGATCGGGGTGCCGGAAGGCCGCGGCCAGCGCGGCCGTGGCGTGCGGCGAGGGGAGCTTCGCCAGCGCCATCACGGCACGCCGCCGCCGTTCGGCCACCGTCGATTCCAGGCCCCGGGCGAGAACCGGGACGGCGCGGTCACCGGTCCTGGCCAGCGCCCAGTGCAGCGCGCCGGCCACGTTCGGGTCGGCCTCGTTCAACGCC
Organism: Actinomycetes bacterium; assembly: GCA_023393755.1. Lineage (GTDB taxonomy): Bacteria > Actinomycetota > Actinomycetes > Propionibacteriales > Propionibacteriaceae > Propionicimonas. The sequence continues at coordinate 10,603 of JAEXCA010000254.1, read as the reverse complement.
GCCTCGGCCAGGGTCTCGGCGTCCTGGTCGGTCTCGGCGGCATGGCTCAGGACGAAGCGCTGCCGGGCCGAGGGGTCGCCGGCGTCCAGCCCACGGAGCAGGGCGATGGTGCGCAACGCGTCCGACCAATCCGCCGGCTCGCTGGCCCGGACCTGTTCCAGCCGGCGGAGCAACTCCTGCTCGCGCGCCACCTGATCGCGGGTGCGTGCGATCAGCTGCTCGACCAGCCCGGCGGGGCTGAACGAGAGGTCCGCCAGGACACCGTCGATCTCCCGCAGGCTCAGGCCGAGCGAGCGCAGACCCTCCACCTGGAAGAGCCGACGGACGTCCCGGGCCGAGTACTCCCGGTAGCCGTTCGGGGAGCGCTCGGTCGGCGAGACCAGCCCGATCCGGTCGTAGTGACGCAGCATCCGGGCGCTGATCCCGCTGTGTGCGGCGAGCTCGCCGATCAGCATGGGGTCACTCCTCGATGGTCGGCGCTCCCTGGAGCGCGACGATCCGGTTCGCCTCCGCGATGGCGGCGGCGAGCCCCTCGTCCGGGTGCTGGATCAGGCGCTCGGTGGCGATCGCATGGCTGCGCACCGCCGGGTCCGGATGGCTCAGGAACCGGGCCAGCGCGGGCAGGGCGGGCTCGCCCAGCGAGGCCAGGGCACGGCTGAGGCTGCGCTGCACCTCGGCATCGCCGCGGCCCAGCTGGGTGATCAGGGTCCCGATCAACTCTGCCTCGCTGCCCTCGGGCACCAGCCTGGCCGCCGCCCGCCAGGCCGTCCGGGCGATCTCGTCGTCCTCGTCCCGCAGGAAGCCGGTCACCGCCTCCCACGCCCGCTGGTCGCCGATCTTGGAGAGGGTGTGGAGCGCCTGGCTGCGGGCCTGGGGGACCGGAGACCGCAACTCCGCCAGCAGCAGATCGACCGTGATGAGCGGGTCGTAGCGGGTGAGCGCCCAGCTCAACGTGTCGCGGACGAAGAAGTCCGGCTCGACCGCGCACCGGTCGATCAGCGTCTCGACTGGCAGCGTGCCGGGATGGGTTCCGGCGAACAGTGCCGCCTGCAGCCGCGTCGACGGGCCGGCTTCGGTCAGCGCGCGGTACAGCTGGGCCCGGTCCTGGGCGTCCTGGGTCATGGTGACCACCTCCGGGAACAAGTAGAAACCCTGTCACAGTGACAAGGTCAAGCCGCCGGCGCCGTCACGGCCGGGTGACATACTTCAGGTCATGCTCTCCGACCCCCGACGCTCGGTCGCCGCCGGGTTGCGTGCCCGGTTGGCTGCCGCGCCACCCGACGCGATCCGGCAGCTGATCGAGGACGAGCTGGTCCGGTTCTGTGCCGGAGCGGTTCGGGAGGAGGGCGCGACGGTCGACGAACTGGCGGTCGAACTCGGCGTCGGCCGGGCGCTCGCGGCGGCGTTGTGCGCCGCCGAGCCGAAGGCGGCCGTGGCGGCCGTACTGGCCGGTGGCGGCACCGACCGGATGGCGGCCCCGGAGACACCCGATCGACCGGACTGGCTGATCGGCTGGGTGGACCTCCGGACGGGCTGACCGCGGCGTCCGGTGGCACCGCCCGGCTGGGGTATCAGCTGTTCTGGCGCACCGTCGGGTCCCAACGGCGGCCCCGCCCAGCCCGGACGCACCGGCTCAGTCGGCTACGAGCTCGCGGTCGGCGGCCGACCGCCGCTCCGACGGCATGAACCACGACAGCCCCGCCCCGGCGAGCAGGATCACCGCGCCGGCGGCGAAGGCCGCGGTCATTCCAAGGCTGTCCGCCAGCAGCCCGGCGGCCAGCGGGCCGAGGATGCTGCCGACGTCGGTGGACATCGACTGGATCGCGATCGGCTGGCTGCCGGCTCCGCGGGCGGCGTCGCCGAGCGCCGCGGTGGGGGCGGTGCCGAGCGCCGCCGCCCCGATGCCGTACAGGCACAGGATCCCGATCAGCCAGGGCAGATCGGGGGCGAACGGCAGGGCGATCGTGGCGATCGCCGCGGTCAACCCTCCGGCGATCATCAGCGGGCGCCGTCCGATCAGGTCGGTGGCCCGTCCGGCCGGGTGAAGCGCCAGGCCCTGCGCCACGGCGGCGATCGCGAAGGCGATCCCGGTCCAGGTGGAGTCGGCGCCCAGCCCAGCGACGATCAGGATCGGCACCAGCGAGGAGCGCACCCCGAAGGACTGCCAGCCCTGACCGAAGCCGAGCAGGCAGGCGGCCTGGAACCGGACGTCGGCCAGCACCTCGCGCAACGGCCGGGTGATCTCCTCCGGCCCGGCCCGGCCGATCTCGGCGGGGTCGTGCAGCTGGGTGAAGGCGATCGCGCCGGCGATCAGCAGGGTGGCGGCGTAGAAGAAAAAGGGGGCGGTGATCGAGATGCCGGCCAGCAGGCCGCCGACCGCCGGGCCGGCCATCCCGCCGATCAGGAAGCTGCCCTGGTACAGCCCGGCAGCCTGCCCGCGCTGGCCGGCCGGCACGCTGGCCAGCAACAGCGCGGTGGCCGAGATGGTGAACATCGCCGAGCCGATCCCGCCGACCGCCCGCCAGGCCAGGAACTCCGGATAGCTGCCGGCCAGGCCGCAGAGCGCGGAGGAGACGCCGACGATCCACATCCCGATGCCGATCGTGCGGCGATGCCCGAGCCGATCCGAGATCCGGCGGCAGAACGGGCTGGTCACCAGCCGCATCGCGGCGAAGGCGGAGACCACCAGGCCGATCAGCAGGTTGGACACCCCGAACGAGCGGGCGTACAGCGGCAGCACCGGGATCATCACGCCGAACCCGATCGCCACGAAGAAGGCCGACAGGGTGAGCATCAGCACCACCCGGGGCAGTCCCAACCGTCCCCGCACGCCGCCGATCCACCGCACCCTGTCAACCTATCGCCGTTGCCGCGAGTGGGCGGACGCGGGCGGTTCCGGCGGATACCCCTGTCCTGGCCGGGGCGGACCGGGGGACGCTCGCCCGCGACCACGGCTAGACTCACTGAGCGCAGCTGAAGGGGTGGTGACGTGTCGGGCGGTTCGGGCTCGGAAGTGGCAGTGGTACTGGTCAACCTGGGGACGCCGGACTCGCCGGAGCTGCCCGACGTCCAGAAGTACCTGCGCGAGTTCCTCTCCGACCGGCGGATCATCCCGCTCCACCCCTGGCTGTGGCGCCCTGTCCTGGAGTTGCGCGTGCTGCAGGTGCACGCCCGCGCGTCGGCCGAGAAGTACGCCTCCGTCTGGCTGCCCGGCGGATCGCCGCTGATGGTGCATTCGCAGGCCCAGGGCGCTGCCCTGGCGGAGCGGCTGGGCGGATCGGCCCGGGTCGCGGTCGCGATGCGGTACGGCAACCCGAGCCTCTCCGGGGTGCTGGACGACCTGCAGCAGGCGGGTGTCCGCCGGGTGTTGCTGGTGCCGGCCTACCCCCAGTTCTCCACCACGACGGTGGCGACGGTGATGGACGCGCTGGCCCGCCACGTCCAGGCCCGGCAGGACCAGCTGGAGTACCGCATCGTCCGTGACTTCCACGACGACCCCGGCTACATCGAGGCCTGCGCGGCCAGGATCGAGCAGACCTGGGCGAGCGAGGGACGTCCTGACTTCGCCGGCGGCGACAAGCTGCTGCTGAGCTACCACGGCATCCCGGTCTCCATGGTCGAGGCCGGCGACCCGTACGCCGTCGAGTGCGAGCGCACCACCGCGCTGCTGCGGGAACGGCTGGGACTGACCGCCGAGGAGTGCGTGCTCTCCTACCAGTCGAAGTTCGGCCGGGGGGAGTGGCTCACCCCGGCCACCATCGAGCACGTCGCCGAACTCGCCGGGGCCGGGGTGAAGCGGCTGGACGTGTTCTGCCCGGGCTTCGTCGCCGACTGCCTGGAGACCGAGGAGGAGATCGGCATGCTCAACCGGGAGGAGTTCCACGCCCACGGCGGGCAGCGGTTCGTCCGGGTGCCCTGCCTGAACGACGCCCCGGGCTGGATCGACGCGCTGACCCGGCTCGCCGTCCGGCACCTCGGCGGTTGGGTGGACGCCGCCGATCTCGCCGGGGCGGTCAGCGTCTGATCTGCGGGACCCCACCGACCGGATCTTCGTGGCAGGCTTGAGGCATGAGCGGATTCTTCACGGCGCGCAACAGTTCCGGTGACCCGTGGTTCCGGGTGGGCCGGCTGGAGGTCGGCACCGTGTTGGCCGTGGCGGCTCTGGTGGTCGTCTCCTGGTTGGCGTACGCGCTGTGCCCGGCGTTCTCCGGCCTGCTCGTCTACCATCCCGAGCTGGTCGCCGAGGGCCAGGTGTGGCGGCTGGCGACCTGGCCGCTGGCGAACGCACCGGGGCTGTGGGGGATCCTGTCGCTGTTCTTCTTCTGGTACTTCGGCACCGACCTGGAACAGACCGTGGGACGCAAGCGGATGGCGGGCCTGCTGCTCGGCATCTGGGCCAGCCTGACCATCGCCGCCACCGTGGTGAGCCTGCTGCTCGGCGCGGGCTACGGGCTGGCCGGGATCGGCATCGTCCAGTTCGCGGTGCTGCTGATCTGGATCGCGGAGTACCCCGACCGGCGCTTCCTGTTCAACATCCCGGCCTGGATCTTCGGCCTGGTGCTGGTCGCGCTGCAGGTGCTGCAGTCGGTCGCGGCGCGGGACTTCGGCGGCCTGCTCAGCCTGGCGCTCGGCCTGGTGCTGATCGCCATCGCCGCCCGGCGGGCCGGGCTTCTGAGCTCCTACAAGTGGATTCCCGGAGCCCGGACGCGGACCCGACGGGTGCCGGAGTCGACCGATGCCAGGACCGGCCGGGTGGCGCCGTCCACCCGGGTGCCCAAGGGCTCGGTGCGGCGGCCCTCCCGGACCGTCTCGGACCGGGAGCGGCTGGACCAACTGCTCGATCAGATCAACGACCAGGGGATCGGCAGCCTGACCGACGCCCAGCGCAAGGAGCTGATGCGGCTGCGGGAGCGGCTGCGCCGGAGCTGAGGAGCGGTTCTGGCTACGACCCTTCGAGACTCCGCCAGCGGCGGACCTCAGGGATCGTTCCGGAGATCAGCCCTCGCCGCCGTTGCGGCGCAGCACCTCGGAGAGCCGCTCGGCCGCGGCGATCACCGCCGGGGCGTGCAGCCGTCCGGGCTGGCGGGAGAGCCGCTCGATCGGGCCGGAGACGCTGACCGCGGCGATCACCTTGCCGCTGGGGGAACGGACCGGCGCCGACACCGAGGCCACCCCGGCCTCGCGCTCGGCCACCGACTGCGCCCAGCCGCGACGCCGGACGGTCGCCAGCGCCACCGCGGAGAAGGAGGCGTTCTGCAGCCCGCGCTGGATCCGTTCCGGATCCTCCCAGGCCAGCAGCACCTGCGCGGCCGAACCGGCGGCCATGGTGAGCTGGGATCCGACCGGGATGGTGTCGCGCAGCCCGGACGGACGCTCCGCCGCGGCGGCGCAGACCCGGAACTCGCCCTGGCGCCGGAACAGCTGGGCCGACTCGCCGGTGATGTCGCGCAACCGGGAGAGGACGGGGCCCGCGGTGGCCAGCAGCCGGTCCTCACCGGCCGCGGAAGCCAGTTCGGTCAGGCGCGGGCCCAGCACGAAACGTCCCTGCAGATCGCGGCTGACCAGGCGGTGGTGTTCCAGCGCGACGGCGAGCCGGTGGGCGGTAGGACGGGCCAGGCCGGTGGCGGTCACCAGGCCGGCGAGAGTGGTCGGTCCCTGTTCCAGGGCGGTCAATACCAGAGCTGCCTTGTCGAGCACCCCGACACCGCTAGAGTTGTCCATACCTTGATACTGCCGTCTCGTATCATGAAATGCAAATCTGATACGGTGACACCTGTTAAGAAGCCCCGCGGAAGCGGGCGGAACACTTCGGGAGACCCGATGGGGAAAACACTCAGCGACAAAGTGTGGGAGAGCCACGTGGTGCGCAGCGCGCCCGGTGAGCCCGATCTACTGTATATCGACCTCCACCTCGTGCATGAGGTCACCAGCCCGCAGGCCTTCGACGGCCTCCGGCTGGCCGGCCGGGGGGTCCGCCGCACCGACCTGACCCTGGCGACGGAGGATCACAACACCCCGACGCTGAACATCCTCGCCCCGATCGCCGACCCGGTGAGCAAGCTGCAGGTCGACACGCTGCGGCGCAACGCCGACGAGTTCGGCGTCCGCCGGCACTCCCTGGGCGACAAGGATCAGGGCGTCGTCCACATCATCGGCCCGCAGCTGGGGCTGACCCAGCCCGGCCTGACCGTGGTCTGCGGCGACTCCCACACGTCCACCCACGGCGCCTTCGGGGCGCTGGCCTTCGGAATCGGCACCTCCGAGGTCGAGCACGTGCTGGCCACCCAGACCCTGCCGCAGGCCCGTCCCAAGACCATGGCGGTCAACGTCAACGGCAACCTGCCCGAGGGCGTGACGGCCAAGGACATCGTGCTCACCCTGATCGCCAAGGTGGGCACCGGCGGCGGCCAGGGCTACGTGGTCGAGTACCGCGGCACGACCATCGAGAACCTCTCGATGGAGGGCCGGATGACGATCTGCAACATGAGCATCGAGTGGGGTGCCAAGGCCGGCATGATGGCGCCGGACGAGACCACCTTCGCCTACCTGAAGGGACGCCCGCATGCCCCCGAGGGCGAGGACTGGGACGCCGCGGTGGCCCACTGGAAGACCCTCTACACCGATCCCGACGCGGTCTTCGACCGCGAGGTGCACATCGACGCCGCCACGCTGCCCCCGTTCGTCACCTGGGGCACCAACCCCGGGCAGGGCGTACCGCTCGGTGCTGCTGTCCCCGCTCCGGAGGACTTCGACGATCCGGTCGACCGCTCCGCCGCCGAACGGGCGCTGACCTACATGGATCTGCGGGCCGGTACCCCGATGCGGGAGATCAAGGTCGACACCGTCTTCCTGGGCTCCTGCACCAACGGCTGGATCGAGGATCTGCGGCTGGCGGCGTCCGTCCTGCAGGGCAGGAGGATCGCCGACGGCGTACGGATGCTGGTCGTGCCCGGCTCGGCGCGGGTACGGCTGCAGGCCGAATCCGAGGGCCTGGACCAGGTCTTCCTCGACTTCGGCGCCGAATGGCGGGCGGCCGGCTGCTCGATGTGCCTGGGCATGAACCCCGACCAACTGGCTCCGGGGGAGCGCGCCGCGTCCACCTCGAACCGCAACTTCGAAGGCCGCCAGGGCAAGGGCGGACGGACCCACCTGGTGTCCCCGCCGGTCGCCGCGGCGACCGCGATCCGCGGCACCCTGAGCTCCCCGGCCGACCTGTAAGGACCACTGATGGACAAGTTCAGCACCCACACCGGGATCGCGGTCCCGCTGCGCGCCAGCAATGTCGACACCGACCAGATCATCCCGGCGGTCTACCTCAAGCGGGTCACCCGCACCGGCTTCGAGGACGGCCTGTTCGCCGCCTGGCGCAACGACCCCGGGTTCGTCCTGAACCAGGGGGCCTACACCCAGGGCTCGATCCTGGTTGCCGGCCCCGACTTCGGCACCGGCTCCTCCCGCGAGCACGCCGTCTGGGCACTGCAGAACTACGGCTTCAAGGTGGTGATCGGCTCCCGGTTCGGCGACATCTTCCGCTCCAACTCCGGCAAGGCCGGCCTGGTGATCGCCGTGGTCGACCAGGACGTGGTGGAGAAGCTCTGGGAGATCGCCGAGAGCGAGCCCGGCATCCAGTTCACCGTCGACCTGCACCACCGCACCATCGAGGCGGCCGACAACGTCTTCGAGTTCGGCATCGACGACTACACCCGGCACCGCCTGCTGGAGGGGCTGGACGACATCGGCCTCACCCTGCAGCACGTCGACCTGATCGAGGCCTACGAGGCGAAGCGTCCGTCCTGGCTGCCGCGCACCCTGCCGGCCCGCACCGCCGGCTGATCGACGATGCCTCGACCGGTCGAGGGCGACCCGACGGTCGCGAAAGCTGGCCGAGGACAGAGCCTGTCGAAGGGTCGATCGCGGTGACAGCGTCCCGGGCGCGGCTGAGCCTGCGCGAAGCGAATCCCACCCCGGTTCAGCCGGTCTACCGGCGGCTGGCCAGGTTCGCCGGCTGGCTGCTGCGCCGGCTCACCCGCCAGGACTGGGACGACGCGCCGCAGCTGCCGCGCACCGGGCCGGCCATCGTGGTGGTCAACCACATCTCCAACGCCGACCCGGTGGTGTTCGCGCACTACCTGATCTGGCACGGCCGCTGGCCGCGGTTCCTGGCCAAGATCGAGGTCTGGTCGATGCCGGTCGCCGGCTGGGTGGTGAAGGCCACCGGGCAGATCCCGGTGCGTCGGGGCGCTCAGGACGCGTCCGACTCGCTGGCGGCGGCGAAGCGGGCGCTGGCCGCCGGGGAATGCGTGGTGGTCTACCCCGAGGGCACCATCACCACCGCTCCCGGCGGTTGGCCGATGACCGGACGGACCGGCGCCGCCCGGCTGGCGTTGGCCACCGGAGCGCCGGTGATCCCGGTCGGCCAGTGGGGAGCCCAGGCACTGCTGGGCGGCAAGAAGCCCAGCTGGCCCCGGCTGATCCCGAAGCCCACCGTCACGCTGCGCACCGGGCCGGCGGTCGACCTGGCCGACCTGGAGGGACGCACCGACCACGACGCCGCGGTGGCCGCGACCGAACGGATCATGGCTTCGCTGGTCGCCGTGGTCGAGCGGATTCGTGGCGAATCGGCCCCCGCGGTGCGCTTCGACCCACGGCTCGGCCGGTAGTCTGCTGGCCGAAGGAAACACCGGTGGGTCAACGGCCGCCAGGTTTCGCGGGCTCGGTCAACGCTCCCTGAGCTCGTCGAAGGGTCGTTGCCCAGTTGCTTCCCGAGCATCCGAGAGAGGCACCGATGACCCAGTCACCTCCCACCGTCGCCCTGATCTTCGGCGGCGTCAGCTCCGAGCACGAGATCTCCTGCCTGACCGCCGGCGGCGTGCTGCGGGCCCTCGACGGTTGCGACGTGGTCGCCGTCGGGATCACCGGCGAGGGCGACTGGGTCCGGGTCCCGCTGGAGACGGTGGCGGGATACCAGGTGACCGACGGCGCGCTGCCCAGGGTGACCGGCGAACTGCCCCGGGCGGTACTGCTCCGTGGCCCGCGCGGCGCGCAGCTGGCCACCCGGCAGGACGACCGGCTGACCGACCTGGTGGACGTGGACGTGGCCTTCGCCCTGCTGCACGGTCCCTACGGCGAGGACGGCACGATCCAGGGGCTGTTCGAGATGCTCGGGGTGCGCTACGTCGGCGCCGGCGTCGCCTCCAGCGCGATCGGGATGGACAAGGATCTGATGAAGCGGGCGATGTGGTCGGCCGGGCTGCCGGTCGGCCGCTGGCTCGCGATCAACCCCGGTCACTGGCAGCGCGACCCCGAGCGGTGGACGGCCGCGATCGCGGGGCTGGGCTACCCGGTGTTCGTCAAGCCGGCCCGCGGCGGGTCGAGCCTGGGCATCTCGCGGGTGGACACCCCCGGACAGCTGCCGGCGGCGATCGAACTGGCGCTGCGGTACGACCCCAAGCTGGTGATCGAGGCCGGTTTCGTCGGCTGCCGCGAGATCGAGGTGGCGGTGCTGCAGGATCGCGACGGCCGGCCACCGCGGGCGTCCGTCCCGGGCGAGATCGTGCTGCACCGCCAGGACGGCTTCTACGACTTCGACTCCAAGTACCTGGGCGACGACGACGTCACCCTGGAGCGTCCGGCGAAGCTCACCCCGGAGCAGACCGAACAGGCGCGCACCCTGGCCGCCCGCACCTTCGAGGCGATGAACGTCGAGGGTCTGGCGCGGGTTGACCTGTTCCTGAACCCGGTGGGGGAGTTCTTCGTCAACGAGTTGAACACCATGCCCGGCTTCACCCGCACCTCGATGTTCCCGCTGCTCTGGCAGGCCAGCGGGCTGGAGTACCCGGAGCTGGTCCGGGAGCTGATCGAGCTGGGCCTGGCCCAGCAGCCGGGGCTGCGGTAGTGGCCGGCACGGTCGGCGAACTGGGGGAGTTCGGCCTGATCGCCGAGATCACGGCCGGGTTGCCCACCGCCCCGAACGTGGTGGTCGGCCCGGGCGACGACTGCGCGGTCTTCCTGCCGAGCGGGGCGGTGGCGGTCTCCACCGACACCATGGTCGAGGGACGTCACTGGCGTCCGAACTGGTCGAGCCCGCGCGACGTCGGACGCAAGGCGGTCGCCGCCGCGGCCGCCGACCTGGAGGCGGAGGGGGCGCGGGGGATCGGGGTGGTGATCAGCCTGGCCATCCCGGCGACCACCCCGGTGGAGTGGGTGCGGGAGTTCACCGCCGGAGTGCGGGCCGAGTGCGACCTGGCGGGCCTGGTGCTGCTGGGCGGCGACACCGTCGAGTCACCGCAGACCGTGGTCACGGCGACCGTCCTCGGCGATCTGGCCGGTCGCGCTCCGGTCACCCGGGCGGGCGCCCGTCCGGGTGACGTGGTGGCGATCCGCGGCCGGCTGGGCTGGGCGGCGGCGGGCCTGGCGGTGCTCAATCGCGGCTTCCGCTCTCCGGCGGCGGTGGTGAACGCCCATCGCGTCCCCGAACCCCCCTACGGGCAGGGCGTCGTCGCGGCCGAGGCCGGCGCGACCGCCATGATCGACGTCTCCGACGGGCTGCTGGCAGACCTCGGCCACATCGCCGAGGCGTCGGGGGTGGTCATCGACGTGCGAG
>JAEXCA010000145.1 GCA_023393755.1 Actinomycetes bacterium | reverse complement strand
GAGATACATCGTCTGCATCGAGCGAAGGGCGTACCGATCAAGGAGATCGCGCGGCGGCTGGGGTCCAGGAACGCCGTTCGGGCCGCTTTCTCCTCGGATCGGCCGCCCAAGTACGAGCGTGGCGCCGCAGGGGTCGGTTGCCGACGCGTTCAAGCCGCGGATCCGGTCCTCGCTGAAGGAATGGCCGCGCATGCCGACCCCGGTGATCGCGGAACGGATCGGCTGGCCGCACCCGATGCCGCCGCTGAAGACACGACTGGCCCTGCTTCGGCCGGAGTGTGTGGGAATTGATCCGGTAGACCGTTTCCACTATGAGCCTGGCGAGATCGCACAACGCGACCTGTGGTTTCCCGAGACGGGGATATCGGTCGCTGCCGGGCAGGAAAGGATTCTGCCCGTACCGGTCATGACTCTGGGCTTGGTACCGGCCCAGAGGTCGCCGGGATCGCAGCCTAGTCCACTCCGCCCGGGCCCGTCCTCAAATTCCGTAGCCTCATCCCCGGCGGCGTTCGGCCATGCACTTGCGGTACGCCTTGAGCGACGCACTGTTCGCCAGCGGGAGAACGACAGGCCCTTGCAGTACTAGTAGTACTTCGTTAGGTCGGGGTTGGGGGTCGTGTCCTGCGTGTGGGTTTCCTTGTGGGCAGGGGGCGTTCGCAGGTGTGGCAGATGCCGGTCCAGCAGCCGAGGAGGTCCTGGAGGGCGTCGAGGACCTTGTAGAGCGTCAGGCCGGCGTGTCGGCTTTTGGGTCGAGCCTGCGGAGGGTGAGGAAGGCGTGGGCTGCGGTGACCAGGGCGAGGTGGTGGTGGAAACCACGCCAGGTGCGGCCCTCGAAGTGGTCCAGCCCGAGGCCGTGCTTCATCTCGCGGTAGTCGTGCTCGACGCGCCAGCGCATTTTGGCCAGGCGGGCCAGCAGCCGGGGCGCGGTGTCGGCGGGCAGGCTGGTCAGCCAGTACCCGGTCGGGGCCTTCTCGCCGGCCGGCCATTCGGTCAGCAGGGTCGCGGCGGGCAGGACGCCGTCCCAGAGTGCGGGCCCGCCGGACAGGGTGATCGCGTGGCGTCGCGGTGCCACGCCCGCCGGGCGGACGGTCTGGACCCGGAAGCGGGAGCGCATCGGGCCTTTCGAGCCGTGCCGCCAGGTCGAGCGCCGGTAGGCGGCCCGGCCGCCGTCCGCGGCCAGCACTTTCAGCGCGGCGGGCCTGGTGCGGTAGCGGTCGGCGGGCGGGCGACCCCGGCCCGACCAGGCCGGAGCGCCGGGGACCGCATCGCCGGGATGCGCGCTCTCGTCCGCCCGGACGGCGACGACGAAGTCCAGGCCGCGGTCCGCCAGTTCGCGCCGGAACGCGTGGTTCGCCCCGTAACCGGCGTCCGCGACGATCGTTTTCGGCTCCAGGCCCCAGCCGATCGCCTCGTCGATCAGCTCCAGCGCCAGGCGCCACTTCTCCCGGTGCCCGACGCCCTCCGGGATCCCGGTCTTCGCCCGGCGCGGCTCGTCCTCCGCCCATTCGGCGGGCACGAACAGCCGCCAGGAGATGGGTGCCGACGCCGCGTCGGACGCGGCATGCAGGCTCACCGCGACCTGGCAGTTCGACTGCTTACCCAGCGCTCCGCACCACTGCCGCGCCACCGCGACCGACATCGTCCCGTCCTTGGGAAACGACACGTCGTCGATCACCCACACCACCGGGTCCACCGCCGGGACGGTCCTCACCGCGACCGCGCGCAGCACGGCCGCGTGGTCCCACGGCGACTGGTTCACGAACTGCTGCAGCGACTGCATGTCCCCGTCCGGCAGCCGCTCCGCCATCGGCTGCACCGACTTGCGCCGCCCGTCCAGCATCAAGCCGCGTAGATAGCAATCCGCCCACCGGCGCGTATCCCGGCGCCGCACCGACGCGAACACCTCCGCGACAAACCCGGCCAGCTCGCCGCGGAGTTGCTCTATCTCCCCCAAGATCACGAACAGCAGCATCGCCGAACGCGACCATCGAACTCAACTCAAGTTAACGAAGTACTACTAGGGCCTGTCTGACAATCTCCGTCGGATCAGCGAGCGCCCGCCTGGCCGGCAGCCCGGAGTGACCACCCGGCGGGCATTGCCGGGCAGGACCTACGAACGGCGGGCCAGCAGGTGGGAGTCGAGGAAACCCCGTTCAGAGGCCGGATCGTGGAGCAGCCGGGCGAAGGGAACAAGCCCGGCATCGGCAAGCAGTTCGGCGAGGCGGTCCGCCGGCCAGCTGTAGGCAGGTGTCACCTTGTGGTCGAACTGGACCGGCTCCGGTCCGTCGGTCCCGAAGACGGAGACCAGGAGCAGGCCACCCGGAGCCAGGACGCGTCCTTGCTCGGCGAGCAGCTTCGGGAGTTCTCCCGGAGGGGTGTGGATCATCGAGTAGTGGGCCAGTATGCCGCCGAGTGCGCCGTCTTCGATCGGCAGGGACTCCATCCGCGCCTCCTGGAAGCGCAGTGCCGGATGGGCCCGCCGGGCGTGATCGACCATGCCAGGGGAGAGGTCGAGTCCGAAG
>JAEXCA010000100.1 GCA_023393755.1 Actinomycetes bacterium | reverse complement strand
GTGGTGGGCCCGGGCGACCCCGCCCGGTGCCCCGTGGGAAGCGCCCGGTTGAGGCCGATCCGCGTCCGCGCTGAGCTTGATGGGGCTGCGCTTGGCCTGGCCGGCCTGCCCCATCGCCTCGGCCGGCGCCCGGCGCTTCCGGTGGCTGAGGTCCGAGCGAAGCTCGGAGTCTCGAAGCTCCGACCCTTCGAGACTCGGCCTGCGGCCGACCTCAGGGATCGTGGGGAGCTGGCCGACCTCAGGGATCGTGTCCGTGTCGCGATTGGGGCGGAAGAGTCGCTCGAAGCCGCCGCTGCCCACGCCTTCCGGAGCCTCGCCGGTGGTGCGCTCCCACCACAGCTCATTCAGCCGGGCGGTCAACCGTTCAGCCAGCCGGCGGGAGTTGGCGAACACCAACGTCGAACGATGGGCCATCACCAGGTCGAGGATCTGCTCCTCGACGTGCGGCCAGATGGAGGTCCGCTGCGGATCCGAGGTCGCCAGCCCCGACAGGTCGTTGGTGGAGTCTCCGATGGCTGCCAGATCCGGGACGGGCACCACCACGTCCAACTGCCAGCGCTTCTCGCTGGGCGGCGCCACGATGTCGACCGGGCGTCCACCGGCCAGGAAGCGGCCCACCTCCTCGATCGGACGGACGGTGGCCGACAGCCCGATCCGCTGCGCGGGCTGCGGCAGCAGGGCGTCCAGCCGTTCCAGGCTGAGCGCCAGGTGGGCGCCGCGCTTGGTGCCGGCCACCGCGTGCACCTCGTCCAGGATCACGGTATCGACCCCCCGCAAGGCCTCGCGGGCGGCGGAGGTGAGCAGCAGGAACAGCGACTCCGGGGTGGTGATCAGGATGTCCGGTGGGTGCCGGGTGAAGTTGCGGCGCTCGTCAGCCGGGGTGTCACCGGAGCGGACGCCCACCCGGAGGTCGGGCACCGGCAGCCCCAGCCGGGTGGCGGCGTGACCGATCCCCACCAGCGGTGCCCGCAGGTTCCGCTCGACGTCCACCGCCAGGGCCTTCAGCGGCGAGATGTAGAGCACCCGGCAGCGACGCGCCGGATCCTCGGCGGGGGTGGTCGCCAGCCGGTCGAGTGCCGACAGGAAGGCTGCCAGGGTCTTGCCCGACCCGGTCGGTGCCACCACCAGCGCGTGCCGTCCGGTGGCGATCGACTCCCACGCCCCGGCCTGGGCGGCGGTGGGCGCAGCGAAGTTGCTCCGGAACCACTCCGCGGTCGCCGGAGAGAAGCGGTCGAGCACCTCCGCTGTCACGGCGACAACTCTGCCACCTGGTCCCGACAGGAAGCCGTGGCGGGCATGGATCTTCCTCAATGGAAGGATTTCTTCCTATCATGGTTGACATGGCCCTGAACATCAAGGATCCGGCCACGGATGCGTTGGCCCGAGAACTGAGCGCCCTCACCGGGGAGAGCATCACCGAGGCGATCCGGATCGCGATGAGTGAGCGGTTGACCCGGCTGCGCCGCCGCGCGGTGGCACCCCACCGTGCCGCGGATCTACAGCGGTTCATCGAACGGGGACGCCAACGTACGACCCTGGACCACCGCACGCCGGAGGAGATCATCGGCTATGACGAGAACGGCCTGCCCGCGTGATCGTCGACACGTCTGTGCTCGTGGCGGTCATCCTCGGCGAACCGGATGCCGAGGGTTATCTCCGCACCCTGTCGGGCGCGGAGTCGCTGGCAGTCTCAGCGGCCACCTTGCTCGAGTCACTGATCGTCGTTGAGGGCCGCCAGGGTCGCGACGCGGCGACCGACCTGGCGGCCCTGCTCGCCGAGTTGGAGGTCGAGATCGTGAGTCTGGACGAGGCTCAGGCCGAGTTGGCCGCCTCGGCGTGGCGCCGGTTCGGCAAGGGGCGTCACCCCGCCGCCCTCAACTTCGGCGATACCTTCAGCTACGCGCTCGCCGTGTCGCGCGGTGAAGCGCTGCTCTTCAAGGGAGCTGACTTTGCTGCCACCGACGTGATGCGCGCCTGACGCAGCCGACCAGGCAATAAATCTGTGACTTAGAATAAGTTCTTGACAATCACCAGACGGTTCGTGAGACTTGCAGCTCAGAGCCCCTGGCGCTACCGCCAGGCGGATCGCAAGCCACCGTCGTGGCCGGGCGGAGTCGCCTGTGCCGCGCGCACCGAGAGGACCAGAGACCATGAAGAAACCGCGCTTGCTGGGCCTGGTGGCAGCCATCGCCGTCGCCACGTCACTGACGGCCTGCGCCCCCAGTTCGCCTTCCCCCAGCAGCCCCGCCGAGTCGCCACAGGGCTCGCCGTCCGCACCGGTGGCCGCGGGCCCGCTCACCGTGTGGGTGATGGGCGACAGCGCCACCAACTTCGACGCGCTGGTGAAGCCCTTCGAGGACGAAACCGGAGCCGAGGTGACCACGGTCGCGGTTCCCTGGGACGCCATCGACCAGAAGTTCACGACTGCGGTCGCCTCCGGCGAGGGTCCCGACCTGATCCAGATCGGCCTCTCCAAGCTGCGCACCTTCGCCAGCAGCGGTGCGTTGCTCACGCTGGACGACGCAACCCTGGCGGGCTACCCGAACCTGGCCGCCTCGAACTTCATCGACGGCATCGCCGGGCAGGCCACGGCGATCGACGGTGCGGTGCAGTCGCTGCCCTGGGTGGCCGACACCCGGGTGCTGTTCTATCGCAGCGACATCCTCTCCGAGGCCGGCATCGACGCTCCGCCGGCCACCTGGGACGAACTGCGGGCCGATGCCAAGAAGCTGGCCGAGCGTGGCAAGGACTCCTACGGCTACTACATCCCGCAGTGGGACAGCCCGCTGCCGGTGGTGATGACCTGGGCCCACGGCGGGGACGTGGTCGACGCCGACGGGAAGATCAACTTCGACACCCCGGAGTTCGCCAAGGCGGTCGACCTGTACACCGGCCTCTACGCCGACGGCAGCGTCCCGACCAACAGCGACTTCGACCAGACCCAGGGCTTCATCTCGGGAGCCACCCCGATGCTGGTCAGCGGCCCCTACCTGGCCGCAGCCATCTCCGAGGCTGCCCCCGAGCTCGAGGGCAAGTGGAACGTGAGCGTGCTGCCGAAGGGTGCCGGGGGCACCTCGCTGCTGGCCGGCTCGAACCTGGGCATCTGGGGCGCCACCAAGAACCAGGCGGGCGCGTTGGCCCTGGCCGACTACCTCTCGGATCCGGCCACCCAGTTGACGTGGTTCGAACTGGACGGCCAGCTGCCCACGGTCAAGGCCGCGCTGAGCGACCCGGGCCTGGCGGCCGATCCGCTGGTGGCGGTCTACTCCGCCCAGTTGGCGGACGCGAAGCTGCTGCCGCTGGTTCCGAACTGGGACGGCGAGACCGGCAAGGCGCTGCTGGACGCACTGAACGCGATCGTGCTGACCGGCGCCGACCGTGCTCAGGCGCTGGACGGACTGTTCACCGCGACCACCGGTACCCCGGCCCGCTGACACCATGATGGGGGCGAGGGACACGCCGTCCCTCGCCCCCACCGTCCCCATCGGAACCAGGACCATGAAGCCACGACTCGCCCCCTACGCCTTCGTCGGCCCAGCCATGCTGCTGCTGATCGGTTTCGGCGTGCTGCCGATCCTGGTGGCCTTCGTGGTGAGCCTGACCGACATGAACCTGGCCGGGCTGGGCAACTGGTCGCGGATCACCTTCATCGGCGGGGAGAACTACGCCGCGCTGTTCGCCGACCGCCAGTTCTGGCAGGCGCTGCTCAACACGGCCATCTTCGTGGTGCTCGGGGTGCCGACCGTCATCCTGGCTTCGCTGGGGATCGCGCTGGCGCTGAACCGTTCCCAGGGTCGCTTCTTCCGGGCACTGCGCTCCTTCTACTTCGTGCCGGCGATCACCGCGATCGTGGCGGTGGCCCTGGTCTGGGGCTACCTGTTCAACACCCAGTTCGGCCTGTTCAACCACCTGCTCTCGGTGGTCGGGCTGCCGCCGGTGCCGTGGCTGTCGGATCCGACCGTGGTCAAGTTCTCGGTGGTGTGGGTCGCGGTCTGGCGGGGGCTGGGGCTCAACATCATCATCTTCCTCGCCGCCCTGCAGGGTGTGCCGAAGGAGTACCTCGAAGCAGCCGCGCTGGACGGTGCGTCCGAGTTCCGGCGGACGGTGTCGATCGCGATCCCGTTGCTGCGGTTCGCCATCGTCTTCGTGGCGATCACCACCACCATCGCCTGGCTGCAGTTCTTCGACGAACCCTTCGTGCTGACCAAGGGCGGCCCGCTGGGTGCGTCCACCTCGATCTCGCTGTTCCTGTACCAGAAGGGCTTCTCGGCCAGCCAGTTCGGCTACGCCAGCGCCGGGACGGTGGTGCTCTTCGTGATCATCGCCGCCATCACCCTGCTGCAGCTTCGCGCGAGGAGGAACGATGCCGAGTACTGAGAAACCGATGGCGGCTTCCCCGGGTGCCGGATCGTCCGACCCTTCGAGAGTCGGCCTTCGGCCGGCCGCAGGGATCGGACGCCTCCCGGCTCGCCGCGTCCGTCCGGGCACGGTCGTGGTTGGCGCCCTGTTGGCGGTGGGCGCCTTCGCCACCGCCTTCCCGTTCGGTTGGATGGTGTTCGCGTCGGTGAAGCCGCGCAGCGAGTCGGTGGCCTATCCGCCGCAGTTGCTGCCCCAGCAACCGACCCTGGAGTACTTCGCCCAGCTCTTCACCGAACTCGACTTCGGCCGCTATCTGCTCAACACCCTCGCGCTCGTGCTGATCTGCATGGTCGGGCTGCTGCTGATGGCGGCGGCCGGCTACGGCTTCGCCAAGTTCACCTTCCGCGGACGGGAGGTGCTGTTCTTCCTGGTGCTGGTCACCATGATGATTCCCGGCCAGGTGACGATGGTGCCGAGCTTCCTGATCATCAACGGGATGAAGCTCACCAACACCCTGATCGGCATCGCGCTGCCCATGCTGGTCTCGGGCTTCAGCGTGTTCCTGTTCCGGCAGTTCATGTCGACGATCCCCACCGAGGTGATCGAGGCAGCCCGGATCGACGGCGCGAGCGAGCTGCGGATCTTCCTGCGGATCGTCCTGCCGATGTCCGGGCCCATCCTCGCCGTGCAGGTGGTGCTCACCTTCATCACCGGGTGGAACGCCTTCCTCTGGCCGCTGATCATCGCCAACGACCAGCGGCTGTACACCCTCTCGGTGGGCCTGTCGCTGCTCAACCAGCAGATCGCCACCAACCCGTCGCTGCAGATGGCGGCCTCCACCCTGATGGTGGTGCCGATCCTGCTGGTGTTCGTGTTCTTCCAGCGCTACATCGTGCAGGGGTTCGCCCTGTCCGGACTCAAGTAGGGAGCCGCAGTATGAGTCGACTCTTCCGACCCGGTCTGGTGCGGGCCAGCGGCACCCGGCTGGTGGACGACGACGGCCCGGTCCGGCTCGGCGGCGTCGGACTGGGCAACTGGCTGATGCCCGAGGGCTACATGTGGCGGTTCGGCGATGACCTGGCGTCCGCTCGGCAGATCGAGGCGAGGATCCGGCATCTGGTCGGCCCGGAACGCGCGGACGAGTTCTGGCGCCGGTTCCGGGACGAGTTCGTCACCGAGGACGACTTCGCGCTGATCGCCCAGGCCGGTTTCGACCACGTCCGGCTCCCGATCAACGCCCGCGGGGTGATCACCGACGACGGCGAGTTCCTGGCCGACGGGTTCGAGCTGATCGACCGGGCGGTGCGCTGGAGCGAGCGTCACGGGCTACGCATCCTGCTCGACCTGCACGGTGCCCCCGGCGGCCAGACCGGGACGAACATCGACGACTCCCCGAACCGGCTGCCCGAGCTGTTCATGCGGCAGCGCTACCGCGACCTGACCATCGCGCTGTGGCGGGAGATCGCCGGGCGCTACCGCGACCGGGACGCCGTCCTCGGCTACGACCTGCTCAACGAGCCGCTCCCGGAGCAGTGGCAGCACCGCTATGAGGCGGAACTCGTGCAGTTCTATCGCGACCTCACCGCGGCGATCCGCGAGGTCGACGACCGCCACCTGCTGGTCTACGAGGGCAGTCACTGGGCCACCAACTGGCAGCCGCTGCGGCAGCGGTTCGACGACAACCAGGCGCTGCAGTTCCACCGCTACTGGTGCCCGCCGGAGGAGTCCAGCATCGGCGAGTACCTCGCGGTCCGCGATGAGCTGGGCACGCCGATCTACATGGGGGAGGGCGGGGAGAACACCCCGCAGTGGATCTACGCCGCCACCCGGCTGTACGAGCGCCACGACATCGGCTGGAACCTGTGGACGTGGAAGAAGCTCGACACCGTCACCTCGCCACTGTCCGTCGTCCGGCCGGCCGGCTGGGAACAGATCGCCGACCCCGCCTGTTCTCCCACCCCCGATCTGGCCTGGGAGATCCTGCGGGCGTATCTCGAAGCGATCGCCGCGCGGCGCTGCGAACGCCGTGCCGACATCCTGGACGCGGTCTTCGCCCGTCCCACCCTGCAGTTGCCCGCCTGGGCGGGCCGCGGCAGCCGGCCGCAGCCTCTGGACAGGCTGCCGCGGGAACTGTGGCAGCACCCCTTCGGCGAGCGCTACGCCGACACCGAGCACCCAGTGACCACCCTCGCCGGCGGCGACACCCTCAGCTTCGAACTCGCCCAGCCACCCGCTTCCTGGCGGACCGACGCCGATGTCCCCGAAGCGCTGGAGGCGGCGTGGGACGGTCGCCGGTTCACCCTCACCGCCCGCGCGCCGGTCCGGATCCGAGTGCTCACCCTCGCCGATACCGGTACGGTCGGCTCATGAACCTGGCGGCGTCCCATCCGCCTGAGTCGCAGACCGTCACCTCGCTGCGCCAGCGGAACCGCTCTGCTGCGCTGCGCCACATCCTGCGGGAGCGCGAGACGACCCGGGCGGCGCTGGCCCGGGAGTGCGGGCTGTCCGCCGCCTCCGCCGCCAATATCGTCACCGACCTGATCGCCGACGGCCTGGTCGAGGAGGTCGGCACCATCGCCTCCCGCGGCGGACGTCCGATCTCGCTGATCGCTCCCCGGCGGGACGGTGCCTACGCCATCGGCGCGGACGTCGGCGAGCGCGGGGTGGCGGTCGAACTCTTCGACTTCGGTCTCACCATGGTCGATCGCGAGTTCCGCGGTGGACGCGCCGAGGAACGACCCGAGGACATCGAGGCCGACCTGCGCGACGCCATCGCCGCCCTCCGGGAGCGCAATGCCGCACGCTGGCCCCGGTTGGTCGGGATCGGGCTCGGCCTGCCCGGCGTGGTCGAGACCGGCCCGGACGGCGCCCAGACCCTGTACGCGCAGAGCCTGGGCTGGGAGCCGCGTCCGATCGTCGAGACCTTCGGGGAAACCGTCCCGGTGCTCGCCGAGAACGGGGCCAAGACCCTGGCCAACGCCGAACTCTGGTACGGCGCCGCGCGCGGGGTCTCGCACGCGGCGGTCGCCCTGTTGGGACGCGGTGTGGGCCTCGGGATCGTCACCGACGGCGAGGTCTACCGCGGCGCGTTCAGCAGTGCCACCGAATGGGGCCACACCAAGATCCGCTACGGCGGCCGTCCGTGCCGCTGCGGCAACCGCGGTTGTGTCGAGGCCTACCTGGGTGCGGACGCCATCCTGGACGCCTGGCGGGAGGTCGGCGGGGTCTTCGAGGGGAGCGGCTGGCACGCCCTCGGCGCCTTCCTGGACGCCGCAGCCGCCGACCCGGCAGCCGGTGCGGTGCTGGAGGATGTGATCGAGGCGCTGGGCGCCTCGCTCGGCAATGTCGTGAACCTCACCAATCCGCAGCGGATCGTGATCGGGGGCTGGGTGGGCCTGCGCCTGATGGAGAACCACGCCGAGACCATCGCCGACGCCATCCGGCGCAACTGCCTCGACCGTCCGGCGGGCCAGTTCGACCTCACCGCCGCAACCTTCGGCGGCGATACGGTTGCGCTGGGCTCGGCGCTGATGCCGATCGAAGCGCTGATCGACGCACCGTCCGGGCCTCGCGGCTAGCTGCGGTTCCTTCCCAGCCCACCGTCCCGACCGAAAGCGAGCACCATGACCGAACCCTTCCGTGATCCCGCCCTGCCGATCCCGGCCCGGGTGGCGGACCTGCTGGCCCGGATGTCGGTGCCGGAGAAGGTCGGGCAGATGATGCAGCTCGACGCCCGCGACGATCTCGACGACCAGGTGCTGCGGGTCAACGTCGGGTCGATCCTGCACACCTCGCCGGAGCGGCTGGTGCGGGCGCACCAGCTGGTGCAGCGGACCCGGCTGCGGATCCCGCTGCTGGTCGGTGAGGACTGCATCCACGGGCACTCGTTCTGGGAGGGCGCGACCATCTTCCCCACCCAGCTGGGGATGGCGGCGTCCTGGAACCCGGAGCTGATTGAGCAGGCCGCACGCATTACAGCTGTAGAGGCCGCTGCCACGGGCATTCACTGGACCTTCTCGCCGGTGCTGTGCATCGCCCGCGATCTGCGCTGGGGCAGGGTGGACGAGACCTTCGGCGAGGACCCGTTCCTGATCGGCGAGCTGGCCTCGGCGATGGTGCGCGGCTACCAGGGTGCCGGGCTGACCGACCCGACCGCGATCCTGGCCACCGCCAAGCACTTCGCCGGCTACTCCGAGACCCAGGGCGGGCGGGACGCCAGCGAGGCCGACATCTCCCGGCGCAAGCTGCGCGCCTGGTTCCTGCCGCCCTTCGAGCGGGTGGCGCGGGAGGGCTGCCGAACCTTCATGCTCGGTTACCAGACGATGGATGGGGTGCCGATCACGATCAACCAGTGGCTGCTCACCGAGGTGCTGCGCGGCGAGTGGGGCTACACCGGAACCCTGGTCACCGACTGGGACAACGTCGGCCGGATGGTCTGGGAGCAGAAGGTGCAGCCCGACTACGCCCATGCCGCCGCGGCGGCGGTGAAGGCCGGCAACGATCTGGTGATGACCACGCCGGGGTTCCACGACGGGGCACTCGAGGCGATCCGGCAGGGGCTGCTGGTCGAGGCCGACCTCGATCCGGCCGTGGCCCGGATCCTGACCCTGAAGTTCGAACTCGGACTGTTCGAGGATCCCCGCCGGCCGGATCCGGAGCGGATCCGGATCGAGATCGGCACGGCCCAGCACGCCGAGGTGAACCTCGAGATCGCCCGCCGCTCCCTGGTGCTGCTGCGCAACGACGGCGTCCTGCCGCTGTCGCCGGACGCCGGACCGCGGACGATCGCCGTGGTCGGCCCGCTCGCCGACGACGCCCAGAACCAGCTGGGCGACTGGGCCGGCGGATCCGGCCAGGCCGGCTGGCTGGACGGACAACCCCGCGAGCAGATCACCACCGTGCTGGACGGCCAGCGCCCCAGCGCGCCGCACGGCAGGGACAACACCCCCCCCCCCCGCGCCCGGATCG
>JAEXCA010000091.1 GCA_023393755.1 Actinomycetes bacterium | reverse complement strand
GGGCACGCAGCCCCGAGGTCACCTCACCGTTCATGCGCTTGGTCATGGTTGACGCAGGGTCACTTGGCGACCAGCGGGACGAGCTTCTCCTGCGTCTGCCTGGCTCCGTCCGCCGGGCTCACGTTGCCCGAGAGCACCTGCAGCGCGCCGTCCTCGATGGCCAGTTGCACCTGTGCACCCTGGTCGGGGGACGGGATGACGGTGGCGAAGGACACCGAGTCGTAGAGCACCTCGGTTCCCTTGGGCGAGTTTGCCAGGAAGGCATCGGAGTTGGCCACCGAGCGGCGGGCCGGGACGATCGTCCCACCCAGTTCGGCGAAGAAGGCCGAGCCGTCCTTCGAGATCAGGAACTTGACGAACTCCCAGGCGGCTTCCTTGTTCGGGGAGTCCTTGAGGATCGGGTAGCCGTTGGTCCCGATCGGGGAGCCCTTGCCGGCCTTCGTCGGGAAGGAGACCATCTGGATCTTGTCCACCATGTTCATGTCGCGCATCTGGATGATGGGCCAGCGGCCGCCACCGAAGCAGGCGAGCTTGCCCTGCGCGAACTGGGTGTAGGCATCGAAGGATCCGCCGGGCTTCGGCGAGTAGCCGCTCTCGATCAGGCCGCGGAGGTAGGTCAGGGCGTCGACCACGGGCGGCGAGTCGAAGGTCGGCTGCGACCAGTCCTCGTTGAGGGTGGAACCGCCGGCGGTGGTGATCCAGGGCATCAGGCCGGTGAAGTAGCCCTCGGCGGCGGCGTACATGAAGGCACCGGTGGAGTCCTTGACGGCCTTGGCGTCGGCCGTGAAGTCGTCCCAGGTCCAGGCGCCGTCGCTGGGCAGGGTGACCCCGGCCTTGCCGAGCACGTCGGTGTTGCACCACAGCGCCATGGTGTTGAACTCGCCCGGCAGGTAGTAGGTCTTGCCATCGGTCGAGCCGTACTTCTTCGCCCAGGTCACCAGGTTGGGGTCGACGTCGGCGTAGTACTCGTCGATGACGGCCTTGTCCTTGGCGATGAAGTCGTCCAGCGGTGCCAGCAGGCCCTTGGAGGCGAACATCAGCTGGCCCTCGGTGGCGACCTGCACGATGTCGGGCACCTCGCCGCCGGCGATCTGGGTGGATACCTTGTTGAAGAACTCGCCCCAGTTGTCGACCCCGATCCCGGAGGCCTTCAGCTTGATGTTGGGGTTCTGCTTCTCGAACTCGGCGAAGAGCTTGTTCCAGCTCTCCTGCTGTTCGGGGGTGCCCATGTAGACGAAACTCAGGGTGGTCTGCCCGCCGCCATTGCCGCTGGGTGCGGTCGCCGACGGGGTCGACCCGCAGGCGGTCAGTGGGATGGCGAGTCCGACGCAAGCGAGAGTCGCGACCATGGACTTCAGGTGCCGCGTAATCCTCACGGTGTTGCTCCTTTGCACGTTGTGAAACCTGCCGGAGGCCGCCTGGCCTCCGGTCGCGGTCGGGTCGCGACCACCGACCGTCTTCCGCCTCAAGGTAGCACGTAATCGATTTCATGAACAAGGGTCGAGAAGATCACGATTTGGCCACGAGCGTGCCCAGGTTCCAGCGGTCAAGGAGGTTTGTAATCGATTCCGAACCAAGCGTCAAAAAGGGGGCGGTATGTGCCGGGGTGCGGTCGGACGACGAGGGCCGGTCCGGCCCCCTGCGGTGGGCGCGTGAAGGGCCTCCGATCAGCTGCGGGGCTCCCAGAAGGTCTCCGGCGGGAGCCAGGCCGGCAGTGATCGGCGTCCTTCCGGGGTGGAGAGGTTCTCCCACAGCGCTGCCGCGGTGGCGTTGACCGCGGCGAGCCTGCCGGCCAGATCGGAGGCCAGCCGCACCTCGTCCCGCTGCTGGGCGCGGGCCAGGCGTGCCCAGCGCAGGTGCCAGCGGTCCCAGTGCAGGGCGGTCTCGTCGGGAAGGGCCGGAGCAGCCTGATCGATCTCCCGCCAATCCCAACCGGCCAGGGTCTGAACCCGCGCGAGGTCATAGACCTGGCTGGACAGCGAGGCCGGCAGGGCAGGGCTGCCGCCGGCCGCCATCGCCAGTGTGGGTCGCAGCACCGCCAGGGCCTCCAGGTACACCCTGGGGTGGCGGAGGTCCGGGAGGTGGCCCTGCGGCTGATCGGTGCGCAGGAAGCTGACTGCACGGTCGAGTTCGGCCCGCCTGGCCTTCGCCTTCGGCGGTCCCTCCTGCAGCCACTGCGCCTGCCGGTCGAAGGCGACTGCCACCAGGTCCTGCAGGGTGGCGAGCTTCGCCGGATCGGTGCCGCGGCGGGTGCCGAGTTCGGTCACCGCCCGCTCCCAGAAGGGATGCAGCGCGCGAGCGCAGGCCAGCATGGCCTGACCGACCTCGCCGGCTGCCCAGTCGCCCGCCTGAGCGTTCATCGCCGAGCGCGGGACGGTGGGGAGCCACGCCCGCGGGTAGCCGGCCAGCGCGTCGTACAGGAGCTTCCCGGCAGCGGTCATGGCCTTCCCTCCGGCACGTCCACCACCCTGCTCTCCCCGGCCACGGGGACGAGCGAGCCGGCGGAGAAGGCCGCGAGGTCGTCCGTCAGCGCGGTTGCGGCGGACGGCGGCACCAGCAGCTGGAACCGGGCCACCGCCGTCCAGCTCGGTTCCGCCCAGACCGCGTCGTGGCCGGCCGCCCACTCCCGCAGCCAGTTGTCCAGCCGTCCCGCGTCGGCGTGGGGGACGTCCACCCACATCTCGGTCAGCACCTCGCGGCGGACCAGCCGCGCCCGCCCGACCGCGTCGGCGACAGCGCCGGAGTAGGCCCGCACCAGTCCGCCGGCACCCAGCAGGACGCCGCCGAAGTAGCGGGTGACCACGGCAACCAGGTCGGTGAGGTTCCGATGTCGCAGCACCTCGAGCATCGGCACTCCCGCGGTGCCGGAGGGCTCGCCGTCGTCGCTGGAACGCTGCTGGTCGGCATGCGTCCCGACCACCAGGGCGGTGCAGTTGTGGCCGGCGTCCCAGTACCGCTTGCGCAGCGCGGCGATCTCGGCGTCCGCCTCGGCGACGCTCCGCACCGGGGTGAGCGTGGCGATGAACCGCGACTTCCTGATCACCACCTCGTGCTCCACCCGCGCCGCGATGCTGGACGGCAGCGCAGAGGTGGTCACCCCGCGAGCCTAGCGGCGATCCGCCGCACCAACCCGACCGCCGGCCGGCCCCGGCGTCGGCCGGCCGCTTCCGTCGAGGGCCCGCCTTGTCATCGAGGGCCTGTGCCCAGGGGAGGCTCTCGACGCGAGCGGAGGCCCTCGGCGGGGGCGGCGTGCTGGAGTGGTGGGGGGAGCGGGAGAGAGGGGGCGGAGAAGGTGTCAGTCGGAGTGAGTAGGGTGTCCCGCGTGCCTGTGATCGAAGCCCGCGACCTGACCAAGGTGTACGGCGACCTGCGAGCGGTGGACGCGATCTCCTTCGAGGTCGCGCCCGGGGAGTCCTTCGGCCTGCTCGGGCCCAATGGCGCCGGCAAGTCCACCACCATGCGGATGATCGGCGGCACCAGCCTGCGCACCTCGGGGACGCTGCTGGTGAACGGGCTCGACCCCGAGGTGAACGGCCCCGAGGTGCGGGCCAACCTGGGCGTCGTGCCGCAGACCGACAACCTGGACGCCGAACTGCGCGCCCGGGACAACCTGGTGATGTACGGCCGCTACTTCGGCCTGCCCTACTCCTACCTGGGTCCGAAGGCGGACGAACTGCTCGCCTTCGCCCAGCTCACCGAGAAGGCGAACGAGAAGGTCGACAACCTCTCCGGCGGGATGAAGCGGCGCCTCACCATCGCCCGCGCGCTGGTGAACGAACCCCGCGTCCTGCTGTTGGACGAACCCACCACCGGCCTCGACCCGCAGGCCCGGCACATCCTGTGGGATCGGCTGTTCCGGCTGAAGGAGCAGGGCGTCACGCTGATCGTCACCACCCACTTCATGGACGAGGCGGAGCAGCTCTGCGACCGGCTGATCGTGATCGACCACGGCCAGATCGTCGCCGAGGGGTCGCCGGCCGCGCTGATCCGGGAGTACTCCACCCGCGAGGTGCTGGAACTGCGGTTCGGCTCGGAGCGCAACGCCGCCCTGGTCGACCAGCTGCGCGACCTCGGCCGGCTCGAGGTGCTGCCCGACCGGGTGCTGCTCTACACCGAGGACGGCGAAGGCTCGCTGGAGGCCGTCCACCACCGCGGGCTGGTGCCGATCACCTCGCTGGTCCGCCGCTCCTCGCTGGAGGACGTCTTCCTCCGGCTGACCGGACGGAGCCTGATTGACTGACTTCGTCGACACCAACGCCCTGGCCTACTCCGGCCGGGTGCTGGAGCCTGCCCGCCAGGCGCAGCGGGCCCGCCGGTGGGGCTGGTGGTACCAGGCCGAGTGGCGGCTGATCGCGATGAAGGCCTACTGGACGAGCCTGGTCGGCAGCTCGCTGCTCACCCCGGTCCTCTACCTGGTCGCGATGGGGATCGGGCTGGGCACCCTGGTGGACGCGGGTTCGGGCGGCGTGGCGGGCGTCCCGTACCTGACCTTCGTCGCTCCCGGGCTGTTGGTCAGCACGGTGGTGATGTCCGCCGGCAGCGAGGCGACCTTCCCGGTGATGGACGGCTTCAAGTGGAGCAAGCTCTACTTCGCCCGCTCGGCCACCGCCGCCTCACCCCTGCAGGTCGCGGTCGGCGAGGTGGTGGCGGTGGGGATCCGCTTCCTGGTCGAGGCGGCGATCTTCTGGACGATCCTGGTGGTCGCCGGCGTGGTGGGCCTGGGCTCCTGGCCGATGATCATGGTCGGCGGACTGGCCGCGATGGCGCTGGCCACGCCGTTGATGGCCTACGCGGCCACGCTGGAGAACGAGGGCTACCAGTTCTCCATGGTGCAGCGGTTCGTGATCGCGCCGATGTTCCTGTTCGCCGGCACCTTCTTCCCGCTGGAGTCGATGCCGATCTACCTGCAGTGGATCGGCTGGATCTCCCCGATGTGGCACGGCACCCAGCTCGCCCGGCTGCTCGGGTTCGGGCTGCCGGTCTCCGGCGGGATGGTCGTCGTCCACCTCGCCGTGCTGATCGGGCTGACCGTCGGCGGCACCGTCCTGGCATCGCGGACCTTCACCCGGAGGCTGGTCAGGTGAGCACCGATCAGACCGTCGTGACGGCCCGCCGGGGGGTGCGGGCGTGGATCGCGTCCAACTCCTCCGGCAACGGGCGGACGGTGATCGAACGCGGCTTCAAGGTGATCCGCAACCAGAACTGGATCATCATCGTCTCGGGCTTCTTCGAGCCGGTGTTCTACCTGCTGGCGATGGGCTTCGGGTTGGGTCAGCTGATCGGCGATGTCACCGGACCCGGCGGACGTCCGATCGCCTACGCGGCGTTCATCGCCCCGGCGCTGCTGGCCACCTCGGCGATGAACGGCGCCATCTACGACTCCACCTGGAACGTCTTCTTCAAGCTGAAGTTCGCCAAGATCTACCAGGCCATGCTGGCCACCTCGCTGGGCCCGCTGGACGTCGCCTTCGGAGAGATCTTCATGGCGCTGTTCCGCGGCTTCCTGTACGCGCTCGGCTTCACCGCGGTGATCGCCATGCTGGGCCTGGCGACCTCGTGGTGGGCGCTGGCGATGATCCCGGTGGCGCTACTGATCGCGTTGGGGTTCGCGGCACTCGGCATGGCGGTGACCAGCTACTTCACCACCTTCCAGCAGATGGACTGGATCAACATCGCGCTGCTGCCGATGTTCATGTTCTCCTCCACCCTGTTCCCGATCACGGTCTTCCCCGAGGCGGTGCAGTGGTTCGTGATGGCGCTGCCGCTGTGGCACGGGGTCGAGCTGATGCGACAGCTGTCGGTGGGCCACTTCGAGGCGGCGACCTTCGTCCACCTGGGTTACTTCGTGATCATGTCGGCGGCCGGGATCGCCTTCACCACCCGCCGGCTGCGGGCGCTGTTCCTGCGCTGACCGACCTGGAGACGATGGCTGAGGTCAGGTGCCGGGCACGCGGCAGCCCACTGTGGAGGTCCCGGCGTCCCGCTGGGCAGGGGTACTGGTCACGATTCGCCGGGTGGTCGGCCGGGACGGAGTGAGCCCGTCGCCGACGGCGAGCGGGCTTCCCGCGGTAGCGTCTGGGCATGGTTCTCGCCGGGTACGAGGAGCGGCGGGCACGCGTCGTCAATGCCGGGCGCGCCCGGATCGCGGTCTTCATCCAGCTCCTGCTCGGCAGCCTCGTCCTGTTCGGCTCGTTCCTGGTGCTGCTCACCGGCGAGTACCGCTACCCGGTGGCTGTCGTGGCCGGGGCCGCGCTGGGACTGGTCGCCATCGCGGGAGCCATCGTGGTGCCCTGGAAGCGCCTTCCGCACCTGGTCGCGGTCGGACTGGTGGCGATCGACATCGTGCTGATCGCGCTGTTGCGGATCGGCGCACCGGTCTCCGGATTCGCCCTGCTGTGGGTCATTCCGGCGATCTGGGCGGCCTGGTCGTTCGGGCTCGCCGGTGGCGTTCCGACCGCGCTGGCCGCCAGCCTGACCTATGTCGCGGTCAACCTGGCCGATCCGGTGCAGCCGCCCAACCTGACCCTGCTGACCTTCCCGCTGCTGCTGGCGGGCATGACCGCGATCTCGTACGTGACGGCCAGGCGCGCCGATGCCCAGCGCGACCTGCTCCAGCGGCAGTCGGTGGCATTGCAGCACGCCGCGGAACGGGCGCGGCGGCAGCAGGAGCTGGTCACCGACGTGCTGGACGCGGTGGACTTCGGCGTCCTCCGGCTGGATCCCGACGGTGCCCTGGAGTTCGCGAACGAGGCCTACTCCCGGCTCCAGCGATCCCGGGATCGCTCGGGCGAGACCGTCTACGCGGCGGACGGCGTCACGCCGATTCCGGAACCGGCGCGTCCGACGGCACGCGCCCGGCGCGGCGAGACGTTCGACTCGGAACTGGTCTGGCTGGGGGAGCCGGGCGAGGACCGGCGGTCGTTCAGCCTCTCCGCCCGGCGGATCCGGGACGCCCGCGGGAGCGATGTCGGGGCGATCCTGGTGATCCAGGACGTGACCGCCGAGCAGTTGGCGTTGCGCGCGCGGGAGGATCTGGTCGCCTCGGTCTCCCACGAACTGCGCACGCCGCTCACCTCCGTCCTCGGCTATCTCGAGCTGGCCCTCGAGGACGAGTCGCTCGCGCCCCCGACGCGGCGCCGGCTGGAGATCGCGCAGCGTGGCGCCGAGCGCCTGCTCGGGCTGGTGGCCGACATTCTCGCCACCGCCGTCGCCTCCCGCGACGGCACCACCCCCACGGTCGCCCCGGTGCTGATCGACCTGGGGGAGATCGTCCGCGCTGCCGTGGAGGCGGCGCTGCCACGCGCCCTCGAACGCC
Source organism: Actinomycetes bacterium (assembly GCA_023393755.1). Taxonomy (GTDB): domain Bacteria; phylum Actinomycetota; class Actinomycetes; order Propionibacteriales; family Propionibacteriaceae; genus Propionicimonas. Next base: position 4,899 of record JAEXCA010000091.1, on the reverse strand, counting down.
AGATGACGCTCGACAGCACCGGCGTCGAGCGGGCCGAGGCATGGGCGGACCCCCACCGGATCCGGCAGGTGGTCGACAACCTGCTCTCCAATGCGATCAAGTACGCCGACGAGGGCGGCCGGATCTGGGTCGACTGCACCGGCGACGGGCAGCAGAGCTGGATCGCAGTCCGCGACGACGGCCCCGGGATCTCCGCGGAGGAACTGCCGCGGCTGTTCGACCGCTACTTCCGCAGCGACGCGGTGCGCAAGACCGCCACCCACGGCAACGGGCTGGGGTTGGCGATCAGCCAGGACATCGCCCAGGCCCACGGTGGCGAGATCGTGGCCAGGAGTTCCCCTGGCGAGGGCGCGACGTTCCTGGTGCGGTTGCCGTCACAGAATCCGAAGGGAGATGCCTGATGACACTCGATCTGGCCACGTTGAGCCTGGCCACCGCGGTCGTGGTGATCGTGTCGGGGCTGCTCTACCTGGTGGAGACACTGGTCCAGCCGGCGAGCCCGGCGGCCCGGATCTGGACGGTGTCCTTCCTGTCGGGCACGCTGACCTCGTTCGCCTACCTGGTGTGGGCGCTCGGCCTGGAGGGCGCCTGGATCGCCACGTCGATCGGCAACGCGGCCTTCGTCCTGGCGGTCGGCTGCCTGTGGCTGGGCTGTCGCCGGTTCAACGACCATTCCGTCCGCGGGCCCGGTCTGTTGGTCGGCACGGCCGCGGCGGCCGCGGGGGGCGCGGCCCTGCTCGCTGGCCCGGACGGCGGCGATTGGGCCGGTGCCGCGGTGATGTTCCTCGCGATCGCCGTCCTCGCCGGTTGCGGGACCGTCGAATCCCGGCGCGGGGTGCTCGGCCGCCAGTCCATCGCGATCGCGATCACGGTGGTGCTGGGACTGGTCACGCTGTACTACGCCGGGCGGGTGGCGGTCTTCGTCGCGATGGGCGCGGGCTCCGACCTCTTCCAGAACTGGTTCGGGACGCGCAACACCTCCGTGCTCACGATCGTCCTCACCGTCGCGGCGGTGGTGGCGATGTCGGTACTGCGAGCCACCGAGTCCACCCTCCGCGGACGAGGGGACCAGACCACCCTGGAGCTGAGCGCCGACGGGCTGCTCGACCCTCGCTCGTTCGAGGCGATGCTGGCCAGCGCGACCAGTCGCAGCGAGCGTTCCGGCGAGCGGTTCGCGGTGATCGCCCTCCGGATCGACGAGTTGCCCAGGATCGCGACAGCCTTCGGAACCCACGAGGCCGCCGAACTCGTCGGGGCGTGGCGGGCGAGCGTGCGGGAGGCGGCCCCGCTGCTGTCGATGATCGGGGAGGAGGGTCCCGCCGGGCTGATGGTCGCCGTGCCGGTCACCTCCGCCTCCGATGCCCGCTCCATGGCGATCAGGCTGCATCAGCGGGTGATCGACGACCTGTCCTCAACCGGAGCCGCGGTCACCCCGGTGGTCGGGGCGGGCGTGGCCTTGACCGATACCGTCGGCCACGTCGCGTCCGCGCTCATCGACGCGTCGAACGCCGCCGCCCGTCGTTCCGCGGGCAATCCCGACTCGGCCGTGGTGGTGGCCTCCTGAACCCGCGCGGTGAGCCGGTAGCCGACGCCACGGACGGTCTCGATCCACTGGGGTGCGGTGGCTGACTCCCCGAGCTTGCGTCGCAGGTTGGCGACGTGCACCTCGAGGGCCCGGAGGTCGTGCTCGGAGACGAACGCGTCCAGCCCGTGACCGCGCTCGCCGCGCAGCAGCAACGCGAGTTCGGCCTTGCGGACCACGCGCCGGCCACCGCCGAGCAGTTCGACGAGGATGTCGAACTCGCTGCGGGTGAGGTCGAGGCCGCGGCCGTTGAGGGTGGCCAGGTGCATCTCGGGCTGGGCGCGCAACCCGTTGTGCTCCAGCCAGCCGGCGTCCTCGGGCTGCGTGCCGACCGCTGCCGGCTGTGACGTGGTGGGCGTCAGCTGTCGTGGCCGCCGGAGCATGGCCTCGATCCGGGCACGCAGTTCGCGGGGCCGGAACGGCTTGGTCAGATAGTCGTCGGCTCCGGACTGCAGCCCCTGCAGGGTGTCGATCTCGTCGGCCCGCGCGGTGAGCATGACGAGGTAGGTGGGACTGATCGCCCGCACGCGTTTCGCGACCTCGAAGCCGTCCATGCCCGGCATCGAGACGTCCAGGGTGGTCACGACCGGATCGTGGCGCCGTACCAGCTCGATGCCCGGCAGTCCGGCGGCGGCGGTGTGAACGACGAATCCGGCCTGTTCGAGCACGTCGGCGATCAGCGCCCGGATATCGGCGTCATCCTCGATGACGACGGCGACCCGCTCCTCGTCCACAGCGGTCTCCCCTTGGCATACGGCCCGCGCCAGGGCGGGTTGCTGACGAGGCCGATGCTAGCGCACGGCTCCGGCCGCGGCGCCCTTCGGAGCGGATCGGGCGGCGTCGCCGTCAGCCGTCGGTGCTTGTGGACGCCGTGATGACCGGCACCGGGGTGGCTGCGGCAGCGGTCTGCCGGGCCTGCGGCAACGCCGATGCCGGGTCGTCCGCGACGCTCGGGAGCGAGGGCTCGGGGGACGAGGCGTCCGGCTGATCGGCTTGCGATCGATCGGGCTGGACGGCCGTGGCGGACGGCTCCGGCTCCGCCTCCGGCGAGGGCAGCGCTTCCGCGACCGTCTCGGGGATCGCCGCCGGCCGCTCCACCGCAGGCTGCGCTGCGGTGCCGCAGGGCAGGTACTGGCCGCCGGTCGGGCTGTACACCAGGACGGGATCGAGCGTGATCGGGCGGCTGAGCGCGACGAACCGGAGGTTCGCGCCGCTCCGGCCCCGCAGCGTGTAGCGGGTTCCGCCCAGCCCGACCACCTCGATCCCCGGGTTCCACTGCAGCTGGGCACCCTGGAGCCCGGCGGCGCAGACGTGGTCGGCGAGATCGACGGTGAACTGCCAGGGGACGTTCCACTGGCTCGTGCTGGTGACCGTGAGCCGGAGGTGCACCGAGTTCTGGTTGCTCTTCGGCAGTACCTCCAGCCGTGGGGAGAAGGTGGCCGGATCGACAGGTGGTACCGGGACGTTCTGGGCGCAGTACCCCAGGCTGCCGATCGTCGCGCCGGGCTGCAGGGTGCGGTTCCAGCTGAGCCCGCGGATCGTCCACAGCCGGCTGGCGGGATCGTAGGAGACCGTCTCCCAGCCCCAGGCGGAGCTGAAGGCGCCGGACGCGGTCGGGTTGAGCCCCCAGAGCGGAGCCAGGGAGGTGTCGAAGGTCAGCGTCCAGTTCACCGGCTCGCGGGAGGTGTTGGTGACGGTGAAGTTGTGGCAGAACGCGAGGGTGTTGCCGTCGAAGTTGGTGGACGCGGGGTACTGGTAGGTGAGACGAGGGTCGAGGCCGACCGGATCCAGGGCGGTGGCGGGCGAGCTCCCGGCCGGGTGGTCGACCGTGCCGGCGACCGTGGACACCGCGTAGCGGCCGGGGCCGTCCGGCGTCCCCGCGCCGAGCTGCTGGGGGGCGTACAGGATCACGCTGAAGCGGGTGACGTCGGCGGTGCGGACGCGGGCGGTGCCGGCCCGGTCGGCGAGCGCGACCGGATCGATCGTGATCCTCGCCGCCGCTGTGCCCGAACCGGAGGTCACCCGCACCGGTTCGGTGGCCTGCTGGGAGATCGTGCCGGAGTACTCGAAGGCCGTCGAGCTGTCGGGATCGTCCAGCCGGACGCGCACCCGGGTGCCGACGAGCTGGGCAGGCGAGAGCCCCGCCGCCGTCAGGTCCACCAGCAGGCCCGTGACGTGGCTGACGCCACCGATCGTCCCGGTGACGCTCTCGGCGCGCAGCGAGCGGGTGGGGTCGACGACCGTCCCGGCGAACGAGGCCAGGGTGCCGCGAACCTCGCCCAGCCGACCGGTGAAGGTCGAGGCCCGGCCGTGACCGGTGATCGACACGGCGATGGACGTGAGTTCGTCGAACGGCACCCGCTGGCAGGGGCCGGAGAAGCTGCTGCCGTCGAAGGAGAGGCTGGTGCCTGCCCGGTCGAGGGTGGCGGCAAGCTCACAGGCGTTCCGGCCGTCGCGGCCGATACCGAGCTTGATCAGGTCGCCCTCGAGAAAGGACTCCCCGGGGTTCGTGGTGAGCGTCACGCCGGCGGCTGCCCATCCGGTGCCGGAGGGCAACGGCGTCCAGTCGAGCGAGACACCGGTGACGGCGCGGGTGTGCGCCCGCGCGGCACCGAGTTCCTGCGCCGCGACACCGCCGAGGGTGGCCGCGGCGGCGGTGACGGCGCTCAGCAGCGCGAGGCCGGCGGCGGCAGCCACCGTCGGCCAGGCGAGTCGGCGGACCTCAGGCATTCGCCGGGACCTCGGCGGGAGGTTCGTTGGCTCCGGTCCCGTCCTCGCCGGGCGGCGTCGGCCACAGCAGCAGGGTGACCAGGACGCCGACCGTGACTGCGATCAGGAACGGGAGCACCTGCGCACTCCACAGCCAACCGGCTCCGGGGAGTTGGTGGACCGCGCGACCGGTGACATCGGATGCCGTGACCCGCCACGGGTCGTCGGCGGTGTTGTTGTCCCCGCGGGTGGTGAAGCTGGCGCCGTCCAGCTCGGCGATGCGGTGGATGGCGCGGCCGCCCGCGCCCGGCTGGCCCTCCGGAACCAGGTAGGTGATCACGTCACCGACCGCGTAGCCCGGCTGCCGCAGCGTGACGATCAGGTCGCCGGTGTGGTAGGTCGGTTCCATCGACTGACCGGAGACGATGGTCAGGCCGATCAGCCCACCCCATTGCGCAGGCCAGAGCGCGATCACCGCCACGGCCAGCAGCAGCCAGCTCAGCACGGTGCGGACCGCCCGAGGGATCCGGTTGTCCCGTGCCGCCACCGCGCGTACCCCTCGCCCGGTGGAGGCGTTTGCCGCCGGCCGCCCGCTACGCCCGCCCCGC
>JAEXCA010000027.1 GCA_023393755.1 Actinomycetes bacterium | reverse complement strand
GGTTATCCACAGGGTGGTTCTACCCCTCTCATTTGCCTGTTGATAACTGGTTTTGGGGTTGCGGGGTATCACAAGCGGGAGTAAGATTAGAACACTAGTTCGAAATGGTGAAGGGGGTGGGGACGTGGTCGCGCAGCCTGTGGAAGAGCCGCTGTTGGACAGCCAGCTTGATCAGTTGGAAGCCGTGCTGGCCGCGATCCCACTACCCAGTTACGCCACTCAAACCCCGGCCCAAGCCAGGCGGACCGCAGCGCGGCTGCGCAAGGTGGAATCCATGCTGCGGACGCATGTGACTGCGGCGGTGCGGGCGGTGGACCGGCTGGTGCCGACCAGGCAGGCTAGCCAGGTGTTGGCTGGGGATTTCGGCCTGGACACGGCCGCTGCGCATCGGGAGATCAAGGACGGACGGGCGCTGCTCGCCGCAGGCGTGGCGGAGCAGGCCGCGGCGGAAGGTCAGATTTCGCAGCGTCATGCGGTGCTGATCGGTGAAGCGCTGTTGCGGCTACCTGAAGGGAGCACGGGTGAACAGCGCCGGTCGGCTGAGCGGCAGTTGATTGCTGATGCGAAAACGTTGTCGCCGAAAGACCTGCAGACCCGGGCGCGGCGGATCACCGAGTTGAACGAACCTCCCGAGACTGTCGATGCGCGCGAGAACGGCCTGTTGGAGAAGCGAGAGGCTCACGCCCGGAGTGTGGCGTCGTTGAGCTTGTGGGATAAGGGCGACGGGACGTGGGCTGGCCGGTTCAGGCTGCCGGAGTTGCAGGCGCGGATGTTGAAGACGGTGATTGATGCGTTCGCCGCGCCGCGTCGCACCCACTTGGACGACGGACTGTCCCGGGTGGAGCGTGCCCGAGTCGAAGCCGAGAATGACAAGCCGTACGACCAGAAGGCTGGCCAGGCGTTCATGGCCTTGATCGAACACTTGCCCACCGACAAGCTCCCCACCAGTGGTGGGACGCCGGCGCGGATTGTGATCACGATTGAGGAGGCGAAACTGCGCACCGGGATCGCCGCCGGGACACTGGCGACCGGGGAACGGCTCTCGGTGACGGAACTGCGCCGGTTGGCGTGTACTCAGCAGATTCTGCCTGCGGTGTTGGGTGGGGCCGGGGTTCCGGTGGATCTGGGCAGGAGCCAGCGGTTGTTCAGTTCGGCGCAGCGGGATGCGTTGGCGGTGATGGATGGTGGGTGTGTCGCACCCGGCTGTGACCGGCCGCCGGCGTGGTGTGAAGCGCATCATGGCGGATTACCGTTCGCCGAGGGTGGGAAAACGAACCTTGATGAGGGCTACCTGCTGTGCTCAGCGCATCATCACGATGCTCACCAACACCGATGGCGATTCCGACGAACAGCCGACGGGCGTGCCGAAGTGGATCGAGGGTCAGGCTGGCAACGCAACCACCGCTACCGGCCCTAGGGAAACGCTGAAACGATGGCTGAGCTTGACGAAGCCTCGTACAAACTCGCTTTGACTAGGGGCTATCCGACCCTTCGTCAAGCTCAGGGATCGTGCTCGCGCATCGATCGGTGGTTGTCTAGGAGAATCGCTTGGCAGTGCGGCGTGCCCGTCGGCACGTGGGGGAGGGGGACTCCAATGTTTCGCAACCGAGGAGGTCTGCCCGGTGAGGGCCGGGTCGTCCGGGTCGGGATCTACCATGAACGCCATGGCTTCCAACCAGGGCGTGATCCGGGTCGTCCGCGCAAGCACCAACAACCTGCGGAATGTCTCGGTGGATCTGCCGAAGCAGGCGCTCACGGTGGTCACCGGGGTCTCCGGCTCGGGCAAGTCCTCGCTGGTGCTGGACACCATCGCCGCCGAGGCGCAGCGGCTGGTCAACGACACCTATCCCAGCTTCGTGCGCAACCGGCTGCCGCAGTGGCCGGCGCCGGAGGTGCAGTCGATGGCCGGGCTGACCTTCACGGCGTTCATCGACCAGCGCCGGTTCACCGGTAATGCCCGGTCGACGGTGGCGACCGCGTCCGATATCGCGCCGCTGCTGCGGCTGATCTTCTCCCGGGTGGGGGAGCCGTCGGCCGGCTACTCGCCCTCCTACTCGTTCAACGACCCGGCCGGGATGTGCCCGGAGTGCGAGGGTCTGGGCACGGTGGTCGACATCGATATTGACGAGCTGATCGACCCGGAGAAGAACATCGACGAGGGGCCGGTGCGGTTCAGCCAGTTTCGGCCCAAGGTCTACCGCTGGAAGCGATTCGCCTACTGCGGCCTGTTCGACCGGAAGAAGCCGCTGAAGGACTACACCCCCGAGGAGCTGGAGCTCTTCCTCTACGCCGAGCAGTTCAAGCTGCCCAACCCCGACCCGCGGTTCCCCAAGACCGCCAGGTTCGACGGCGTGGTCACCCGGATGCGCGATGTCTACGTCAAGAACCGGCCGTCGAAGATCTCCGCCTCGGTGAAGGAGGAACTGGACCGGCTCACCACCCAGCGGACCTGCTCGGCCTGTGATGGTGCTCGGCTCAACGAGGCGGCCCGGGCCAGCCTGATCGAGGGCCGCTCGATCGTGGACTGGACGGCGCTGTCGGTCAGCGAACTGCGTGAGGTGGTGGGCGACCTGGACGACCCACGGGTGGAACCCGCCCTGGTCGGCGTCCGTCGCACCCTGGACGCGCTGCTCTCGGTCGGGCTGGGCTACCTGTCGCTGGACCGGCCGTCGGGGACGCTGTCGGGCGGTGAGGCGCAGCGGGTCAAGATCGTCCGGCACCTCGGCAGCGCGCTGACCGACGTCACCTATGTCTTCGACGAACCCTCCACCGGCCTGCACCCGGCCGACGTGCAGCGGCTCAACAAGCTGCTGCTGCGGCTGCGGGACGCCGGCAACACCATCCTGGTTGTCGAACACCACCCGCAGGTGATCGCGATGGCCGACCACGTCGTCGATGTCGGCCCGGGCGCCGGGGCGGACGGCGGCCGGATCCAGTTCGAGGGCACCCCGCAGGAACTGCGGCAGAGCGACACCCTGACCGGCCGGCTGCTGTCCCGTCCGCTGGTGGTCAAGCAGACAGTGCGGCGACCGCGGGGGAGCGTGCTGGTCCACAACGCCCGCGCCCACAACCTGACCGGCTTCGACGTCGAGGTGCCGCTCGGCGCGCTGACCGCGGTCACCGGGGTGGCCGGTTCGGGGAAGAGTTCCTTCGCCACCGTGGAGTTGCCCAGGCAGCACCGCGAGTTCACCGTGGTGGGCCAGGATCCGCTGCGTGGCGGCGTCCGTTCCACCTCGCTGAGCGCGCTGGGTGTGGCCGACGAGGTGCGGGAGGCCTTCGCGGCCGTCTCCGGCCTGGAGCCCGCCTGGTTCAGCTTCAACTCCAAGGGCGGTTGCCCGGCCTGCAAGGGCAAGGGCTACATCACCACCGAGCTCGCCTTCCTGGACGACGTCGCCACCCCCTGCGATGTCTGCAACGGCGAACGGTTCAACCCCACCGCGCTGGCGGTGACGCTGGACGGGCGCACCATCGCCGACGTGCTGCGGATGACAGCCGGCGCCGTGGCCGGGCTGTTCCCCGACCACCCCGCGATCGTGGCGACGATGGGCTGGCTGGAACGGGTGGGGCTGGGCTACACCGCGGTCGGCCAGTCGCTGGACACCTTCTCCGGTGGGGAACGGCAGCGGCTGCTGCTCGCCCAGCACCTGGGCGCCACCCGCGACCTGGCGGCCGAGCGGATCGTGCTGGACGAGCCCACCACCGGCCTGCACCCCGGCGACGTCGACCGGATCAACCAGCTGTTCGACGACCTGATCGGGGCCGGAGCCACCCTGGTCGTGGTCGAGCACAACCTGCGGGTGGTCGCCCGGGTTGACCACGTGATCGACATCGGCCCGGGAGCCGGTTCCGACGGCGGACGGCTGCTGTTCTCCGGCCCGCCCCGGGCGCTGCTGGAGGCCACCGACTCGCTCACCGGGCGGGCGCTGGCGGTCGCCGCTGCGCCGCGCGACTGAAGGCGGGACGGTGCCCGTCCGGTCGTGCCAGACTGGGGGCAGGAGGTGGGGATGGAGGTCGGCATCGGGCCGGGGACGCTCCTGGTGGCCAGCGTGGCGCTGTCGGACGGGGTCTTCGACGGCACCGTCGTGCTGCTGCTGGACGCGGACGAGAACGGAACCGTCGGCGTCGTGCTCAACCGGGTCTCCCAGATCGAACTCTCCCGCGCCCTGCCGCAGTGGGAACACCTGGTCAGCGTGCCCCGGGCGCTGTTCGACGGCGGGCCGGTCTCGCAGCAGGGGGCGATCTGCCTGGCCCGTCCGCTCGATCCGGACGACGAGCCGCCCGGCTGGCGGCGGCTGCACGGCCCGGTGGGGCTGCTCAACCTCGACACCCCGGTGGAGATCACCGAGGGCGGCTACCGCGAACTGCGGATCTTCGCCGGCTATGCCGGCTGGGACGCCGGCCAACTGGAGGCCGAACTGGCCGCGGGGATGTGGTACCCGGTGCCCTCCCAGGAGGGCGACGCCTTCGACCCCGATCCGGCCACCCTGTGGCGCCGGGTGCTGCGCCGCCAGGGCGGCAACCTGGCCCTGTTCTCGACCTGGACGCCCGATGCCGACTCCAACTGATCCCGCCTGTGCCTGGGGCGGCGGCGTTACACTCGGGGACGTCGGGCTACCAAGGGAGGGTGGTTGATGTCCGAAGTCCATGACGGTCCGCCCCGCGTCCTCGTGATCGACGACGATCAGGCCCTGGCCGAGATGCTCGACATCGTGCTGCGGTCGGAGGGCTTCCACGCCAGGCTGTGCCACCTGGGGGACACCGCCGTGGACGCCTTCCGGGAGTACCGGCCCGACCTGGTGCTGCTCGACCTGATGCTGCCCGGCCGCGACGGCGTGGACGTCTGCCGCGACATCCGGGCCGAGTCCGGCGTCCCGATCGTGATGCTGACCGCGAAGTCGGACACCACCGACGTGGTGCACGGGCTGGAGGCCGGCGCCGACGACTACGTCGCCAAGCCGTTCAAGACCCAGGAGCTGGTCGCCCGGATCAAGACCCGGCTGCGCCGCCACGTCCGGACCGAGGCCACCGACGACGTGCTGCGGATCGGTGACATCACCATCCGGGTGGACGAGCACACCGTCCGCCGCGGCGAGCAGGAGATCTCGCTCACCCCGCTGGAGTTCGACCTGCTGCTGGCGCTGGCCCGCAAGCCGCGCCAGGCGTTCACCCGCGAGGTGCTGCTGCAGGAGGTCTGGGGCTACCGGCACGCCAGCGACACCCGGCTGGTCAACGTCCACGTCCAGCGGCTGCGTTCCAAGGTGGAACGCGACCCGGAGCGCCCGGAGATCATCGTGACGGTTCGTGGGGTGGGCTATCGCGCGGGAGAACCTCGACCGGCCGCATGAGCACCCAACGGAGTTCTTCTCCTCCGCTGCGCTCCCCCGAACGACTCCGCGGGGATCCGGCATGAACGCCCTCGCCCGGCTGTCGCCGTTCCGGCTGTGGTCCCGCTCCCTGCCCTTCCGGGTGGTGGTGCTGACCATCGGCGCGTCGATCGCCATCCTGGCGGCGACCGGGTGGTTCCTGCTCGACCAGTCCAGCCGGGGGATCATCGAGGGCAAGACCCAGGCGTCGGTCGCCGAGGCCTCGGCGGTGATCCAGGAGATGCAGACCGATCTCAACTCCACCGACCGGCAGACCACCTCGGTCAACGAGCGGATCACGCAGCTGGCCCGGGCCGCCGCCGACCGGGGCCAGTTCGGCAATCAGTACTTCGTGGTGGTGGAGACCCCGGTCTCCCAGATCGCCCCGCGGGTGCTCGACCCGGCCACCATCCCGGTGATCATCCGCAGCACGGCGGCCGCCGGCGACGGGCTGTGGAGCACGCCGACGCTGATCCAGTTCACCGACGGCCGCGAGCCGGTTCCGGGTCTGGTGGTGGCGACCAACCTGCAGGCGCAGGGGCAGGTCGCCTACCCGGTGTTCTTCGTGTTCTCGACCGCGCAGGAGCGACAGACCCTGGCGGTCGTCCAGCAGGCCACGCTGGCCACCGGGCTGTTCCTGCTGTTCGGCCTGGCGCTGACCGTGTACCTGATCGCGATGCAGGTGCTGCAGCCGGTGCGGGCAGCCCGTCGGGCGGCCGAGCGACTGGCAGCCGGCCATCTGGAGGACCGGATGGCGGTGGTCGGCACCGAGGACCAGGCCTCCCTGGCGACCTCGATGAACCACATGGCCGAGCAGTTGGCCCGCAAGATCTCCGAGCTGGAGGGGTTGTCGCTGGTGCAGCAGCGGTTCGTCTCCGACGTCTCCCACGAACTGCGCACGCCGCTGACCACGATCCGGATGGCCGCCGAGGTGCTGCACGCCAACCGCTCGTCCTTCGAGCCGCTGACGGCGCGTTCGGCCGAACTGATGGCCACCGAACTGGATCGCTTCGAGGCGCTGCTGACCGACCTGCTGGAGATCTCCCGGTTCGATGCCGGCGCGGCGGAGCTCTCGCTCGATCCGATCGACCTGGCGGCCCTGGTCGCCGAGGAGGTGGAGGCGGTGGCGCCGCTGGCCGAGGAGTTCGGGACCGAACTGACCCTGGATGCCCCGACCACCTGCCAGGTCGAGGTGGACTCCCGCCGGATCCGCCGGATCGTCCGCAACCTGCTGACCAACGCGATCGAACACGGCGACCGCCGGCCGATCAGGGTGCACGTCCGGGGCAGTGAGGACGCGGTTGCGGTCGCGGTCCGCGATCACGGCGTCGGGCTGACGCCGTCCCAGGCGAAGCTGGTGTTCGACAGGTTCTGGCGGGCCGACCCGGCCCGCGCCCGGCGGCTGGGCGGGACCGGGCTGGGCCTGTCGATCGCGCTGGAGGACGCCCGCCTGCACGGCGGCCTGCTCTCCGCCTGGGGCAGCCCGGGGGAGGGCGCCCAGTTCGTCCTGACCCTGCCGCGCCGGGCCGGCGACGAGGTCGTCTCCCCACCCTGGCCGCAGCGGCCACCCGACCACGAGAGGGAGGTCACCGATGTGGCGCCCTAGACCCCTGGCGGCGGCGGCCGCGGTCATCGTCCTGCTGGCCGGCTGCGCGACCGTCCCGACCTCCGGCCCGGTGCGCGAGCACGCCTCCGGTGGTCAACAGATCGACTCCGGGGTGAAGGTGGCCCCGGTTCCGCCGGCACCGGACGCCTCGCCGATGCTGATCGTCGAGGGCTTCCTGCACGCGATGGGCACCGACCAGCCCGGCTTCGCGATCGCCCGCCAGTACCTCACCCCGGAGGCGGACGCCGCCTGGCGACCCGAGTCGGGCACCCTGATCTACGCCAACGGCTACCAGCCCCGGGAGGCCGACACCGGCACCGAGGACCACCCGGCGATCACCGTGGAGCCGGTGCTGAGCGGCACCATCAGCCCGCGGGGGGAGTACCGGGAGGCCAGTGGCGGTCACCGGCACGACTTCGGTCTGGAGCAGCGGAACGGGCAGTGGCGCATCGGCCACCCACCGGACGGGCTGCTGATCTCCCGCTACCACTTCGAGACCAACTACACCGCGGTCGACCTCCACTTCATGGACGCCACCGGTTCGGTGCTGGTTCCCGACCCCCGCTACGTCGCGCAGAACGCGCTCACCCCCAAGTCGGTGGTGGAGGCCCAGCTCGCCGGGCCGGGAGGGTGGCTCGCTCCCGCGGTACGGAGGGCACCCTGGCTGAGATCCGTGGTCGAGGATGTGGAGCTGCTGCCTCAGGACGTGGCCGTGCTGAAGCTGGCGCCCGCCGCCGCGGAACTCTCCGACGAGCAGCGCCGGATGCTGATGGCCGAGTTCACTACCTCCCTGACGGAGTTGCCGCAGGTCGCCGCCGTCCAGTTCAGCATCGGCGCCACCCTGCTGCCGCTGCCGGGCACGACCGCGGTGACGCTGACCACCGCCGCCTTCCCCGAGTTCGCCCCCGTCGACCCGCAGGGCGGGGAGTTGCTGGCCGTGCGGGAGGGCGTGGTGCGCACCGTCTCCTCCCGGGAGCCGTGGAACGAACTGGAGCCGGTGGTCACCGCCCTGGGTGCCGCCGGCACGATCGCGGCCCGCCGCGACCTGACCGAGCTCGCCGCGGTCAATCCCGAGGGTACGGCGCTGGCGATCGCCGGCGAGGGCGACGAAACCGAGACCGTGCTGCTGCAGGGCGAGCGGTTGCTGCGACCCGACTACTCCCGCCGGAACGAGCTGTGGGCGATCGAGGCGGGCGCTGAGGCCGCCGGGTTCAGCGTCTTCGCCGCGGACGACCACACCCCCATTCCGGTGACCATCGAGGGGGTGATGCCGGCCGACGGGGTACTGGCCTTCCGGCTCTCGCCGGACGGCACCCGGATCGCCCTGGTACTGGACGGTCCGCGGGTGGACGGGGTGACGGTCGAGCAGGTGGGGATCGCCCGGGTCGTCCGCAGCCCGGACGGCATCGTGCTGGGGGACTTCCGCACCGTCACGGTCAGCCCCCCCGCCGAGGCCGCCCGGAGCGTGCTGGACGTCGGTTGGCTGACCCCGACCGCGTTGCTGGTGCTGGTCTCCCACCGCGTCACCTCCAGCGTCGTCGAGGTGGACCAGGACTCGGCGCAGGCGGAGGACATCGGTCCGGCCGATCTGGCCGGGCTGAGCGAACTCGCCGTGGTTCCCGGCAGCCAGCCGGTGCTCCGCGGTACCGGAGCGGTCTACCGCTTCGAAGGGCCGTTCAGCTGGGAACTCACCGCCCTGGAGTCCGACGCGCTCACCTACACCTGAGGACGCGCCGACGCCAGTTCCTCGTTGGCCGAGGCCGGCCAGCAGGGCTCTCCGAGCCCGGGCGACCCTTCGAGACCCGTGCCTCGCGCGACCTCGGGGACCGGTTCCCCCAAACCGTCGCAGGGCTGTGGACAACTGGCACACCGGGCCCGGTCCGCGCCATGCTGACCGGGCATGCGACTGGTGGATGCGGCGGCGGATCTGCTGCTGGGCGCGCGCTGCGCCGGCTGCGGGGCGCCCGCCTTCGGGCTGTGCCGGAGTTGTTCGTCCGGGTTGGGTTCGTTGCGCCCGGTCGTGGTCCGGCGGCCGGTGCCCGGCTTTCCGGACACGGTGGCGGCGGGTCCGTACGCCGACGAACTGCGGCGGGTGCTGCTGGCCGCCAAGGAACGGCAGGCGCTGATCCAGGTCAGGCTGCTCGGCCGGCTGCTGGCCGGTGCGGTGGCGGAGCTGCTGCTGCGGGGTGAGCCCCGCCTGCCGCTCAGCCTGGTGCCGGTGCCGTCGGTGCGGGCGCGGGTGATCGAGCGGGGGATCGACCTCACCGCCGCCCTGGCGGCCGGCGCAGGCCGGCACCTGCGCGGCGGCGGGGGCGAGGCGAGGGTGGTGCGGGCGGTGCGGCTGGTCCGGACCCCGGACGACCAGGCCGGCCTGGGTCGCCGGGAACGCCTGGTGAACACCCGGGACGCCTACCGGTGCGTCCGTCGGCTTCCGGCCGGCTCGGTGGTCGTGGTGGACGACGTGGTGACCACCGGCTCGACCCTGGTGGCGGTCGCGGAGGCGCTGCGGGCGTCCGGCTGTGCCCCCTACGGAGCCGCGACGGTCGCCCAGACGCCACGACGCGGGGACCGGTGGGTCCCCGCGTCGCGATGATGGGATCAGATGGCCTGGCTGCCGCTCTCTCCGGTGCGGACCCGGACGACCTGGGTGACGTCGACCACCCAGATCTTCCCGTCACCCACCGAGCCGGTCTGGGCGCCCTGCAGGATGACCCCCATCAGGGTCTCCGCCTCGGCGTCGTCCACCAGCACCTCCACCTTCACCTTCTGGATGAAGTCGATGGTGTACTCGGCTCCCCGGTAGACCTCCACGTGACCCCGCTGCCGTCCGTACCCGGAGACCTCGGTGATCGTCATGCCGGCGACGCCATGGCGCACCAGCGCCTTCTGGACGTTCTCCAGCTGTTCGGGCTGGATGATCGCTGTGACCAGCTTCACTTGTCAGGCTCCTGTCTTCTCGGTCTGCGGGAGGTCGTCGGCGGTCAGCACCAGGGTTCGCTGCACCTTGCTGGAGTAGTACACCGGGCTGAGGTCGTAGCCGACCTCGGAGTGCTCGGCCAGGTCGATGCCGCCGAGTTCCTCGCTGGCCGAGACCCGCCAACCGATGACTGCCTTGATGATCAGCGCGATCACGTAGGTCATCACCAGCGAGAAGGCCACCATCCCGACCACGCCGATCAGCTGCTTCCAGAACTGGTCGAGTCCGCCGCCGTAGAACAGGCCCGCCGCTCCCGGGCTGGCCGGGTCGCCGGAGGTCGCCGGATCGGCCAGGAAGCCGATCAGCAGGGTGCCCACCACGCCGCCGACCAGGTGGACGCCCACCACGTCGAGCGAGGCGTCGTAGCCGAACTTGTACTTCAGGCCGACCGCCAGGGCACAGAGCGCGCCGGCCGCGACGCCGATGATCAGGGCACCGATCGGGCTGACCGAACCGGCCGCCGGGGTGATCCCGACCAGGCCGGCGACGATCCCCGAGGCGGCGCCCAGCGAGGTCGGGTGACCGTCGCGGAACTTCTCCACCGCGAGCCAGCCCAGCATGGCGGCGGCGGTCGCGGCCAGGGTGTTCACCCAGGCCAGCGCGGCCAGGCCGTTGGCGGCCACCGCCGAGCCGGCGTTGAAGCCGAACCAGCCGAACCACAGCAGCGCGGCGCCGAGCATCACCAGGGTGAGGTTGTGCGGTCGCATCGGACGGTTGCCGAAGCCGATCCGCGGGCCGACCACCAGCGCCAGCACCAGCGCGGCGACGCCGGCGTTGATGTGGATCGCGGTGCCGCCGGCGAAGTCGATCGCGCCGACCACGTTGGCGATCCAGCCGCCCTTGGTGGTGTCGCCGTCGAAGGCGAACACCCAGTGCGCGGCGGGGAAGTAGACGAACGTCCCCCACAGCACGGTGAACAGCACCCAGGCGCCGAACTTCACCCGGTCGGCGATCGCGCCGGAGACCAGCGCGACGGTGATGATCGCGAAGCAGGCCTGGAAGGCGACGAAGGCCAGCGAGGGCAGGGTGCCGGAGAGCGAGTCCCCGGCCATCAGGCCCTGCAGACCGAAGAACTCCAGCGGGTTGCCGATCAGCCCCAGCCCGCCGACGGAATCGCCGAAGGCCAGGCTGTAGCCGTACAGCACCCACAGGACGCCGATGACGCCCATGCTGACGAAGCTCATCATCATCATGTTCAGGACGCCCTTGGCACGGACCATGCCACCGTAGAACAGGGCGAGACCGGGGGTCATCAACAGCACGAACGCAGCGGCTGTGAGGATCCAGGCGGTGTCGCCGGTATCGAGTTCGAGAATCATGGGGGAAACGCTGTCGGATCGCTGTTACGCCCGAAGGTGCGCGGTGTTACGAGGTGGTTAGCCGCTGTTACAGGCTTGTTGCGGCACGACCGGGCGAGGTTGGACGTGGTCCTTTCAACTGTCCCTGCGGGGCACTACGGTGGGGGTATGGCACCCACGCCGGATCCCCCCGCTTCGCGGGAGGAGAAGGCTCGGGTGCCACGGTTGTCTCTGGGCATTCCTCGTCCCGAGGGTGCCGACCCCGACACCGCAGAGCAGGAGGGTTGACATGGATGTCCTTGTGACCGGTCGTCACTGCCAGATCCCGGACGATTACCGCGCCCGCGTGGAGGAGAAGCTCGCCGCCATCGAGAAGCTCAAAGACCGCGTGATCCGGATCGAGGTCCAGGTGACCGCCAACAGCTACAAGCGTCAGCCCGACCAGTCCACCCAGGTGGAGATCACGCTGCGGAGCCGGGGACCGGTGGTCCGCGCCGAGGCCAGCGCCGACGACAAGGCGGTGGCCTTCGACCGCGCGCTGGAGAAGCTGAAGTCACAGCTGCGGCGGGCCTCGGACCGGCGCAAGACCCACCGCGGGCTGCGGACCGACCAGGCGGTCGTGGACGTGGCGGCCGCGGTCGCCGAACCCGAGGAGACCGAGGACGACGACGTGCAGACCCTGCCCGGTGGGCTGGAGGTCCGCGGGGACGGCCCGCTGGTGGTGCGGGAGAAGTTCTTCGAGGCCACCCCGCTGACCCTGGCCCAGGCGCTGGACGAGATGGAGCTGGTCGGCCACGACTTCTTCCTCTACGTCGATGCCGAGAGCGGGTCGCCGAGCGTGGCGTACCGCCGCAAGGCCTACGACTACGGCGTGATCCACCTCAGCGTCGCGAAGCACGGCGCTGAGTAGCGCCGCGCTCAGCCCGGCCCAGGCGCGGCGGGTGGCACTCGCCGCGCAGGGGTTCGGGCGTCCGTGGCCCGGGGCCGTCACCGCCCGGCAGCTGCAGCAGGTGGTCGACCGGATCGGCCAGCTGCAGATCGACTCGGTGAACGTGGCGGTCCGGGCCCACTACATGCCGCTGTTCGCCCGGCTGGGACCCTACGACCGTGGCCTGCTGGACCGGGCCGCCGGACGAGCACCGCGACGCCTCTTCGAGTACTGGGGGCACGCTGCCTCGTTGCTCGACGTGGGTCTCGAGCCCGCCCTGCGGTTTCGGATGGACGCCCGACGACAGGCGGAGCCCTGGCCCGCGATCCAGGCGATCCGGGCCCAGCACCCGCAGCTGGAACGGCAGGTCCTCGACTTCGTGGCAGCCAACGGACCGGTGACCTCCCGGCAGATCGAGCATCCGGACGACCGCGAGCGGGCGCCGTGGTGGAACTGGTCGCAGGCCAAGCACGTCCTGGAGTGGCTGTTCCTGATCGGCGAACTCACCGCCGCCGGCCGGAACAGCCAGTTCGAGCGGCTGTACGACCTGCCGGAACGCGTCCTGCCCGCCGCGGTGCGCTCCGTTCCCACCCCTGACGCGGAGGAATCGGCCCGGATCCTGATCCGCCATTCGGCGGCTGCGCTGGGCATCGCCACCGACCGCTGCCTGGCCGACTACTTCCGGTTCAGGCTGGCCACCGCCCGGGCGGCGATCGCCGACCTGGTGGAGACCGGTGAACTGATCGAGACCCCGGTACGGGGCTGGAGCCGGCGCGGCTACCTG
>JAEXCA010000048.1 GCA_023393755.1 Actinomycetes bacterium | reverse complement strand
CTTCCTGGTTGGTCAGGTCGGTGAGCACCGAGGTGCCGACCGTACCGACCGTGGTGATCGCGCCGATACCGGCCGCCAGCCCGGCGCCGACAGCGCCGAAGAACCCGGCGCCCTGCTGCACCGCGGTGGTGACCCGCGCGGTGGTGGCCGCGTCCGCGCTGGCCTCGCCGGCGGACTGGCTGCCGGCCGACTGGCTGGCGGTGCCGTCCGAGCCGGCGGTCGGGTTGCCGCGCAGCAGGCCCTGGATGCCCCCCATGCCGGCCAGCCCAGCCCGCATCGACGCGCCCGAGGCGGTTCCCGGATCGACGAAGGCGAGCAGTTTGAACAGGGCGACCGGGCACACCACCGCGATGCAGATCAGGATGATCGCCGGCAGCGCGGTGCCGATCGAGGCCTCCATCGACCCGGCTCTCCCCGCCGCCGCGCCGGTGGCGAACTTCATGCCCACGCCGGTGACGATCACCACCAGCAACGGGGTGAAAGCGGCCACATGGAACCAGCGGAACGCCTTCCAGAACCAGGCCCGGGTGCCCTCGTTCACCAACCCGGCGGCGGTGATCGGGCCGGTCGCGACCAGCACCATCAGCGCGGCGTCACGGGCCAGAATCACCAACAGATGCCCGATCGCGGCAATCCACATCAGCAGCCCCATCAACCCCAGCACCGTCGCCAGGCCGGCGTCAGTGATCTGCTTCACGTCGAACGACGTCCACGGCTCCCACGAGTTCCACGACGTGACCCCCATCACCTGCCACATCACCGCCCGCGTCAAACCACCCGCCGCGGTCGTGATCGCGACCGTGTAGCCGATCCAGCCGCCGGTGACCACCAGGAACTGGCCCATCCCGATCCCGGCCCGGGCCAGCCCCTTACCGTCGTGCCGCCCGGCGGCGATGCCGACCTGGACCATGAACATCACCAGCACCATCACCCCGGCCAGCCAGAACGTCACCTGGTACAGGTCACGGGCAGGCCCGGCGGCGGACAGATCCGGGGTGAGCCAGGCGTCCATCCACGACAGCACCAGCCGCAGCACCCACAACCCGGCGTTCCACACACCCAGCCACGCCGCGGTCCACGCGTCGGTGGCGATCTGCGCGGCAACCGAGGCAAGCTGGCCGAACGGATCCCAAGGCATCAGCGCACCTCGCCCTCGCGCCAGGCCAGCCAACCCGCGGCGACGGCAGCGTTCGAGCCCGGCCACACCGACGGAGCCGGCGCCGGTTCGGCGCCGTCGGCGACCCGCCAACGCCCGTCCGTCCACTCCATCCGGGAGCACAGCCCGTACCCCATCCGGGATTCGGTCTTGATCCAGGCCTGCACGTCCAACAGCACGCAGACCACCGCCCAGTCCGGGCCGTCGCTGCCCTTCACCAACCCGGCAGCCGGAGTCGCCGCGACGATCGTGGTGAGATCCTTCTCCTGCCCGCCCTGCCGGGCCGCAGTGAGGAACGAGATCACGTTGCGGGTGAGCGTCCACCGCCCGAACGCCGGACCACCAGGCCGAACCCACGCGTCGTGGATCTCCCGGGTACGAGGCAGGCTCATCGACTCCAACACCGTCTGAGTGATCGCGGCCCACTGCCCGACCGCTCCCTCGTGCGTATGCGGGAACCCGGTCGGGACCCCTGCCGGCCCGTCAAGCGCCGACGGCTGGGGCACCACGATCGAGACGCCCGGCGTCGTCGCCGGATTCGGATGGAACGCCGCCTGCGGATCGACCGACGCCATCGCCGCCTCGGCAAGCCCATCCCGGTCGAGACGAGGGTCCGTCGGGCCTGACGTCGGCTGGCCGGTCACGGCGCCCGGGGACCGGCCATCGCTGACGACGGCGTGCCAGACCGCCAAGCCGCCCCCCACCAGGATGAGAACGACGACCAAGGCCAGGCTGCCGAGCATCGCCAGGAGTCGGGGGCGGCTCCACGGCTCGGCGCTTCGAGAGGTCAGGTTGCGGCGTGACATGGGCGTCTCAGATGCAGCCGTTGCCGAGGATGCCATCGACGATGCCCGGCGCGACGACGTAGGCGATCGCGGCGACGATCACGATGACAATGCCGACGATGCCCACCTTGGTGGCGTGCGGCATGTTCACGATCCGCCCGGCCACCAGGGACGCGATCGCGATCACCAAGCCGAGGAAGAACACGATCCCCACACCCCAAAGCACGTAGCCCATCACGTCATCGGCGTACTTCTGGGCCCCCGGCGGCGCCTTCGGGCAAACCTGGAGCGGAACCATCAGCGGGACGAGCGCCCCGACCAACTGCGAGGCGACGACAGTGAGAGAGATCATCGGGAACTTCCTTCCAACACAGTGAGCACAGCCGAGCAACCCGCGAGAATCGGGGCAGGAAGCGGCTCAGGAGTCAGACCTTCCAAAGCCAAGATCGGATGGTGAGGTAGGCCGATCAGCCGGCCCTCCGAGCGCAGCGCACGACCGGCCGGGCCCAGCGCCCGCTCAAGCGGACGAGGCCAGCGTTTCTCCACACCGACCACCACCGCGCAGACCCGACCCTGGCCGAGCAGCCCGACCGCGGCCTCGAGCCGCCGCAAACCCGGCAAGGTCGGGCGGGCCACGACCACAACAGTCGGCGCCTCTCGGACCGTGGCACCCAACCAGCCGACGCCAGCAACCAGGAGATCCACGTCCCAACCACAGTCCAGAACCGTGAGCGCCCGGGTCGCCGCCGACGGGGTCAGGCAGTGCGCCGGGCTCTCGACCCGCTCGCCGCGACGCTCCACCAGAACCGGCCCGCGGGAACCCTGCACCCACCCGTCCGGTGTCACCCCGAGTTCGGCCGAACTGGCGCCGGCGAGCCCGGACGCCGCCACCGAGCAACACTCAACGACGCGAGCATCCCCAGCAGCCGAGGCAAGCCCCAAAGCGACCGTCGAAGCACCCGCACCCCCCGAGCAACCGACCACCGCGACGACCTGCTCACCAGCCCCCGGGCGCCACACCCCGTTGACATCAGCGGAACCACCGACCCGGTGGCTGCCACTGCGGAACTCCCCGAGCGACGCCGCCCGGTAAGCGCGAGCGAGCTCGTCGACCGCGACCAGGCCGTTCATACCCCGACCGCCAACACAGCGTGCCGCCGGGCCACCGCCCGCCTGCGCGTCACCGCATCCAAAGACGCCAGCTCCCGCTTCGCCTGCTGAATCTCCTGCAACCGCAGGGCACTCGCAGCCAGCTGGTCGATCACGTCCTGCTCACTGGCGACCTGGTCGAACAGCCGGGCGACAACGTCGCGATCCACACCCATCTCTCCACCGCCTCCTCAGGCTCACCCCCTTAAGCCAGCGAAGGGGCCCGTTCCGGACAGTTGAGACCATGCGAATGTCACCAGGTGCTATGGCTTGCAGTGTCTGTCCGGGCTCCCCCGTCGGCCTGTTCGAAGCTGATCTGTGGCCGGACATCGGATTCCGGTCGGAATCAGCAGCCTGGTCTTGAGCGGAGTTCTCCTCCTCCCGGCAAGAGCACCCCGAAGGACCGCATAGATCCCCGCCGGCGCTGCCACGGGCACGGGTCTGGCGCTACTTATCCGCGCGCCGATTCAGACACGTCATCCGAGCGCCACGTCCGACATCGGCACGGCCGCCCACCCGACGCGCGGCATGGGTGGGTCATCCTTCGGGGATGCGAGCGAACCTGTCCACCAGTTGCCTCGGGATCACTGTCTGGCGTCGCAGAAAACCGGCCTCATCGAAGTGCTTGCGGCGCATCCAGCTCGTGAGTTCGGAGTTCCACTTACTGGCGTTGCACGACGCGCACGCCGGCACCACATTGGCCAGGGTGTAGCGACCACCGCGTGAGACCGGCAACATGCAGTCTCGCTGGAGCGGGGCGCCGGTCACGCCGCAGTAGGCGCACCCACCCCAGGCGGCCTGCAGGGCGTCCCACTGCTCGGCGGTCAGATCGTTCACGACCATGCTCAGCCGACGCTTCCGGCGCCGGGCCGCGCGCCCGCCACGACTCCTGCTCAAGACCACCCCAGCAGCCTAGAAGCACCGCTCCCAAAACAGCCCCGAGACGCACCCGAAGCGGCATGACAGGACGGTCGTGCTCGGGTGCTCCGAAGCCGGCAGCGTCCGAGCCATGTCGGCCACGCACTGCCCGCGGCAGATGCGGAAGTGGGCAGTGCTCAGTCCTGCACCCCTGGGTGCTCCGTCTGCGCACCCACACGGGACCACAGACTGCAGGCCCCGAGGAACGGGCTGCCATCAGGTCTAATCTCGCGCCCTTACCAGGACGGCAAATCGACCACGCGTGGAGCGCCAGAGCCTGGGCAAGGGGCATGCCTCCGATCCGCGCGAGCAGCCGCCGCCCGGATTGGCCACAATGTCCACATGACCGCAGATCTCAGTCGTCTTCGCTCGATTCCCGTCCGGGATGTGTGGAAGTACGAGGACCGGGACTTCACCAGCTGGCTGCTCGCCAACGCCGACGTCCTGGCTGACGTGCTTGGCATGGAACTCGAGCTCACGCACGCCGAGCACCAGGTCGGTGGGTTCAGGCTGGACCTGATCGGCCAGACCCCGGGCACCCAAGGGGTCGTAATCGTGGAGAACCAGCTTGAGCAGACCGACCATTCCCACCTTGGCCAGATCCTCACCTATGCCGGCGGTACCAACCCGTCGACGATCGTGTGGTGTGCGCCGAGCTTCCGTGACGAACACCGGGCGGCGCTGGACTGGCTGAACGAGCACACCGACGAGGACACTCGCTTCTTCGGCGTCGAGGTGTCCGCCGTTCAGATCGACTCCAGCCGTCCGGCACCGTTGTTCCGGCTGGTGGCCCAGCCGAACGACTGGGCAAAGCAGGTCCACGCCGACCAGTTGAAAGGAGCCACGCAGAAGAACTCGCTTTACACGGCTTTCTGGACCGACGTGTTGACAGAACTGCGAGCCAAGCACCCTGACTGGACGCGAGGAACCACGAGCAACCAGTCGTGGGTGTCCATGGCCGCAGGCAGGCCGGGGGTCCTGTACCAACTGAACTTCCCGAGTTCAGGGCCCCGTGTCGAGCTCTACTTCGGCTCGCCAGATGCCGATGCCAACACTGTCGAGTACGAGCGATACTTCGCTCACCGCGAAGACCTCGACCGGGCGTTCGGCCAGCCCTTGATCTACGACCGGATGGACGGCTACAAGGCATGTCGTATCTACTCCGCACGACCCGAAGGCGGAGACATAACCGACCTAGCCAAACAGCCGCAGGCCAAGCGATGGCTCCTAGACACCCTGGAGCGGTTCCGGCCCGCAGTCCTCCAGACAAGAGCCCGGATTGAAGCTGAAGCCAGCGGAGTGCTGTAGATGGCAAGCCCTGTTGGGCGGCCAGGGCTCTTTCGCACAACGCGGCATGAGCGAGCGTTCGTCAGACACCCAGCAGGGCTTCCGTCCCAGCACAGACGAGCGCACGTGTCCTCTCGGTGACCTCGACTCGGCGATGGTGCCGGCGGGATCGGTCAGCGGACGGCAGGTGGTGACAGCGGCCGGGGTGAAAGAATCGGCCATTATGAACGCTCGTCTGCGTACCTTCGCCGCTTCGCTTATTACGCTGGCACTCGCCAACGGGACCTTGGGGTGCGCCAGTTCTGCGGATTCTCGCTCCTCCGACGGGCGTCCGAACTGCTCCCAACTGCTTGACGCGGCCATCAGCTACGAGCGAACGGGCAAAGGTGATGCGGATTCTGTCATGCAGGCGCTGGCCGATAACTGCTCGAATGAGTACGACATCGCCGTGGACTACATCTCAAACAGAGTTCCTGGACCTGGCTCGGGTTCCTCCTGCGATGAACTCCGCACCTTTGGGAACCGGGAGGAGGCAGTCACCCTCTTGGAGCAGGAGGGCACGTGCACCTCACGTGGCAACCGGCCCGGCATGGGGCAGCAGTGGCCCGAAGGCGGTCTGGGGTGGGACGAGGCGTCAGATCACGTGGGGACTGTTCAGCGCGTGTGCGGCCCCCTCATGAGCGGACGAGAGACGGCAGATGGCACCTTCGTGAACATCGGCGAGGATTACCCGTCTCCTGACCGCTTCACGTTCGTTCTCTGGGACTCCTACATCGACCCGATTGAACCCGGGACCACCGTGTGTGGGAGCGGAAAGATCCGGTTGTACAAGGGCGTGGCCCAAATGGACGTGCGGGATGCATCGGCGCTCGAACTCTGGAGTTACGACGGCTAAGCACCGGTCCTGACTTACGCCGGTCGTCGATCTGGTCAAGTTGGCGCAGATCGTGGAGGTAGGACGGACGGGGTCGTAATAGGACGCCGCGCTCCTCAGCCGCAGGTTATCGTCCGCGGCGCGGCAATTCAGGATGTTCCAACGGCTGCATTCAGCGCGTCTTGGCCGTCGTGGGCTGGGTTGGCGAGATTGATGATCCAGGGCGCCTCGGCGCTCGGATAGAGCGGCAAAGTCTCGCCATCGCCGCTGATCGAGCGCCACGCCACCGGGACGGTGGTTCCGTCGTTCTCAGTGAGGCTCGCCCGCCTGAATGCGGTGCAGGGTGCTGAGGCCACCTCTGCGTCAAAGCCAGCCGACTCACCGGCCAGTGCCTAGCCGACCGTAGGCCCAATTTGGCACCCGGCGACTGGCGACGGGCGACTCGCCAACCAGTGTCCATCGAATGATGGATGCGCCTGGGTGGAAGCGATTCTCGCGATTGCCGACCATGGAGTTGTGCTTATCTCTGCCATTGTCCTGATCACCGCGGCCCTCGCCTTCTACTCGACCGGGGTGTGGTCGGAGCGTCGCGTCGGTCGGCTTCGGTGGCGGCATGCCGCCCTCTTCGGTGCCGGCCTGGTGCTCGATGCCTCCGGGACGGCCCTGATGACGCTGATAGCCGTGGAGTCCAGTCGCGACCGCGCCGGCGCAGCCGGGATCCTCAACGGCCTGATGGCCTGGACCGGTGCCGCGGCGCTGGCGCTGATGGCGGTCCACCTCGCCTGGGCCGTGGTGGTGCTGATTCGCAACCGCGAGTCCGAACGTTTGGCGTTCCACCGATTCTCCCTGGCCGTGTGGGCTCTCTGGCTCATTCCCTACCTGGCTGGGGCCCTCGGCTCGGCCGCCTAAGACCCAACCACATCGATCGAAGGACCAACCATGATCAGGAAGCTGTTCACCTCTGCCGCCATCTGGACGACCCTGGGGTTGGCGTCCGGGCTGTTCTACCGAGAGTTCACCCGCCAACGCGACTTCACCGGCTTCACCCAACTGTCCGTGGCTCACACCCACGCGCTCGCGTTGGGAACGATCATCCTGTTGGTCGTACTGGCCCTCACCAAGGTGTTCGCGCTCGACGCCGACCGTCGAATGCGCTGGTTCCTGCTGTTCTGGAACGCGGGCCTGGCCCTCACGTTCACCATGATGCTCGTCAAGGGGTCATTGCAGGTGCTCGGCGCCACGTTCGCGGACTCGCCGATGATCGCGGGCATCTCCGGGCTGGGTCACATGATCCTTACCGGGTCGTTCGTCCTGTTCTTCCTGATCCTGCGCCGTGCCCTCAAGGCCGACACCCTCTCCGAGCCGGCCACCCTGCCGGCGCGCGGCTAACCTGACCGGTGTGGAGGGAGGCCCGATGCGCGCGACGCCCAGCTCGTCGGTGGCTGCCGGGCTGCTGCGGATCGGCCAGAGCGTCCTCTTCGGAGCACTCCTGGTGATCGGCGTGGCGCGCGGCGTCGGGGACCGGGGCTGGCCCGTGGCCCTCGCCGGCGGTGCCGTCGCGGCGCTCTTCGTCGCCGGGCTGCTCACGCACCGCCGCCTCGGCCCCAAAGGCAGGGCAGTGTGGGTGGTGGCGCTGCTGGGCGCCACGGTCGCGCTGATGTGGGTATCGCCGGACTTCGTCTGGCTCGCCTTCCCCGTCTGGATGTGGGTCGCCCAGGTCGTGAGCCTGCCGCTCGCCCTGACCCTCACCGCGGCCAGCGTTGCGATGGCCATCGCCGTGCTGAACCAGCACGGGCAGTCCTCCAGTGCCGCCGTGCTCGGGCCGATCATCGGTGCACTCGTCGCCGTCGGCCTGGCCCGCGGCGCGCTCCGACTCGAGCAGGAGGGCAAGGAACACCAACGCCTGCTCGCCCGCGTTCTGGAGGCCCAGGCGGAGGCGGACGCGCTCTCTGATGAACTGGTCCGGACGCAGCAGGAAGCGGCTGTCAACGCCGAACGCACCAGGCTCGCCCACGACATCCACGACACCCTTGCCCAAGGTTTCTCCTCGATCCTGCTCCTCACCCGCGCAGCAGCTCGCGAAACCGACCCCGGGCGCGCACAAGAACTCCTGGCCCAGATCCGCGCGGCGGCAGCAGAGAACCTCACCGAATCGCGCCGCGTCGTATACGCACTGGCCCCCGACGACCTCGCCACCGGAGGCCTCGCCGCACCCCTGACCCGAATGACCACCGAGCTGGCCACCCAGCTGAATGCCGACGTCACCATCGACCTGGACCCCAACCTTCCGCGCCTGCACACCGCAACCGAGGTGGCCATCCTCCGCGCGGCGCAAGGAACCCTGGCTAACGTGCGCCGGCACGCCGGCGCCACACACGTCCGGGTCACCCTCGCCCGCGCCGACGACCAGGTCCGCCTCGACGTGGTTGACGACGGAGTGGGTTTCGACCCGAGCGCCATCGCCGCCGAGCCCACACTGGCCGGAGGCTACGGGCTGAGAGCGCTGAAGGAACGCCTCGCCGCGATCGGCGGTGGCCTCGCCATCGAAAGCGAACCCGGGCAGGGTACGGCCATCTCGGTCACCGTCCCGTTCGTTCCCGCGGCGGGCGGAACGCCATGATCACGGTCCTGCTCGTCGACGACCACCCCGTCGTCCGCTCCGGGCTCCGCGCACTCCTCGCCGGCGAACCAACCCTCAACGTGGTCGGAGCCGCGGCCACAGCCGAAGAAGCACTCACCCTCGTCGCCACCCTGGACCCAGACGTCGTCCTCAGCGACCTTCGCCTCGGCGACGGGATCGACGGGGTCACCCTGACCGAGACCCTGCGGCGCGGGGGCGAGCGTCCCGCCGTGCTCATCCTGACCACCTACGACAACGACAGCGACATCGTCCGGGCGGTCATGGCCGGAGCAGCCGGCTACCTCCTGAAAGACGCCGAGCCCGAGGTGATCGTCCAAGGCATCCACGACGCCGCCGGCGGACGACTCGTCCTGTCCCCCGAACTCGAACGACGAGTCGCCGACCGGATGACCCACGGTGTCCCCCAACTCAGCGACCGCGAGCTGGACGTCCTGAGACTCGTCGCCGACGGACTGGCCAACAAGGAAATCGCCCGCACGCTCTTCATCTCCGAGGCCACAGTAAAAACCCACCTCGTCCACATCTTCGGCAAACTCCACACAGACAGCCGCACCTCCGCAGTCGCCGCCGCCCGAACCCACGGGCTGATCCCATAGCCGCGTGCCGCCAACCCGCTGGCCTTCGCCGCGGCCAGCCCTACCGCGCTCCGGGTCGCCGTCGGCGTCCTGGCCGTCGCGCCAGCGATCCGCGGTCCTGCTGGACCGCAGCAGCCGCACCCACAACCGGACTCGTCAAAAGCTGACCCAGCCAAGGCTCCTCCACCTCGCCACCAAGCACAGCCACCCGTAGGAGAACATCGTGCTCGTCCCCGCCAGCGAGATCATCACCCCCACCCTCGCCGCCGACTCCACTGGTACGTTCCTTATGACCCAAAACGCCAGAAGCCGCCGAAGGACGACAACAGCGCCCGAGGAATCGGCACCCTGATGGCCGTCACCAGCACGATCGCCATCATCCTGATGGCGATCCACCTGATCCGGGCAGACGTGGTACTGCCCCGCAACCGCGACCGCGACCGCGACCGCGAGAAGCTCGTCTTACACCGCTTGAGCGTCGGCGCCTCGGTTCTCTGGCCCATCCCGTACGTCGCCGGCGCCACCACGGCCATGACCGGAACCTGAGGTGGATCAGGTATCGGACTGGATCCTGCGCATCACCGTGCACGACGGGCTCGACGGGGTCAATCGAGTCGTGGGCCTGCTGCGTCACCGCGGCACCAGACCACGATCAATCACTGCTTGGGTCACAAACAAGCCCAACCTCTGGCTCCTCGAGCACCAGCTCACCGCCAGTGAGGACCAGGCGGAGCTCCTACACAAGCAACTGGAACGGCTCACCTGTGTAGTGACAGTTGCCCGCAAGCGCACAGCGGATCCCCGGGGAGCATTCACGCGATGGGAATAGGTCGGTCCACCACATCCAGCAGGTCTACCGCAAGCTGGGCATCCACCAGCGCTCGCAGCTGATCAGCTACCTGCGCCCCACCGGCTGAACGGCGGGGCGCAGCCCGCCACCTCGGAACCCGGCCACCCCTCCGAACCTGGGGGCCTGACGACGCCAAGCCCCGACCCATGACCGAACAAACAATGATCGCGGTCATCGGCCAGTTGCGGACCCCGGGCTCCAGCCCGGGTGGTTCGGTACATCCTCAACTCGGCATTATGTGGGTGATCGTTGTCAAGAGGCTTCGGTGGTGTCGAGGCCGGCGATGAGCCTGTCGTAGATGGTGGCGCGTCGGGTTTGGCCTTTGGCGCACGCGTCGGCGCGTTGGGCGATCAGGGTGGGTCGGAACTCGAGGCCGGTGGTGAAGTAGGCGCAGGTTTCGCAGATGTTCTCGAACTCGCAGTCCATGACGGTGGGGCGCACGCAGTAACCGTTGCCGAGGAGCCGGTGGTGCTCGCGGTTGAGGCGGGCCATGTTCGGGCCGAGGGCGTCGGCGGGTAGTTGGGCTGGCCTGGCATAGAGGGCGTCGACCTTCTCGGCGACGGTGAAGTACTCCTCGGCGACGGTCCGGTTCGCGATCTTGGCGTACACCAGCGTCATGTCGAGGGACTTGTGGCCGAGCATCGCGGCGATCGCTTCCAGGCTCATGCCCCGGTTGATCGCCTGGGTCGCCAGGGTGTGGCGCAGCTGGTGGGGATGGATGTGGCCCAGCCCGGCGGAGGCGCCGGCCTTGTTGATGAACCGGGTGACGGTGTGCCGATCCAGGGGTTTGCCGTTCTCCCGCGGCAGGAGCAGCGGGTGCCCGGCTGGCACGTGCGCGTCGCGGTAGGAGTCGACCAGCTCGACGACGCGGGGGTGCAGTGGCAGGTAGCGGTCCTCGTGGAGCTTGCCGACGGGCACATGCAGCCAATGGGTATCGCCGATCAGCACGACCGCATCGGCGGCGAGCGCGGTGTACTCCCCGACCCGCAGCCCGGTGCGGAGCAGGAACTCGACCGTGACCCCGACGAGCGTCCGCCTGTCGGCCTGGGCGGCGCGGAGCAGCTTGGCTGCGGTCGGATCGTCGAGGGCCTTGGGCAGGGCGTGGTGCTGGCGGGGCACGTCCCCGTGGAACATCGGCACCCTGGCCGGCGCGTCGTCCCAGCCCCACTCGTCGATGCGGAGGAAGAACATCCGCAACGTCCCGAGCCGGTGAGCGATCGTCGCCGGCGTGACCCGGTCCCGGTTCTGTCCCGGACGGGCCGCGAGCCACGGTTTGTAGCCCTCGATTTGAGGCCGGTCGATGTCGGCAACCCGCTGGATGTGGGGGTGTTCGGCGAGCAGGAACTCCGCCAGCGACCGCAGCGCGAGGTCGGCTCCCATCACGCTGCCGGGCCGTAGCACGCAGCTGATCTGAGTCAGGTAGGCGCGCATCGTGGCGACCATGTCGGGGCGGGCCGCGGCGAGTTCGTCCCACGTGGGCATCCGCAACGGAGCGCTCATCGCAGCCTCCGGAATCCGGGAACCAGCACCGGCCGGGCCGACGGTGATGGCGGTGGGAGGGGGTGCTCGGCGAAGACCTGGGCGTCGATCACCTCGGCGGCATTGCGGTACTGCGACGCCAACCAGTCATCAGCCAGGTGCAGGTAGATCCTCGTCGATTCGATCGACGCGTGCCCTGCCTGGGCCTGGACCGCCTCCAGTGCCATCCCCGCTTCCCGCAGCCGGGTCAGGCAGGTGTGCCGCAACTCGTGACAGGTCGCATGCGCCAACCCGGCCCGCCTCCTCGCCCCGTCGAGGACCTCGTCCAGGCCGTAGGCGGTCAGAGGCTGGCCGCGTCGGGGACGCTTGAGCACCACGAACAAAGCATCGGTATCGGCGTCGGCGGGACGCTCCTGTTCCAGATAGGCAGCCACCTGGGTGAAGAACAGATCCGCGATCGGGACCAGCCGCTGGTGCCCACCCTTGCCGTCGGCGACGAACACCCGCCGTTGCGTCACCTGCAGGTCACCGATCCGCAGCCCCAACACCTCACACCGACGCAGGCCTCCCAGCACCATCGCCGCCACCATCGCCCGATCCCGATGCGTCCGCAGCGCGGCCGTCAACGCATCCACCTCGGCCGGGGCCAGGATCGTCGGCAACGTCCGCGGCGCCCGGACCAACGGCACGCCCTGGCGTGGCCGGTTCCGTTCCCGGCGCGTCGGCAACCCCTTCGGCACCGGACTCGCCCGCACGTCACCCCGCGCCGCCAGGAACCCGTACAGACCGCTGATCGTCGACAGGCGGCGATGGATCGTCCGCAACGACACCCCCGCCGAACCGACCCCCACCGGCGCCACACTCGCCGCCGGCACCGACGCCGTCCCCGCGCGTTGCGCTGTGATGAACCCGAACACGTCCGCTGGCGTCACCGCGACCACCGGCTTGCCGACCACGGCGAAGAACACCGTCAGGTCATACCAGGCCGCCAACACCGAGTTCGGACGAACCCGAGCCACCAGGAACTCCAGATAGGCGTCGACCAGCGGATCCCCGAACCGGCCAGGCGGCGCACCCGCCACCCGATCACGAGTAGGCAGCAAACACGGCAACAGCGACATCCCAAGCACCTCCACCCGATCCTGACACCCGCACCACCCCGGCGTCGGCGAACCAGAAGATCACCCACATATCAAGCAGAAGCGGGCGGATCTACCCGACCCCCACGATCGAGTTGGGACCGTCAGCTAGCTTGGCTGGACCGTTCCAGCCAGCGATGGGTGCGCAGGATCGCGTAGTTGCGCTGTGATAGGTCGCCCTGGTCGCCAGCGGCGTCGCGCCAGGTGAGGACGCTTCTGGCGATGGCGGCCGCATTGACGTCGTCGCCGGTCCTGGCTGCGATCGCTGCGAGGTCCATCTGCGGGTTTGCTTCCGTCGGTGCGACGAGGACGGCCAGTTCGGCGGCTGCCCGGGCTTGTTGCAGGTCGCCGGTCTCGATGGCGATGGTGGAGACGATGTGGGCGACGTCGACGATGCTGCACAGCAGGTGTTGGTCGAGCGGGCTGGTGGAGAGCCAGGCGGTGCCGCGGGTGCGGAGTCCGTCGTAGGGGGCGCCGTTGACGAGGCGGAGGGCGGTGCGTAGGTCGTTGATGCCGTCGGGTCCGCGGGTTTCGCCTCGTAGGCGGAGGCGTTTGAACAGGTCGGCGTCGCAGAGCAGGTCTTCGATGAGGTAGAGCCCGACGCCGCGTTCGGCGGCGAGGGGGTGTTTGGTGGCGGCGGGCAGGAATGGTCTGCCGGTGGCGGGGTTGTCGCCGAGCCAGGCGCGCACGATCGACATGTCCTGGCGGACGCGGCCGTCGGTGATGCCGAGGGCGTCGGCTACTTCGGTGGTGGTGGCGCCGTGTGGTCGGGTGGCGAGGTAGGTGACCGCGTCCTTGCATGCCGGCTTGCGGTTGAGGGCTGCCGCGGCTGAGCCGCCGGTGCCGATGCGTACCTTGATGGGGCCGAGGACGCGTAGGCGTGGCCGGATGCACGAGTCGGCCCACCAGGCGGCGAGGTCGTCGTCGAGGGTGGGGTCGCTGGCCTGGATCAGTTCGGCGACCTCGACGGTGATCTTCGGGGCGAGTTCGGCGAGGTCTTCGGCGGTGTTCGCGGTCTGGGTCAGGTAGACCGTGTCCGGCTCGGGCAGTAGGGAGATCGCGTCGGGGTCGTCGCTGTCGCGCGGCACGGTCAGGTCGGGGCGGATGGCTCCGGCTTCGTCGCAGAACTGGGTCCAGTCGGCGCGGTCCGGGTCGTCCACGACCGGCATGGCGGTGTCGTCCAGGTTTCGGCCGGCGGCCATGAGGGCGACGCAGCCGCGGGCTTCGTCCTCGGTGAGTCCGTTGGCGATCAGGTTCAGGTCGAGTGCCGGCACCTGGACGCGTCCGTTGGCGGTGAGTCTGATCTCCGTCGCGGTGGGTGGCCGGTCGGGTCCGACGAGGAGGACGGCGGTGCCGGTGCGTCCCTTCTGGTCGGCGACGAGGCGGGTGAGGACGTCGAGGTGTTCGGCGTCGGTGGTGGCGCTGATCAGCAGCTGGCTGGCCCACAGGTCTTCGTCGGCGAAGGTGACCCGGGCGGTCTCCAGGGTTGCCGGTTGGACGTCGGCGAGCCGGTCGGCGGTGGCGACGGCGGTGGCGACGGCGGTGGCGACCCGGTCGGTGATGACGGCGGGCTCGTCGTGGAAGTGGACGCGGTCGGGGGCGAGGCCGGGGAGTTCGGCGCAGATCGCGAGGCAGTCGACCTGGACGTCTCGGGCCCAGGGCGAGACGGCGAGTTCGGTGACCAGGTAGCGGGCCAGGTCGCGGCAGTTGACCGGGTCGCCGGTGAGGCTGGCCACTCCGAGGGCTTCGAGGTTGATCAGCCGCCAGCCTGCGGTGTCTCGGCCGAGGGTGACCAGTTGGGGCCAGGGTGGTGCGCCGTCGGCCTCCAGTGGTCCTACCTGCTCAGGGTCGGCGTCGGCCCGGACGCGCCAGATCTGGCGGGCGTCGCCGTCGAGACAGGTCCACACCGGCGGCAGGTCGGCAGGGCCGGCGAGGCGCAGGGTGAGGTGGTCGGGGTGGACGTCGACGCCGACCAGGACGGGCACCGGTTGCTTTGCCGTGGTGAGGGCGGCGGTGGTGCGGCGCAGGATCTCGTCAATGAACAGTACGGTGGCACCGGTGGGTGAGCCTTCCCGGATGATCGTCTTCTCCACCGGCAGGGTGTCCGGTGGTGGGACGGCGATCATCCGTCCGGGTCGCCGGCTGCGGAACTGGGCGGCGCGCCGCCGGGCCAGGGCCAGCCCCAGGCCGCCGGCCAGCAGCGCCCCGGCACCGGCCAGACCGCTGAGCAGCCACACCGGAGCCTCGGTGGTTGGCTCGGTGGCGGTTGCCGGGGATGCGACTGCTGCCGGCGACCGCTGTTCGGTGGGTGCGGTGGTCGGCCGCACGCTGGCCGGCGTGCTCGGCTGCTGCACCTGGGCCGGGCTCGACTGCGGCGCTGACGGCAACGCAGTAGTCGAGCTGGTCTGTTTGACCGGCTGTTCCTTGGCCGGCTTCTCCTTGGCGGGCTGTGCCTTGACGGTCTTGTCCTTGGCCGGCTTGGTGAGTTCGGCGGGGATGGTGATCTTCCAGCCGATGTCGATCTCGTCGGGGTCGGTGAGGTGTCGGCCGCCGGGCTGGACGGTGCGGGTCGAGGCCTGGAACAGCTTGGGGTAGTTCGCTGCGCGGCCGGTCTTGTCCAGCGCGATCTGCGAGAGGGTGTCCCCCTTCTTGACGGTGTAGGTGCTTGGCTTGCCGACCTGCTTGGGGTTCTCGGCCGGCCGCGGGTTGCCGGGCAATACTTGGGTGGGGACGGGATGCTGCGGGATGCCGGCTGCCTGCGCAACGGGTGCGGTTGCCAGGTCGCTGGTTGCCAGTGTGGACGTTGCCACGAACAGCACGGCGGCGGAGACGACCAGCCGCCGAGCGAACAGCTGGAATACCGTGAGCCCGGGAAGCCTGGGGACGGGGGTGCGCCGGGCGAGCGCTACGACCTCGAGCAGGACGGCGACGGTGAGGATGGCCCAGGCGAGCCAGCCGATCAGTTTGAACACGGCGAGGCCGATGGTGCCGTTGTCGGGGGTGGTGAGTGCCTGCCAGATGCCTTCGGGGGTCCAGGTGATGCTGAGTGCGCCGATGGGTGCGGCGGTGATCAGGAGAGCTGGCATGCCGATGACGATGGCGGCGAGACCGAGCAGGGCGAGCAGTCCGCGGAGTCTGGTCATCGGCGTTCTTCTCCTTCGAGGGCTTTCACAACGCGGGCGCGGGCTGAGGCGCTGACTTGTTGGGTGCCGATCCCGAACGCGGACAGGAACACCGGTTCGTAGTCGGTGGTCACCTCGACGACCAGGTCGGTGCCGGATTCGATCCGTGCGGTGGCGTTCATGCCGGAGGCTTCGGCGTAGGCGATGGCGGCGGTCTTGGCGCGGGCCGCGGCGACTTCGACGTCTCCGCCGGTGCTGGTGTAGGTGTCGGCGTCGAGTTGCTGTCCGGCGGTGCGGGCGGCCTGGGCGGCGACGTCGCTGGCCTGCCGCGTCTTGTTGACTTGGCCGGACAGGTCGACGGCCAGTCCGATGATCAGGGTGAGTGCGGTGGCCAGCAGCACCGTCCAGACGGTGACGGCGGCTCCTCGTTCGTCGTGGGGTCGGGCTCGCATGTCATTTCCTGTCGCGGAACGAGTCCAGTGGCGAGGTCGCTTCGGCGTCCACGGGGATGATGGCGGCGATGCCCGGCAGGCCGAGGTCACCGGTAGCGACGTCGCACACCAGTCGCACGGTGACGGTGGCCGGTGTTCCGACGGGCTTGCTGAACCCGGCCGTGTCGGCGTCAAGTCGGGTCGCGACGCAGGGAAGTTGCTGATTGGCCAGGGTTGCCGCAGCGGTCCTGGTGGCGGCGGTGCGGGCTTCGTTCTGGGTGCGGGCGAGACTGGCGGACCGTGCCGCGTCGAAGGCGGCGGACTGGACGGCCTGGCGGGCCAGGGCGAGGCGTCCGCCGAAGATCACGACCATGATGAATGCCACGAGCACGGGGGCGACCATGGTGATCTCCACCGCCGCCGAGCCCCGTTCGTCCCGCCTCGGGTGCGTCATGTGATCTCCTCTCGTGGCGCGGTCGCGGTCTGGGTGGTCACCGGTTCCCAGCCCGGCACCAGGCTGAGGGTGCTGCCGGTGACCGTCGCGGTCACCGCATGGGCGCCGATCTGGCAGGTGACCTGCAACCCGGCCAGCGAGTCGCCGGCGCGGGCGGCCAGGTCGGTGGCGGTGCGGACGCAGTCCGCGGTGGTGCCGTGCTCTGCGGCGCCGGCGGCGGCTCCGGCTTGTGCGGCGGCCAGGGCGGTGGTTCGTCCGTAGAAGAACATGGCGGCGCCGAGCGCGATCCAGACCACCAGCAGCAGGGTGGGCATGAGCAACACCATCTGGACCGAGACCGATCCCCGCTCCTTGCCGTGCATCGCCGAGGCCTGTTGGTGGGGGAAGTCAGAGTCGGGCGAGCAGGTCGTTGATGTAGCCGTTGAGGAAGGCGATCACGATCCCGACGATCGCGGCGATTCCGACGATCCACCACAGTTGCTCGGTGGATACCGAGAAGCCGCGCTCGTCGTGGGTGTTCCCGAGCACCGCGTGCAGCCAGGCGGTGAGTTGCTTCAGATCGATCATCTTCGGTGGTCCCTTTCGATGCGGTTCCTTCAATGGGGGCGGTCAGGTTCCGGCGAGCCGCAGCAGGCCGGGGACCAGGAGAATGGCGACGAAGGTGAACGCCATCAGGATGGACGGGATGACCATGCGTTCGCCGACGGTGTTGGCTTGGGCCTGGTCCTCGGCGAGGATCGCGTGCCGCAGTTCGGCGGAGCGGGCACGCAGGGTCTCGACGACCTGGGAGCCTTCCTCGCCGGCGAGCCGCATGATGTCGGCCAGGTCGTCGAGGTCGGCCAGGCCCTGCTCGGCGGCGAGGTCGTGGACGGCGTCCCAGGCGGTGTCGCCGGAGAAGCGGCTGCGGGCCAGCGCGTCGCCGATGCGGTGGAACGGCCACGAGTCGCCGACCCGTGCGGCGTTCTCCAGGGCCTGCCGGGTGCCGGAACCGCCGGCGTTGCGTTCGAGCGCGACCAGGTCGACGTAGGAGCCCAATGCCCGGCGGAACTCGACCCGGGCCTTCTTGGAGGCATCCGACAGGTTGCCGTCGGGCAGGAACCAGGCCACGAACATGGCCAGCAGGGTCACGCCGGCCGGGACGGCGATCGGCATCGGCAACGTGCGGGAGAACACGGCCGACAGCAGCGGCACGCCGATCGCTGCGGTCGCGACGAACACGACCTTCTCCCCGTAGAACACGTGCAGCGGCTTGCCCATCAACGCCAGGTCGCGGTGCGGCGCGCTCGCCCACAACCGGGACGGCAGTCGCCGCAACGCCCACAACCCGAGCCGGTCCTCCAGCCCGCCGCGCCGCGGCCGCGGCTCGGGCGCCGGCGGGCGCCGGACCGCGGAGGAGATCCGTTCAAGGGCCTGAACCGGGTCGGGGTGGGCCGGGACGAGCCACCACACCAGGCAGGCGACACCGGCCCCGACCAGGCCGCCGGCCAGCATCCACCACTGCAGGGCGCTCATCGCCCGCTCACCTGACGGTTCGCGTGGCCGCCGAGGAAGCGGGATGCTGGTTGGATCTCGGCCATTCGTCTGAGCCACCAAAGCAGCAGCCCGTAGCAGCCGAGCAGCACCAGCAGGATGAGCTGCCCGAGCGGGGTCGAGTAGGGGGCGAAGAAGCGTCCGCCGAGCCCGAAGAAGGCCAGGGCGCCGATCGACAACAAGGTGACCATCCGGGCCGAGGCGCGGGGCTTGGCCCGATCGGCTTCGATCAGCCGCCGCGCGCGGACGCTGGCCGACACCGACTCGGCCTGGTCGTGCAGCACCCGGGCGAGTCCGTCGCCGCGTTTGGCGGCGCCGAGGATGAGCGCAGCGCAGACCAGATCGCCGGTGGCGTCGTCGAGGTCGTCGGCGAAGGCGCGCAACGCCTGCTCGGTGGACCAGCGGGAACGCATCCGCCCGACCAGGCGGGCGACCTCGGGACGGATCGCGTCCGGGGCCGAGCGCAGGCTGGCCTGGATCGCGGCCTCGATGCCCTGCCCGGCGGTCAGGACCCCGGCGAGGTTCCGGCTCCACTCAGCGATCGCGTCCATCCGGGCGATCTGCCGATCCGCGCTGGAAACCATCAGCAGCGCCGGCAGGCCGAGCACGGCCGCCGGGAGGACGGGTATCGCGACCACCCAGCCCGTCGTGACCATGATCACCACGCCCGCCACGATCCCCGCCACGCTCGACCAACGCTGCCAGGACGGCAGTCCGTGCCACCAGCGCACCAGCCGTCCGGAGCGGGCGGGACGCTTCGGCCGCGGTGGCGGGACGGGTCGCGGGATCAGCCCGTAGATCCCCAGCAGAACACCGCCCACGATCAGGGCCCCGGCCAAGGCAGCCAGCAGGGTGTTCACCGGACCACTCCTTTCGCGGCTTCGGCCTCGAAACCGGCCAGGTCGAACCCGGCTACGACCAGACGAGCGCGGAGATCCTCGGGAAGGGTGTGAGCGATCGCGCACGCCCCCGGGACGGCTGCGAACACCGTTGTGGTGGCGTAGCCGCGCGGGCGTTCCCCGGGGCTGACAGCGAGGACTTCGGCGACGTAGCGGCGTTTGCGGCCGGCAGAGCCGTCCGGTCCGGGGACGGTGTCGCAGGCGATCTGGACGACCAGGTCGACGGTCTCGCCGAGCTTGGTCGAGGCCAGGTCCTGGCTGACCTGCGGGCCGGCCTCCATCGCGCAGGTCACCAGCTTGCGCATCGTCTGCTCCGCCGAGCCGGAGTGGGTGGTCGAGATTGACCCCGAGCCGGACTCCATCAGCTTCACCATGCTCCACACCTCCTCGCCGCGGATCTCGCCGAGGATCTGCCGTCCCAGGTTGAACCGGAAGCTGTCGATGATCTGCTGCGCCGCAGTCCGCGACCCGGCGAACCGGCCGTCCGGCAACCGCTCCCCGGAACCCTCACGGGACTCCCAGGCGTGCACGATCGCGTGCTGCTCGGGCATCTCGTGCAGGAACAACTCGTATTCGGACTCGAAGGTGCCCACCGGCTCCAGCCGGGGGATCTCGGCGCACAGCGCCCGCAGCGTGGTCGTCTTCCCAGCACCCTGCTCACCCGAGACGACAATGCACAGCCGGGCCTTCACAGCGGCGGCAAGGAACCCGGCCAAGGTGACCGACAACGTCCCCCAGTCGACCAGATCGCTGAGAGCCACCTTCCGGATGCGGTGGCGGCGGATCACCACCGACACCCGGGCGGTGTCCCGGGCCGCGGCCAGCCTCTCCCCGCCCGGCAGCACCAGGTGCAGCGACGGGCTGGCCGGGGTGAACGAGCGCGGGTTCTCCGAACGACTGGCCAGCCGCTCCAACAGAGCCGCCAGTTCGGCGTCGTTCTCCGCGACCGGCGGCATCTCCCACAGCGTGCCGTCAGCGAGCTCAACCAGCACCCGGTTGCAGCCGGCGATCATGATGTTCTCCACGCGGTGGTCGTCGACCAGCGGTTGGATCCGGCCCAGGCCGAACATGGCGTCGAACACCGCCTTGGCGAGCACCTCCTGCTCGGCCAGCGAGCGGGCCTGCCCGACCCTGGCGATCTCCTCGGCCGTGTCCTCATCCAACAGCTGACGGATGATCGCGGCGCCTTCGGCCTCCTCCGCCTCCCGGTCCCAACGGGCCTCACCGATCTGCTCCGCCAGCCGGCGGGCCACCTCGGTGCGCATCCGCGCCACCAGCTCCCAATCCGCGTCCGGAATCGTCAGCGGACCCCGGAGCCCCGGCCTGGCCGGGGCGGGACGCAGCAGCCGCACCGGTGGCGGCACACGCGGGCTGTCCGCGGCGGCCGGTGCCGAGTAGCGGAAGGTCGAGCGGACTCGGCCCTCCTGCTGCGTCCCGGACTCGGTGTCGGCGAAGATCGGCAGATCCAGCGGGTCCGTACTCATCGACGAGCCTCCTCTGTCATGCGGGCGGTGATCATCTCTCGCAGCAGCGAGCCCTCACCGGTGTTCGACGCCGCCTTCCGCGCGGCCTCCCCCAGCGCGCGGATGCTGCGCAGGTAGCCGGACGCCTCGAACGCCCGGTCCTCAGCCCCCGCACCGCCGAACCGCGGCGTCGGCTTGTCGGCGCCGTCAGCGAAGACCTCGGCCCGCCTGGGATCCCAAGCGACCACACCCAGAACGGGAAGACCCAACGTCCGCGCCACCTCGGCGGCCCGGTAGGGACGGTTCTCGCCGACCACGACGGCCTGGACGCTGTGACCCGGCACAACATCCGCGCCCAACGATTCGGCCCACGACTTCGCCGCCGCCAGCGCCCGAAGGTTGCTGCGCAGCACCAGCAGCGTGAGGTCGGCGTGGGCGATCAGCGGCGTCGGAGAGCCCTCCAAGCCGAGCTGTCCGGCGTCCACCAGCACGTCCTGACCGGCGGAGGTGATGCCCCGCAGGGCGCCGAGCAGCGGCTCCCAGATCCGGGTCAGCCCGGCCGCCTGGGCGTGCGAGCGGGAACCGGTCAGGATCCTCACCTGCGTGTCGGGAACCTCCATCACGACCCGGGGCAGCGCTTCGGCGAGCACGCCGCTGCGGTGGGCCATCACCAGATCGATCAGGCCGGAGTGACCCTGCAAGCCGCGGAACCGTCCCGCCAGGATCGCCGACCCGGCCGTCGGGTCGGCCTCGACCAACAGCACCGGACGCCGCTCGCACAGCGCCATCCCCAGCACCGTGGACGTCACCCCCGGCGATCCTGACGCCGACACCGCACAGACCAGAGCCATGACGGCCTCACCGCGCCCGCGAGTCCAGGACGAGCACGATCTTGCCCGACCCTGCCCACTGCGCCAGTTGCTGCGCCTGCTCGGCGGGCACAACCACGTCCACCACCGTCTGGGTGTCACCCGGGGTGACCCGCAGCACTCTCGCCTCCACCGGGACGGGCGAGGCCGCATCCGACAACAACTCCCCCGAACGAACCAACCGCACCGCATCCCCCGACGCCAACGGCTCCACCGGCATCAGCCCCGGACTGATCGGCACCCCCACCAC
>JAEXCA010000005.1 GCA_023393755.1 Actinomycetes bacterium | reverse complement strand
GCCGACCGTCTCCCCGTCCCCGTCCCCGACGACGCCGCCGGCACCCACCTGCCGGGCGGAGGCCGAGGCACTCTCCCTCGCCGAGCGGGCCGGGCAGTTGGTGATGGTCGGCGTGACCGGTTCGCTGGACGCCGCCGAGCGCAAGGCGATCACCGGCAGCCACCTGGGGTCGGCGATCCTGATGGGGGCCTCCAGCCGCGGGGTGAGGAAGACCGCCCGCCTCACCGCGTCCATCGCCGGGTTGGCGGACGGAGCCGGCCTGCTGATCGCGGTCGATCAGGAGGGCGGGCTGGTGCAGCGGCTCAAGGGCGCCGGCTTCGACACCATCCCGGCCGCCGCCGATCAGGCCGGGCTCTCCGCCGCGAAGCTCAGCCGCCGCGCCACCACCTGGGGGGAGCAGCTGGCCGCGGCCGGCGTGCAGCTCAACCTCGCGCCGGTCGCCGACGTGGTGCCCAAGGGCAACGTCCGGGCCAACCAGCCGGTCGCCAAGCTGCGGCGCGGCTACGGCAGCGACCCGGAGAAGGTCTCCCAGCGGGTGGCCGCCTTCGTCGACGGGATGCACGCCGGCGGGGTCGGGGCCGCGGTCAAGCACTTCCCCGGCCTGGGCGCGGTGAAGGGCAACACCGACTTCGCCGCCGAGGTTGTGGACGCCACCACCACCGCGGACAGCGACCTGCTGCGGCCGTTCCGCGACGCGGCCGCGAACGGGGTGGACGCGGTGATGATCTCATCGGCGATCTACCGCAGGATCGACGCCGAGCGGATCGCGACCTTCTCGCCGGCGGTGATCGGCCTGCTCCGCGGCTGGGGCTACGACAAGGTGGTGATCAGCGACGACCTGGGCGTGGCGCGCGCGCTCCGCGACGTCCCGGCGAAGCAGCGGGCGGTGCGGTTCATCGACGCCGGCGGCGATCTGGCGATCAGCGTCGAGCCGAAGGCCGCCGTGGCCATGGCGAAGGGGCTGGTGGCCAGGGCCCAGGAGGACGAGGCCTTCGCCGAGCGGGTCACGGAATCCGCCGCCCGAGTGCTCGCCCTGAAGCAGGACTACGACCTGATCGCCTGCCGCTGAGCCGCGGCCCGGGCGGTCAGCGCCTCCGGGGAGAGCACCTTCTCGATCCCCAGCACCACCGCGCCCACCACCCCGGCGAGATCCCCGATCGTGGAGTGGGCCAGGGTGAGGTTGCGGGTGGCCAGCGGGAGCGCCCGCTGGTAGGCCACCGAGCGGACGCCGGCCAGCAGGTCGTCGGTCACCGAGGTCAGCGGGCCGGCCAGCACGATCCGGGCCGGGTTGTAGACGTGGATCAGCGAGGCGACGGTCTCGCCGAGCAGCGCGGCGGCGTCCCGGATCAGCCGGATCGCCAGCGGGTCGCCGGTGCGCGCGGCGTCCAGCAGTTCCTCCCGCCGCAGGTCGGGGCGGCCGATCAACTCCGCGTACCGCCGGGTGATCGCGTCCGCGGAGGCCAGCGCCTCGATGCAGCCGACGTTCCCGCAGGAGCAGA
The DNA here is from genome assembly GCA_023393755.1 of Actinomycetes bacterium. Lineage (GTDB taxonomy): Bacteria > Actinomycetota > Actinomycetes > Propionibacteriales > Propionibacteriaceae > Propionicimonas. Next base: position 2,807 of record JAEXCA010000005.1, on the reverse strand, counting down.
TCACCTCCTGGGCGCCGGGGACGCGCAGGTGCCCGATGTCGCAGGCCGCGCCGTCCGCCCCGCGGTGCAGCGTGCCGGAGGCGCTGACCAGGCCGCCGCCGATGCCGGTGCCCACCTTCACCACCAGCATCGGGCACTGGTCGGCGGGCAGCACCCTGGCCTCGCCGATCGCGATGATGTTCACGTCGTTGTCCACCACGCAGGGGCAGGTGAAGGCCGCGGTCAGGTGGTCGGCCACCGCGAACCCGTCCCAGCCGGGCATGATCGGTGGACGCACCGGAACGCCCCGCCGGGTGTCTACCGGGCCGGGCAGCGAGACCACGACGGCGACTACGTCGGCCCGGGTCAGGCCCAGCTCGGCGAGGGTGCGGTCGGCCCGGCCGACGGCGAAGTCCAGGGTGGCCTCGGGTCCGGCGTCGAGGGCGAACTCGTCGCGCCGCAGGCCGAGCAGCTGCTGGTCCATCCGCGCCGCGGCCACCCGGACGTGGTGCGGGGTGAGGTCGAGCACCAGGATGGTGCCGGCCTCGGGGTTGATCCGCAGCACCTGGGGCGGCCGGCCACGTCCGGTGGGTGAGGCCGGGGCGTCGGTCAGGACCAGCCCCAGCGAGATCAGCCGCCCCAGGCAGGCATCGATGCTGGAGCGGGCCAGGCCGGTCGAGGTGGCCAGCGCGGGCTTGGTGTCAGCCGCGCCCGAGGCGATCAGCTGGGCCAGGACGCTCATGATGGTGGCCTTGTCGGTCAGCCGCGCCAGCTCGGGTGGGCGCAGCCGTGCCCGGGGAACGAGGTCGGGCTTGCTGATCATCGCCGCCGATCTTTTTTGCTGTGAACAACATTATTCAGGCACTTATGGCGCACTATCCGTCCGGTTATCGTAGGCATGGTTTCAGTAAGAACGCCAGTGCCGGCGTTTAGCTGGGGGAGTACATCGTGGTTCTGCTCGGACGCACCAGCCGGAGTGCTGGCGTACGTACCGCACCCTCCGGCGGAGGCTCCCGTGGCTGACCAACCCGATCTCGCCAGCTACGCCGCCGACGTCTCCGCCGCCCTGGGACGCACCGACTTCGACGCCCTGCAGCGCTGCGCGGACGCCATCCTGGCCGCCCACGCCCGCGAGGCGACGATCTTCACCGCCGGCAACGGCGGCTCCAGCAGCACCGCCGGCCATTTCGTGAACGACCTGCTCAAGGGCTGCCGGGTGGACGGCCGGCCGGGTTTCCGGGCGATCTCGCTGGCGGATCCGAACGCCGTCCTGACCTGCCTGGCCAACGACTTCTCCTACGACGAGGTGTTCGAACTCCAGCTCGCCACCCTCGCCCGGCCGGGCGACCTGCTGGTGGTCTTCAGCGGCAGCGGCAACTCGCCCAACATCGTCCGCGCCTGCCTGGCGGCCGGCGCGGCCGGAGTCACCGTGATCGCCTTCCTCGGCGGCGACGGCGGCCGGGTACGCGAGCTGAGCGAGCTGTGCGTCCTGGCACCCAGCCACACCATGGAGCAGATCGAGGATCTGCATCTGTGCTACACCCACTCCCTGGTCCACCACCTGCGGTCCAGGCTCACCGAGCGGGCGGCCACCCGGGCCGCCCCCTGACCAACCAGATCCGCACCAAGGGCAGCCGGGACGTCCGGCTGTCGCGATGAAACCTCAAGGAGGACAACAGTGAAGAAGGCCATCAAGACCGTCATCGCGCTGGCGGCGGCCGCCGCGCTGGTGGCGTGTTCGCCGACCAGCCCCGCCCAGCCCAACTCCCCGGCGCCGACCGAGTCCAGCACCGGTGGCGGCGGAGGCGGTGGCGAGAGCCTCAAGATGGGTGTCGTGATCCCCTCCGGTGACCACGGCTTCACCGGTGAGAGCGTCGCCCACGCCAAGATGGAGGCCGAGGCGCTGATGAAGGCGACCCCGGGCCTGGACATCCAGGTCAAGGACGGCGCCGACGCAGCCGCCCAGATCACCTCGATCGAGAACATGCTGGCCGGTGGCGACATCGACCTGATCATGCTGTGGCCGATGGAGGGCGAGGCGCTGCGTTCGGCCGCCCAGAGCATCGTCGACGCCGGGGTGAAGCTGGTCATCTACGACCGCCTGATCACCGACTTCCAGGGCCTGACCGCCCAGATCATGGGTGACAACCACACCATCGGCAAGAGCATGGGCGAGTACGTCACCAAGTACTACGGCGACGACGACACCGTGAACTACCTGCGCTTCGTCGGCGACAGCTCGACCGTCACCGCCCAGCGCAGCGACGGCATGGACGAGGTCATCGACGCCAAGAAGTTCGTGCAGGTGGCCAACACCTTCGTCACCGACTGGTCGACCGAGACCGCGCAGGGCCAGATGGAGGAGTGGCTGAACGCCCGCTCGCAGTCCGAGATCGAGGCGCTCGACCTGATCGTCACCCACGACGACGAGATCGTCGACGGCCTGATGAACGCCATCGAGTCCTACTCCGGCCCGGCCAAGATCAACGTCAAGCTGATCACCTCCGTCGGTGGCCGCGAGGGCACCCTGCAGCGCTTCGAGGCGACCAAGTCCGGCGTGAAGTTCACCACCTTCTACTTCGCCCCGTCCTTCATCCGGGAGTCGCTGCGGCTCTCGGTCGCCGAACTGACCGGTGCGGCGTACTCGGGTGCGACCGAGGTGGACGGCGTCTACCTGATCCCGAGCTTCTCGATCAGCAACGCCGGCGATTCGGACATGGACTTCGACCAGTACCGCGCCAGCGACATCTACAAGGAGCGCTACTCCATCGGTATCGAGTGATCGGCGATCACCGAGCCTGAACAATCGGCCCGGACGGGTCGTGGGC
>JAEXCA010000138.1 GCA_023393755.1 Actinomycetes bacterium | reverse complement strand
GGCCGGTCCTTCGGGGCCGGCCCACGTCGCTGTTCTGGGCCGGCTCGCGAACAAATCGACCTCCAGATTGCTGCTGGGGGCGGTTTCGGACCCTCTTCAGGCAATCTGGACGTCGATCTGTTCGGCGGTGGCTTCAGGCGACGCCCGACAACACCGCCAACATTGCCTTGACGGTGCTCACCACGTGTTCGGGTCGCTGGGTGATGTCTTCCCAGGTGAAGCTGAGCATCCAGTGCTGGCCGATGGCGAACACGTTGCGCCGGTCGTGGTCGGTCTGGAACTGCCGCCGTTTGGAGTGCTCGGCGTAGCCGTCGAACTCCACCACCAGACGATGGTCGGGGAACAGGATGTCGGGGTGGTACCGCCGGCCGTTGATCCGGATCGCCTGGTTCGCGACCCAGCCGGTGATGCCGGCCTCCCGCAGGATCTTCTGGAGCAGGCGCTCGGCGAATGACCAGGGATTCTGCCGGCTGGCAGCCACAATCGGGCTGCGGATCCGCTGGCCCGCCGTACCCGCCAGAGCTGTCAGTGCCGGCTGCAGCTGGTCAGGGTGGATGAGGCCCTCACGCATGCCCGTCATCAGTCGCTCGCCGCCGTCCCAGGCCGCGCACTCGGTGGCGGCGTAGGCCGGGCTGGCCAACGTGAGTCCGTCGCGACGGGTGACGAACTCGATCGGGATCCTTCGGGAGGTCAGGGTGACACCGCGCGGCGCGGCCCGACGCGTAGCGACGGCCAGGCGGACGACAGGCGGCGGCTCACCCAGCCAGAGGGCCATGGCGGTGCGTTCGTGAAGAACGCCCTGAGGGCACCATGCGCAGAGCGCCCGCAACCACGTGTCCGGACTCACGGCTCCCGGAGCTGCGAACACTCCGGGCAGCACGATCTGCAGCGCTCCCGTCTGCACCAGGCGGTAGAGCGCCATCCTGTTACGCGGGTGATCCGCAGCCCGGATCAGCCCACGGTTCTGCCTCAGCAGCAGTTCGTGGTTCTTCATGCCGGGATTCTTGGCAGCGCGGCGCCCAACTGTGCCATCGATTTGCTGAGCTGTGGGTAATCCTCGTCCGAACAAATCGACCTGTGGATGAGCCTGAGGGGCTGGGTTCGGGCTCGGAAGGCGCATCTGGACGTCGATTTGTTCGGGAGGCGGGGTGGCGACGCTGGGGTAGGGTTCATCTCCCGGATCGGACCCACCACGGGGGCTCCGGTAGAGTGTGGTCGCAAGAGCCCGTTGGCATTGCCACGGGCTTGTCTGATGCGAAGGGGCAGATTCATGCCGGGAATCGTCGTTGTCGGTGCGCAATGGGGCGACGAGGGCAAGGGTAAGGCGACCGACCAGCTGGGCGACCGGGTCGACTACACGGTCCGCTACTCCGGCGGCAACAACGCCGGGCACACCATCGTGGTGGACGGCGAGAAGTACGCCCTGCACCTGCTGCCCTCGGGCATCCTGAACGCCAACTCCACGCCGGTGATCGGCAACGGCGTGGTGATCGACCTCGACGTCCTGTGCGAGGAACTGGACGGCCTCACCGCCCGCGGCGTGGACGTCTCCAAGCTGCTGATCTCGGCCAACGCCCACCTGATCACGCCGTACCACAAGGTGCTCGACAAGGTGACCGAGCGGTTCCTCGGCAACCGCAGGATCGGCACCACCGGACGCGGCATCGGCCCGGCCTACTCCGACAAGATCAACCGGCTCGGCATCCGGGTGCAGGATCTGCTCGACCCGCCGATCCTGCGGCAGAAGGTCGAGGCCGCCCTGGAGCAGAAGAACCACCTGCTGGTGAAGGTCTACAACCGCCGCGCCATCGACCCGGCCGAGGTGGCCGACGGCCTGCTGGTGCACGCCGACCGGATCCGTCCGATGATCACCGACGTCTCCCGGGTGCTGAACGACGCCCTGGACGAGGGCAAGGTGGTGCTCTTCGAGGGCGCCCAGGCCCACCACCTGGACGTCGACCACGGCACCTACCCCTACGTCACCTCGTCCAACCCGATCGCGGCCGGGGCCTGCATCGGCGCCGGCGTGGGCCCGACCCGGATCGACCGGACGGTGGGCATCGCCAAGGCCTACACCACCCGGGTGGGGGAGGGTCCCTTCCCGACCGAGCTGCTGGACGCCGACGGCGACCGGCTGCGGGCCGACGGCGCCGAGTTCGGCACCACCACCGGACGCCCCCGCCGCTGCGGCTGGTTCGACGCCCTGGTGGTCGAAGCCGCGGTGAACGCCAACGCCTTCACCGACATCTTCCTGACCAAGCTCGACATCCTGACCGGCTGGGATCGGATCCCGGTCTGCGTCGCCTACGAGGTGGACGGGGTGCGCCACGAGCACCTGCCGGTCACCCAGACCGACTTCCACCACGCCACCCCGGTCTACGAGTACCTGGACGGCTGGAGCGAGGACATCTCGGGCTGCCGCCGGTTCGAGGATCTGCCGGCCAACACGCAGGTGTACGTGAAGCGGCTGGAGGAACTGATCGGCACCCGTATCTCCGGCATCGGCGTCGGACCCTCCCGCGAACAGGTCGTCACCATCCACGAACTGCTCTGACCCAGGTCCGGGCCCCACAGCGGCCCGAGCGTCCTGGCATTCAGCCGGCTCGGGGACGCTGGGGTTGTCCGTGCTGAGTTCGTCGACGGGTCGAGACCGGGTGCCATCGGCGCAGCAGTCGGGTCTGGCTGCTTCGACACGCTCAGCGCAGGAAGATCCACCACAGCTGATCATCGCTCTCGGCTTGGCTGGGCCGGGTTGGTAGCGAGGCGGGAGAGCGGCCCGCCGGTTCACGGCGGGTGGGCGCAGCGGCTCGCTCTGGCCGCCGGTGACGAGCCACGGTTCCCCATGTCGCCTTGGGCGCGGAGTCGCCACCGTGTGGGAACGGGTGCCCGTTCCCGTCCGCCGATGTGTTGTTTTATCTTGACATATGCCCGATTCAGTGGTTTTATCCTCGTGAGTACTCCGGGCGGAAGGTCGTGCGGAGTTCCGAACTGGCAACGACGTCAAAGTAGGGGAGTCAGATGACTACGGAAGTCACGGCCCAAAAGGGCTCGGCCCGAGTGGCGGTGCAGAAGTTCGGCACCTTCCTGTCCAACATGGTGATGCCCAACATCGCCGCCTTCATCGCCTGGGGCCTGATCACCGCGCTCTTCATCGAGGTGGGCTGGATCAACCTGATCGCCAAGCAGCCGGTTGACGGCTGGGTGGCCATCCTCGGTGGCTGGGGCAAGGCCCCGGACGGCAGCTCGCTCGGTACCGGCATTGTCGGCCCCACCATCACCTACCTTCTGCCGATCCTGATCGGCTACACCGGCGGCAAGATCGTCTACGACGTCCGTGGTGGCGTGGTGGGCGCGATCGCCACCATCGGCGTGATCACCGGTACCGATGTCCCGATGTTCATGGGCGCCATGATCATGGGTCCGCTCGGCGGCTGGAGCATGAAGAAGCTGGACGCCCTGTGGCAGGACAAGATCAAGCCGGGCTTCGAGATGCTGGTGAACAACTTCTCGGCCGGCATCTGGGGCGGGATCCTGGCTGTCTTCGCCTTCTTCGTCATGAGCCCGATCGTCAAGGGTGTCTCCGCCGCCGCAGGCGCAGCGGTCGGCTGGTTGGTGGAGTCCGGCCTGCTGCCGCTGACCTCGATCCTGATCGAGCCGGCCAAGGTGCTGTTCCTCAACAACGCGATCAACCACGGCATCCTGACCCCGCTGGGCACCCAGCAGGCGATTGACACCGGCAAGTCCGTGCTGTTCCTGCTCGAGGCCAACCCCGGCCCCGGCCTTGGCCTGCTGCTGGCCTTCATGTTCTTCGGCAGGGGCGCGGCCAAGGCCTCCGCCTCCGGCGCCGCCATCATCCACTTCCTCGGCGGCATCCACGAGATCTACTTCCCCTACGTGCTGATGAAGCCGATCCTGCTGGTCGCCATGATCGCCGGCGGCATGACCGGTGTCTTCACCAATGTGCTGTTCGGTGTCGGCCTGCGTGGCCCGGCGGCTCCGGGCTCGATCATCGCGGTGTACCTGTCGACTGCCCAGGACAGCTTCCTGGGGGTCACCCTCGCTGTCCTGCTTTCCGCCGCGGTGACCTTCGTCGTGGCCGCGCTGCTGCTCGGCTTCGGGAAGAAGAAGGACGACGAGGGCGACCTCAGCGCCGCCACCGCCGAGATGGAGGCGCTGAAGGGCAGGAAGTCCTCCGTGGCCGGCCTGCTCGCCGACACCGCCGCGGCCACCTCCGGCCCGATCACCTCGATCGTCTTCGCCTGCGATGCCGGCATGGGCTCGTCCGCGATGGGCGCTTCGGTGCTGCGGAAGAAGATCAGGGACGCCGGCTTCACCGACGTCACGGTGGTGAACAAGGCGATCGCCAACCTCGAGGACAGCTTCGACGTGGTGGTCACCCACAAGGACCTGCTCGACCGCGCCAAGCAGCCGACCCCGTCGGCCGTCCATGTCGCGGTGGACAACTTCATCGGCAGCCCCAAGTACGACGAGGTGGTTGAGATGATCAAGCAGGCCAACGGCGCGCCGGCGAACAGCTGACGTTCCCACCATCGACGAGAACGGAGAGACTCTGATGTCCGACAACTCGATCCTCGCACCCGGTTCGGTGCGCCTGGGGTTGCCAGCGGTCACCAAGGACGAAGCCATCCGGCTCTGCGGCCAGGTGCTGATCGAGGCCGGGGCGGTCACTCCGGAGTACGTCGACGGCATGTTCGCCCGCGAACTGCAGGTCTCCACCTACATCGGCGAGGGGGTGGCGATCCCGCACGGCACCAACGAGTCGCGCGGCTACATCACCGCCCCCGCGCTGGGGTTCCTGCAGTTCCCGGACGGCATCGACTGGGACGGCAACCAGGTCAAGGTGTGCATCCCGATCGCCTCGGCGGCCGACGACCACCTGGAGATCCTGGCCGCCCTGGCCGAGCAGCTGATGGAGGCGGACGCGGCCGAGCGGCTGCGCACCACGTCCTCGGTGGAGGAAGTGTTGGAACTGCTGAAGGTGGCTGGCTGAGCATGAAGGTGTTGCGGTTCTACGCTCCGGAGGACGTCCGGGTGGAGGAGGCTCCGATCCCGGAGATCACCGCCGACGAGGTGCTGTTGCGGGTGCGCAACTGCTCCACCTGCGGTACCGACGTGAAGCTGTTCCACAATGGTCACCAGAACCTCACCCCGCCCCGGATCCTCGGGCACGAGGTGGCCGGTGAGGTGGCCCAGGTCGGCGCGAACGTCACCGGCTGGGAGATCGGCGACCGGGCGCAGGTGATCGCGGCCATCCCCTGTGGGGAGTGCCATGAGTGCCGCAAGGGCTGGATGGCGGTCTGCGCCAACCAGACCTCGATGGGCTACCAGTACGACGGCGGCTTCGCGGAGTACATGGTCGTCCCGCACGCGGTGCTGAAGGTGGACGGGCTGAACCGGATCCCGGAGGGGGTGGGCTTTGACGAGGCCTCGGCGGCCGAGCCGTTCGCCTGCGCGATCAACGCCCAGCAGCAACTGGGGATCGAGGCCGGCGACACCGTGGTGATCTTCGGCGCCGGGCCGATCGGCTGCATCCACACCCGGATCGCGCGCGGCGTGCACGGTGCCGGGCGGATCATCCTGGTGGACGTCAACGCCGAGCGGCTGGCGATGTCGGCTGCCGCGGTGCAGCCGGAGGTGACCATCGACGCCTCCTCTACTGATGTGGTGGCTGAGGTCATGAAGCTGACCGACGGCCGGGGCGCCGATGTGATCATCACCGCGACGGCGGCCAACATCACCCAGGAGCAGGCGATCGCGATGGCGGCCCGGAACGGCCGGATCTCGTTCTTCGGCGGCCTGCCGAAGACCAACCCGACCATCACCTGCGATTCCAACCTGGTGCACTACCGGCAGTTGCACATCCACGGTGCCAACGGCTCGGCACCCGAGCACAACCGGCAGGCGCTGGAGTACATCGCCTCCGGCCAGGTGCCGGTGAAGGACCTGATCACCGTCCGTCTCCCGCTGGAGCGGGTGCTGGAGGCGTTCGACATCGTCGCCGCCGGCAAGGCCATCAAGGTGACCGTCGAACCCTAGTCGTTGCGAATGTGGGGAGCCCCGCCATCAACTCTCTGTTGGCGGGGTGCCTGCGTCCCTGGCCAAGCGCGACGGGGGAGACAGGTACGGTCCGTCGTCTGTGGACGGCGCCTTCTCGCGGATCCCGCGACACAAACCGGGGTGTAGGGGCCGTCGGCGTGGATAATCCACTCGAGTGGCCGCTGAGTCCCGGTTTGTGTCGGGGGTCGCGTCCCAGGTGTTGGTGTTAGTCGTCCAGCGGGCGTTCGGGGTCGGGCTCGACGAGCTGGACGGACACCGCGGCGACGTGCTCGGGGCCCGGCATCTCGCTGCCGGGGAGGGCGACCGCGGCCGCGCCGAAGGCGACGGCGGTGCGCAGCGCCGTGGCGCTGTCCGCCCCGGCCGAGCTGGCGTGCAGGTAGCCGGCCAACAGGGAGTCGCCGGCCCCGACCGTCGAGACGGGGTGCTCGACCCTCGCGGAAGCCTGGACGACCTGGTCGGCGTCCACCAGCAGGGCGCCGTCGCGGCCCAGGCTGATCACGACCGTGCCCACCCCGTCGGCGATCAGTTCGCGGGCGGCGTCGATCACCGCACCCACGGTGGGCAGCCGGCGTCCGACGGCCTCGGCGAGTTCCACCCGGTTGGGCTTGATCAGGTCGGGCTGCGCGGCCAGCGCGGCGATCAGCGGGGCGCCGGAGGAATCCACCGCCACCCGCAGTCCGTCGGCATGGCAGCTGCGGACCACCTCGGCGTACCACTCGTCCGGCACCTCGGGGGGCAGCGAGCCGCAGCAGACCACCCAGCCGGCGTCCACCCGCGCCTGCCGGACGGCGGTGCGCAGCGCGGCCAGTTCGTCGGAGGTCAGGTGCGGCCCGAGTTCGTTGACCTTGCTGGTGGTGCCGTCGGGCTCGACGATCGCGATGTTGGCCCGGATCGCCTGGCCGATCTGCACCGGGCTGACGGTCAGGGCCAGCGGCTCCAGCAGATCGAGCATCAGGCGTCCGTAGAGCCCGCCGACCGGCAGGACGGCGGTGGTCGGCGTGCCATGCAGGGCCAGCGCCCGGCTGACGTTCAGCCCCTTGCCGCCGGGATCCTCCCGGGTCTCGAAGGCCCGCATCACGCCGCCGTGCTCGAAGCTGTGGACGGTCACCGTCCGGTCGACGCTGGGGTTGGGGGTGAGGGTGACGATCATGCGCGGATCACCTCCGGTCCGGCCGCGACGAGTTCGTCGGCCAGGCTGTCCTCCAGGCCGGTGTCGGTGACGATGGTGTCGACCTGCTCCAGCCGGGCGAACCGGCACAGCTGGCTGAGCCCGACCTTGGTGTGGTCGGCCAGGCAGACCACCCGTCCGGCCGCGGCGACCATCGCGCGCTTGACCTCGGCCTCGGCCTGGTCGGGAGTGGTGAGGCCGGATTCCGGGGTGATCCCGTTGGTGCCCATGAACGCCACATCGATCCGCAGTTCGGCCAGCGCCGAGACCGGCCACGGGCCGACCGCGGCCCCAGTGACCTCCCGCAGCCGTCCGCCGAGGAAGAGCAGTTCCACCTGCGGAAGCTCGGCCAGCAGGGTCGCCGCCGGCAGCGAGTTGGTGACCGCGGTGATGCGGAGCTCCGCGGGCAGGTTGCGGACCAGTTCCAGGGTGGTGGTGCCGCCGTCGATCAGGATCGAGCCGCCGTCCGGCAGCAGGTCGCGGGCGGCGCGTCCGATCCGTGACTTCTGGACGGCGTGCTGGCCGCGCCGGGTGTCGACCGAGGGCTCGTACCCGAGTCGCTGGACGTGGACCGCGCCGCCGTGGACCCGCCGAACCTGTCCCTGGCGCTCCAGGATGGCCAGATCCCGCCGGATCGTCTCGGTGGTGACGTCGAGTTCCTCGGCCAGCGCCGAGACCTCGACCTTGGAGCGGCTCCGGGCCTGCTCGAGAATGCGGAGGTGTCGTTCGTGCGGCAGAAGCCGGTCTTCAGGCGCAACGTCGGGCATGACACAACGATACGGCAAAATGCCACACAAACACAGCAGTTACCACATAAATGGGCAGGCGGATCCCGGCTGACTTCCGTGGGTGTCGGCGGCGGGGCCACGGCGATCATGGCAGCCGGCGGGCCGGTGCCGGTCGGGTGTCGCATGTTGGGCGGGCTGGGCGCGCGGCCGGTGCCTCGTCCAGCGCCGATAGGATCGGCCTGTGACCGAGCTTGTCGTGCTGGTGGTGGGCAATGGCGGACGCGAGCACGCGCTGGCCTGGGCGCTGAGCCGCGATCCGGAGGTGGCGGCCGTCCACATCGCGCCGGGCAATCCGGGCACCGCGCGGGTCGGCACCAACCATCCGATCGACCCGCTGGACGGGGCCGCGGTGGCGGCGCTGGCGCGCCGGCTCGATGCTGGGCTGGTGGTGATCGGTCCCGAGGCGCCGCTGGTGGCCGGGGTGGCCGACGCGGTGCGGGCGAGCGGGATTCCGGTGTTCGGTCCCTCGGCGGAAGCGGCCCGGCTGGAGGGTTCCAAGGCGTTCGCGAAGGAGATCATGCAGGCGGCCGGGGTACCGACCGCCGCGGCCCGGCTCTGCCTGTCGATGGACGAGGTGGTGGCCGCGCTCGACTTCTTCGGTCCGCCCTACGTGGTGAAGGACGACGGCCTGGCCGCCGGCAAGGGCGTGATCGTCACCGAGGACCGGGACGCGGCGATCCGGCATGCCGCCGGCTGCCGCAGCGTGGTGATCGAGGAGTTCCTGGACGGCCCCGAGGTCAGCCTGTTCGCGCTCTCGGACGGCACCAACGTCCTGCCCTTCGAACCGGCGCAGGACTTCAAGCGGGTGGGGGACGGCGACACCGGCCCCAACACCGGCGGGATGGGCGCCTACACCCCACTGCCCTGGGCTCCGGCCGGTCTGGTGAACGAGGTGGTCGCCACCGTGATCCAGCCCACCATCGACGAACTGCGCCGTCGGGGCGCGCCCTTCATCGGCCTGCTCTACGCCGGGCTCGCGCTCACCTCGCGCGGCGTCCGGGTGGTCGAGTTCAACGCCCGGTTCGGCGATCCGGAGACCCAGCCCCTGCTCACCCGGCTGCGTACCCCGCTGGGACGGGTGCTGCTGGCCGCCGCCACCGGACGCCTGGCCGGCGAGCCCGCGTTGGAATGGGGGAGCGGTGCCGCCGTGGCGGTCGTCCTGGCCGCCGCCGGCTACCCCGACACCCCGCGCAAGGGCGACGTCATCACGGGCACTGACTCCGGCACCGTCTTCCACGCCGGAACCGCCCTGGACGCGGAGGGACGCCTGGTGACGGCAGGCGGTCGCGTCCTGGCCGCGGTCGGCACCGGCGACTCCCTCGCCGAGGCCCGCGAGGCCGCCTACGCGACCGTCGCCCAGCTCCACTTCGACGGCGCCTTCCACCGCACTGACATCGCCGAGAAGGCTGCTTTGACTACCCTTCGAGACTCGGCCTTCGGCCGACCTCAGGGATCGTCGGTGTCCGAGGACACGACCGCTCGTCCAGCTCAGGGATCGTCGGGGACGGTGTCCGAGGACACGACCTCTCGTCAAGCTCAGGGATCGTTGGGGACGGTGGCTGAGGTCGCGCGAAGCGCGAGTCTCGAAGCCCCGTCCCGGGAAGGAACCCGATGACCATCCCCAATGTGCTGGCCACCCGGTACGCCTCGCCGGCGATGCGGCAGATCTGGTCGCCGGAGCACAAGATCGTCGCCGAACGGCGGCTCTGGATCGCCGTGCTCACGGCGCAGCGCGACCTGGGCGTCGACTTCGGCGGGGACGACCCGGACGCGGTGATCGCCGCCTACGAACGCGTCGTCGACCAGGTCGACCTCGACTCGATCAATGCCCGGGAGCGGATCACCCGGCACGACGTGAAGGCCCGGATCGAGGAGTTCTGCGATCTGGCCGGCTACGAGCACATCCACAAGGGGATGACCTCCCGCGACCTCACCGAGAACGTCGAGCAGCAGCAGCTCCTGGCCTCGCTGAAGCTGATCCGGGAGCGGATCGTCACGGTGCTGGTCAACCTCTCCCGGCTGGCCGTCCAGTACCGCGACCTGCCCATGGCCGGACGGTCGCACAATGTCCCCGGCCAGGTCACCACGCTGGGCAAGCGGTTCGCCAGCGCGGCGGACGAGGTGCTGGTCGCCTACCAGCGGGTCGACGAGCTGATCGGACGCTACCCGTTGCGCGGCATCAAGGGCCCGATGGGCACCGCCCAGGACATGCTCGACCTGCTCGGCGGGGACACCGCCAGGCTCGCCGCCCTGGAGACCCGGGTGGCCGGGCACCTCGGCTTCGCCAGCGCCTTCACCGCCACCGGCCAGATCTACCCGCGGTCGCTCGACCACGAGGTGCTGTCGGCCTTCGTCCAGGTCGCCGCCGGGCCGTCCAGCCTGGCGCACACCATCCGGCTGATGGCCGGCCAGGAACTGGTCACCGAGGGCTTCGCCGAGGGTCAGGTGGGCTCCTCCGCCATGCCGCACAAGATGAACACCCGTTCCTGCGAGCGGGTGAACGGCTTCGCGGTGATTCTGCGCGGGTACGCGTCCATGGCCGCCGAACTGGCCGGCGCGCAGTGGAACGAGGGGGACGTGTTCTGCTCGGTGGTCCGCCGGGTGGCGCTGCCGGACGCCTGCTACGCCCTGGACGGGCTGTTCGAGACCTTCCTCACCGTGCTCGGCGAGTTCGGTGCCTTCCCGGCGGTGATCGAGGCCGAACTGCAGCGCTACCTGCCCTTCCTCTCCACCACCAAGGTGCTGATGGCCGCCGTCCGGCACGGCGTCGGACGCGAGGCCGCCCACGAGGCGATCAAGGAACACGCGGTGGCGGTCGCCCTGGCGATGCGGGCCGGCGCTGCCGAGAACGATCTGTTCGAGCGGCTGGCCGCCGACCCACGGCTGGGCCTGGACCTCGAGCAGGTGCGGGCCGCCGTCCGGGATCCGCTGGAGCTGACCGGCTCGGCCCGCGACCAGGTGGACGCGATCGCCGCGCGGGTCGCCGGGCTGGCGGCCCGGTACCCGGAGGCCGCGGCCTACACTCCGGGGGCGGTGCTCTAGGGAGGCCGGCACTTCCTTGTCATGGGAGGCGCGGGTGGATGCTCGACCCTTCGAGACTCCGAGCTCCGCTCGGACCTCAGGGATCGAGCGTTGGGCGCCAGGGATCGCTTCCGGCCTCGGGGGAGCGAGGTTGGGACGCGGCCGACCGCAGGCCGTAGTCTGACGGCGTGCTCGATCTGCCACTGATCCATGCCGGGAAGGTCCGCCGGCTCTACGACGCCGGGCCGGGGCGCATCCTGCTGGTCGCCACCGACGCCATCTCGGCCTTCGACCACGTGCTGGACACCCCCATCCCGGACAAGGGACGGGTGCTCACCCAGCTGTCGCTGTGGTGGTTCGAGCAGTTGGCCGACCTGATCCCCAACCACGTGCTCTCCACCGACGTCCCGCCCGAGGTGGCCGGACGGGCGGTGCTGGTCGAGCCGCTGCGGATGGTGCCGGTCGAATGCGTGGCGCGCGGCTACCTGACCGGCTCCGGCTGGCAGGAGTACCGGACCTCGGGCTCGGTGACCGGCATCGAACTCCCGCAGGGCCTGCTGGACGGTTCGCGGCTGCCCGAGCCGATCTTCACCCCGGCGATCAAGGCGCCGCTGGGCGAGCACGACGAGAACGTCGACTTCGCCACCATCGTCAGCCGGCACGGCGAGGAACTCGCCACCAGGCTGAAGGACGCAACCCTCGCCCTCTACGGACGTGCCGAACAGCTGGCCCGGGAGCGCGGGATCATCCTGGCCGACACCAAGTTCGAGTTCGGGCTGCGCACCGACGGGACCCTCGTCCTGGCCGACGAGGTGCTCACCCCGGATTCCTCCCGGTTCTGGGACGCCGCCGGCTGGCAGCCCGGTCGCTCGCTGCCGAGCTTCGACAAGCAGTTCGTCCGGGACTGGCTGGCCCACGACTCGGGCTGGGACCGCGCCTCCGACACTCCGCCGCCACCGCTGCCCGATCACGTCGTCGAGGCCACCCGGCGGCGCTACCTGGAGGCGTACGAACGCCTGGTGGGTCACCCGCTGGCGGGTTAGCCCCCCGGCGACGGCACGGCGAACGGCCGGCCGCGCTCGTCCTCACCGCTAAGTTCAGCCAATTCTCAGAATTGCCGCAAAGTACCTGCTCAGTTCGGTATGCTCCTGAACTCAAGCTGAGATTCGGCTTAGCAACACTTAGCGAAGGACCCTCGATGCTGCGCCCCCCCGCCATCCTCCGCCGTTCTCTGGCCATCGTCGCCCTGCTCGTCACCTGGCTGATGTTCGGTGCCGCGCTCACCCCGGCCGCCGGTCTGCCCCTCGAGGGTGGCACCCCCACGACCGGCGACATCGAGGTCCTGCCCGCCGCCGAGCCCGCGCAGCCGTCGGCGGCCACGCCGCTGCGGGTGGCCAGCTTCAACGTCCGCTGCGCCAACTGCTCGCGCAGCATGCGGGTCAACAAGCGGGAGAAGAGGTGGGAGGTCCGCCGGGCCAAGGTGCTCGACCAGATCCTGGCCGAGCAGGTGGACGTGATCGGTGTCCAGGAGGCGTCGCCCGGTATCCTGAAGGGCACCAGGACCTCGCAGTTCGAGGATCTCGCCGACCGGCTCGGCGCGCCGTACCAGCTGACCAACACCAACCGCTACGGCTGCGCCCGCGACACCAGCTACAAGAGCTGCGATGAGGTCGACAACGGCGCCAGCGCGGACGTCCGGATCATCTACAACACCGAGCGGCTCACCCTGCTCGACCAGGGTTCCAGGCAGCTGGACAACGAGAAGGCCACCTCGGGGCCGCGGTTCGTGGCCTGGGCGATCTTCGCCGACCGGGTGGACGGACGGCGGTTCTTCTTCGCCACGGCACACACCGAGCCGGGCCAGAGCAAGGCCAAGCGGGCGCTCCGCCACCGGCAGGCCGGCATGATCCTCGACGAGATCGCCGACCACAACCCGGAGAGCCTCCCGCTGGTGCTCACCGGCGACCTCTCCTCCACCAAGCTGACCGCGGTCAATCCGGTCTACAACGTGCTGACCGACTCCGGGGTGGTGATCGATCCGCTGGCGAACACCAGGAAGC
The DNA here is from genome assembly GCA_023393755.1 of Actinomycetes bacterium. Lineage (GTDB taxonomy): Bacteria > Actinomycetota > Actinomycetes > Propionibacteriales > Propionibacteriaceae > Propionicimonas. Next base: position 3,858 of record JAEXCA010000138.1, on the reverse strand, counting down.
AGAAGTCGGCCGCCAAGTCCATCGTCTCGCGGATGATCGATGTGCACTTCGACACGCTCAACGACTTCAAGACCAAGCCGACCTCGCGCAAGGGCTATGCCCTGGGGGCGCATATCGACTACATCCTGACCGACCCGCGGGTGCAGGTCCCGGAGTACAAGGTGGTCGTGGATCTGGAGGGCAACCGGAAGTTCTCCGGCGTCATTCCCTCCGATCACAACATGGTCAGGGCAACCATCCTGCTGCCCTGATCCCTGCCGATCGGCTTCGGCGACCCGCTGGATCTGGGCGACACCTTCGCCCGGCTCACCGCGTCACCGTGGTGACGCCGCCCGCCGGAGGCTCAGCCGAGCGCTTCGGCGACGCCGGTCTCGACCGGGCCGAGGATCGGCCGGCGTCCGCTCACCAGATCCCAGACCAGCTTGACGTTCGCCGGCCATTCCCGGGCCGCGAACGGGCCCCACTTGTCGGCGTAGGCCTGCGCGCTGTCGTCGCCGACTCCCCAGGCGTCCACCCCGACCCCGCGGCAGGTGGCCACCGCCCGGGGCAGGTGGTAGCTCTGGGTGACCAGGATCGCCCGGTCCACCTCGAAGACCCGGATCGCGCGGACGCAGGTGGCGTAGGTGTCGACGCCGGCGTAGTCGGCCACCACCTGGGTGGCGGGGATCCCGTGGTCGATCAGGTAGTCGCGCATCGCGTCCGGTTCGTTGTAGTCGGCCTTCCGGTTGTCCCCGGAGACCAGCACCACCCGCACCTTCCCGGCGCGGTACAGGTCGACGGCCCGGTCGAGCCGTGCCCGCAGGAACGGCATCGGCCGTCCCTGCGAGTCCAGTCCGGCGCCGAAGACGATCGCGACCTGCTGTCCCGGCACCTCCTCGACGGTGCTCAGCCTGCCGGCCGAGCCGGCCAGCGCGAATCCGGTCGGGGCGACCGCGGCCAGGAGGCCGGTGATCACCAGCCCGCCCAGCACCCGCGGCAGTCGCCTGGTCATGTCCCGAGCATAGGCAGCCACCCCAGCACCCCTCGGTTCGCGGCGTCCAGCGCGGTGGCCGCCGATGTCGGCGCGGCGCCACGCCATTAGGATGGCCGCCATGGCGCGAGTGGTCGTGGACGTGATGCCCAAGCCCGAGATCCTTGACCCGCAGGGCAAGGCGGTGACCGGGGCGCTGGCGCGGCTCGGCTTCGCCGGCCTGTCGGTGCGGCAGGGCAAGCGGTTCGAGATCGAGGTGGAGGGAGACCTCACCGACGAGCGGCTGGAGCAGATCCGGCACGCCGCCGAGACGCTGCTGGCCAACACGGTGATCGAGGCCTTCGACGTCCGGGTGGAGGGATGACCGCTCGGATCGGGGTGGTGACCTTCCCCGGCACCCTGGACGATGTGGACGCCGTCCGCGCCGTCCGGCTCAGTGGCGCCGAGCCGGTGGCGCTGTGGCACGGCAGCGACGAGCTGCAGGACGTCGACGCGGTGATCCTGCCCGGGGGCTTCTCCTACGGCGACTACCTGCGCTGCGGTGCGATCGCCCGGTTCTCCCCGGTGATGGACGAGGTGATCCGCAAGGCCAACGACGGCATGCCGGTGCTCGGCATCTGCAATGGCTTCCAGGTGCTCTGCGAGGCGCACCTGCTGCCCGGCGCGCTGATCCGCAACGACCGCCGGACGTTCGTCTGCCGCGACCAGAAGCTGCGGGTCGAATCCTGCGACACGGTCTGGACCTGCGACTTCACCGACGGCGACGAGATCGTGATCGCGCTGAAGAACGGCGAGGGCAACTACCAGGCCGACGCCGAGACGGTTGCCCGGCTGGAGGGCGAGAACCGGGTCATCTTCCGGTATCTGGACGGCAACCCCAACGGCTCGGTGAACGACATCGCCGGCATCACCAACGAGCGCGGCAACGTGGTCGGCCTGATGCCCCACCCGGAGCACAATGTCGATCCGCTCGCCGGGGCCAGCACCGACGGCCTGGGCGTCTTCAGTTCCGTCCAGCGCTTCCTGGCCGCCGCGGTGGCGTAGCCGGGCCGCGGTCCCCCGTCCGGCTGCAGCGGTGCCCTGCGGGCCGCGACTAGGAACCGGGGCGTCGGGCTACCGGCCCGGCTCGCCGGTCAGCAGCACGGCCGGGTGCCAGCCGCGGACCGCGTTGAGGAAGGCGACCCCGGTCGCCCGCGCCAGGTCGGTGACCCGGATCTCGGCCTCGGTGAGGGTGCCGTCCGCCAGCCGGGCCTCCCGTTCCACGCCGGGCAGCAGGCCCACCGAGGACGGTGGGGTGACCCAGCGTCCGTCCAGGTGGAAGGCCAGATTGCCCAGCGTGGCCTCGGTCACCATTCCCAGCGGGGTGTGGCAGACCACATCGAAGGCACCTGCCGGACGGGCGGCCCGCAGTTCGTCGTAGTGCGACCGCCAGGTGGTCTTGTGCTCGACCACCGGACGCAGGGCGTCCACCGCCAGCGGACGGTCGGCCAGCGCGAGCGGGAGCGGCGACGGAAACCCGCCCGCGTGCGCGGCGCGCGCCTGGACGGAGCCGGCCCGCGCGGTGAGCCGGACCCGCCAGGTCGGAGCGGCGCGGTGGCCCGTGGCTGAAGGGGGCCACCAGGAACCGTCCCCGGTGGACCCGGGCGACGATTCGGCGCGGGCCCGCTCCAGGGCGGTGGACACCTGGTCGAAGTCGATCCCCAGCCCGAGGTCGGCGTCGGTGCGGGCGAGCCGGCGCAGGTGCGCCTGCAGGTGGGGGTAGGTCCCGTCCGCCAGCAGCAGGGTCTCCAGCGCCGCGAACGGCTCCCCGCCCAGCACCTGGGCCTTCGCCCGCCACTCGGCCAGTTCCGCCGGGGGGTCGGAGTCGGCCACGATGCCCGAGCCGACGCCGTAGTCGAGCCGGTCGCCCTGCTGCTCGACGGTGCGGATCGGCACGTTGAAGATCGCCTCGCCGCCGGGACGGAGCACCCCCAGCGCGCCGCAGTACCAGCCCCGCGGCGAACCCTCCAGTTCGGCGATCAACTGCATCGCGCGGATCTTCGGCGCGCCCGTCACCGAACCGCACGGGAACAGCGCGCCGAAGACCTCGCTCAGCCCGGTGCCGGGTTCGCGGCTCCCGCTCACGGTGGAGACCAGTTGCCAGACGGTGGGCAGCCTCAGCAACTCGAACAGCGCCTCGGCCCGGACGGTACCCGGCCGGCACACCCGGCCGAGGTCGTTGCGGAGCAGGTCGACGATCATCAGGTTCTCGGCCCGCTCCTTCGGGCTCTCCCGCAGCCACTGCGGTGGGGTGGTGGTGGCGGCGGTGCCCTTCATCGGCTGGGTGACCAGCCGGCCGTCCGGGTGGGCGTGGAAGAACAGTTCGGGGGAGACGCTGGCCACCCCGCCACCGTGCAGGAAGACCGCGTACCCGCCGGGCTGCCGGGCGGCGAGCGCGCGGAACCAGGCGTACAGGTCGAACCGCTCGTCCACGATCGTCCGGAACCGGCTGGTCAGGTTCACCTGGTAGCAGTCGCCGGCGGCGATGTGCCGCTGCGCCGCGCGGATCGCCGCGGCGGGGGTCAGCCGTCCGAAGCCGCCGGCCGGGAACCACGCCGGGTCGGGCGGCGGTTCGGCCGCCGGCCAGTCCTGCGGGTCCCCGTCGAACACCTCGAACCGGGCCAGTTCGCGACCGGGCAGGGTGCGCTGGCTGGCGTCCCAGGCGCTGCCGGCCTCGTAGGCCAGCCCGCCGACCACCCAGCGTCCCCGCGCCGCCTCGGCCTCGGCGGCGGCGACCACGGCGGGCACCTCGCCGGGTTCGGACGTCCGCAGCACCACCGCCGGCGGGGAGACGAATGCGCCGCGCAGCCGGGCCTCCCGGTCGCGGGGGTCGAGGGCCAGGTCGTAGG
>JAEXCA010000132.1 GCA_023393755.1 Actinomycetes bacterium | reverse complement strand
ATCCGGGCCCGGGACGTCCGCGAGTTCGCCGCGGGCCGGACCGCAGCGTCGGCCGCGCCCGCGACGCCCGCCGCCCCGGCCTTCGTCCCGACGGCTCCGGTGGCACCCGCCGGGGAGCCGGGGGCGCTGCTCGGCGACGCGAAGAGCCGCCGGATCCGGATCGTCACCGCCAAGGTGATGGAGGCGACCGCGGTGATCCCGCAGTTCACCGCCTACCGGGTGCTCGACCTGAGTTCGCTGGCCAGGGCGCGGAAGGCCGCGCTGCGGGGCGTGAGCTGGACGTCGATCCTGGTCCGGGCGTACGCGATGGTGCTGCGGCAGTACCCGCAGCTGAACGGGTTCTGGACCGGCGAGGGCGTCCGTCCCAACCAGCAGGTGGGGGTCTCGATCGCGATCGACACCCCATCGGGGCTGATCGCGCCGGTGCTGGCCGATCCGGATCTGATCACCCTGCGCCAGCTGGACGAGCAGTTGCGCTCGCTGATCGCCGCCGCGAAGGCGGGCCAGGTGTCGGCCGACCAGCTGACCGGTGGCACCGGCACGGTGTCGAACCTGGGCGGGATGGGCGTCGACCGGTTCAACGCGCTGCTGACGCCGCCGCAGGCGACAGCGTTTTCCCTAGGAGCGGTGGCAATTCGGCCCATCTTCGCCGAGGACGGCGGCGTGGTGCCGCAGGTCTGCTGTGAGGTTGGCTTGACTATCGACCATCGAACGGCGGACGGCGCGGACGCCGCCCGAGCTCTGCAGACAATGCAGGAGTTCCTGCAGGATCCGTTCCTGCTATTGGCCTAGCGGTGACCAAGGACAGGAGAAACAGAGAGATGAAGCGCGTGCTGATCGTCTGCGGTACGGGGGTCGCCACCTCGACCGTGGTGGCCATCAAGGTGCGGGACCACCTCGCCGCTGCCGGGATTCCGGCCAGCGTCGAGCAGGGCAAGGTGATGGATCTGGTCCGGGGCGACGTCAATGCCGACCTGATCGTGGCGACAACGGAGATTCCGGAGTCGGTCACGGTGCCGGTGGTGCGGGCACTGGCCCTGATCACAGGGTTCGGAGAGGAGTCCGTGTACGAAGAGATCGACGCTCATCTGACCTAGCACCCGGTTCCGGCCGGCCTGCTCGACCCACCCCCGCCCCGTAGTTCCCGTTCCGCCTCGTCGGAGGCTACCGACCGCTCGAAGGAGAGCAGTATGCAAGACGTACTCGCTGCAATTTCGCAGTATCTGAATGATCTCGGCCCCAGCGTGGTGCTGCCGATCCTGATCACCATCTTCGGGCTGGCCCTCGGCCTGAAGTTCGGCAAGGCCTTCCGCGCCGGTCTGACCATCGGCATCGGCTTCATCGGGATCAACCTGGTGATCGGCCTGCTGGGCGGCCAGGTGGGCCCGGCCGCCCAGGCGATGGCGACCAACTTCGGCGTCCAGCTCTCCATCGTGGACGTGGGCTGGCCCTCGTCGGCGGCGATCGCGTTCGGCTCCACCATCGGCGCGATCATCATCCCGCTCGGCCTGGTGGTGAACGTGGTCCTGCTGCTCACCGGCCTGACCCGCACCCTCGACATCGACCTGTGGAACTACTGGCACTCCGCCCTGATCGGCGCGCTGGTCTACGCGCTCACCGACAACTACTGGCTGGGCATGTTGTCCGCGGCGATCCACCTGGCGGTCATCCTGGCGATGGGCGACATCACCGCACCGGTGGTGCAGAAGTACTTCAAGCTGCCGGACATCTCCTTCCCGCACGGCACCTCCGCCCCGTACGGCCTGCTGGCCTTCCCGCTGAACTGGCTGTTCGACCGGATTCCCGGCCTGAAGAAGTGGGACGCGACCCCGGAGGGCATCCAGAAGCGGTTCGGCATCTTCGGCGAGACCCTGGTGATGGGCCTGATCCTGGGCCTGCTGATCGGCGTCCTCGCCTTCCCGTTCAAGGATCCGGCGGCCGACATCGCCAAGATCCTCGTCCTGGCCGTCTCGCTGGCCGGCGCGATGTTCCTGCTGCCGCGGATGGTGGCGATCCTGATGGAGGGCCTGATGCCGATCTCCGAGGCCGCCCGCACCTTCGTGCAGAAGAAGTTCCCCGGCCGCAAGTTCTACATCGGCCTCGACTCCGCGGTGGCCATCGGCCAGCCGTCGGTGATCGCGACCTCGCTGCTGATGGTGCCGATCACCCTGCTGCTCGCCGTGGTCCTGGCCCCGGCCGGCAACCAGGTGCTGCCGCTGGTCGACCTGGCCACGCTGCCGTTCATCGTGGCCGTGATGGTCGCCATCTTCCGCGGCAACATCGTCCGGTCGGTGATCGGCGGTTCGGTGCTGGTCGGCCTCGGCCTGTTCATCGCCACCTGGATCGCTCCGGCGTTCACCCGGATCGCGGTCGACTCCGGGTTCCAGCTGGGTGAGGGCCAGACCACGATCTCGTCGCTGGTCGACGGCGCCAACCCGATGACCGGCCTGTTCATGGCTGCCGGCAACGGCGGCGTGGTGGGCGTGATCGTGATGGCCGTGATCTGCGCGGCCTTCGTGGTGACCACCAAGATCGTGCTCGACCGGCGGGACAAGCGGGTTGCCCCGGCCGACGCGAGCGCGGAGGCCTGACCGGCTGACCAGGGCGATCGAGGAGCTATCGATGGCTGACGGGATGCTGGCACTGCTGCCCGGCTGCGCGCTGCCGCAGCTGGAGGCGGACTCCGCCGAGGAGGTGCTCACCCTGCTCGCCGGTGCCGCGGTCGCCGCCGGGCACGGACATCCGTCGCTGGTCGCGGCGGTGGTCGAGCGGGAGCGCAACTATCCCACCGGGCTGCCCACGCCCATCCCGTCAGCCATTCCCCACACCGATCCGGTCCACGTGGTCCACTCGGGCCTGGGGGTGGCGACCCTGGCCGAGCCGGTCGAGTTCGGCCAGATGGCCACCGCCGGGGTCGTGGTACCGGTCCGCTTCGTGGTGATGCTGTTCGTCACCGAACCTGCCGAACAGGTCGGTGCGTTGCAGCAGGTGCTGGCCCGGCTGGCCGACGCGGACGGGGTGCAGCGCCTGCTCGACCACCCGGGAGGAGAGAGCTTCGCAGCAGCCGTGGCAGACTGGCTGGAGGGCTGAGGGCGCGTGCCTGCCCGGCCGGAACGGGGGGAGTAGGAGTGCCATCGCCACGCTCGCTCGATCTGCTGGTGCGGGCGGCCCGGCTGTACTACGAGGAAGGCCGTTCGCAGCAGGAGGTGGCCGGCCTGTTGGGCCTGTCGGGATCCTCCGTCTCGCGGGTGCTGGCCGCGGCCCGCGAGCAGGGCATCGTCCACATCACCGTCCACGACCCTCGTCAGGTGGTGCGGCGGGAGCCTGACCTGGAGACCGCGCTGGTGGCGCGGTTCGGGCTGGCACAGGCCTGGGTGGCGACCGTCCCGGACGGGGTGCTGCCGATCGACGCCACCGCGATCCTGGCGGCCCGGCTGTTCGCCGAACGGGTGGACGACCTGCGCCGGGTCGGGTTGAGCTGGGGAACGGCCGTCGGCCGGTTCGTGGAGATGGTGGACCTGCCGCCCGGGCGTCGCGACCTGGAACTGTTCCCGCTGGTCGGGGGGATGGCCGCGCTCGACACCGGGCCGGATGGCAGCAGTTCGCTGCAGGCCCTGGCGGCCAAGTGCGGGGGGCGCGCCTACCGGTTGGAGGCGCCCGCCGTGGTGGAGTCCTCGGCCACCTGCGCGGCACTGCTGCAGGAGTCGGTGATCGCCCACGCGCTGCAGCGGGCCGGCCGGGTGGACACCGCGTTCGTCGGCATCGGCACGGTGGACGATCGCAGCACCAGCCGGGTGCTGTCCGCGATGAAGCTGACCACGGCGGAACGACGCCGGGTCGAGGCCGCGGCCCCGGCGGGCGACCTGTGCGGCAGGTTCGTCGACGACCTGGGACGACCGCTCGGCCCGCCGACGGCGACCCGGGTGATCGGCATCACGCTCGACCAGCTGGAACGGATCCCCTCCGTGGTGGCCATCGCCGCCGGCGTCTACAAGACCCGCGGCGTCCGGGCGGCGCTGCGGTCCGGCGTGGTCAAGACCCTGGTGGTGGACAGCCAGCTCGCCGCCGAGATCCTGGCCACCGAACTGCTCAGCCGAACCGATGGCGCGGTGGTGGGAAGGCACCGGTAGCAGCCTCGCGCGATCCGCTCCGCCGCTACCGGGACCGTGGCATAGTTGGGGCCGTGCCAGAGCCCGTTGTCGCCATCATCGTCGCTGCCGGACTGGGCAGGCGCTATGGCGGTACCAAGCCGAAGCCGACGCTACGGATCGTCGGCCGCGCGGTGGTCGCGATGTCGGTCGAAGCGCTCGCCGCGGGTGGCTGCACCCACGCGGTCGTGGTGATCAACGGCAAGACCGGCCACCTGTTCCGGGCCGCGCTGGAGGGCCTGCCGATCCCGGTCGTGACCACCACCGGCGGGGAGACCAGGCAGGAGTCGGTGGCCCGCGGGCTCGAGGTCCTGCACAGCGACCCGGAGATGGCGCGGGCCAGCATCGTGCTGGTGCACGACGCCGTCCGTCCGATGGTGCCGGCGCACGTCACCGAAGCGGTGATCGCCGCCGTCGAGGCGGGTGCGACGGCGGTCGTCCCGGTGGTCAAGGTGGTCGACACCATGCGGGTGGTCGACGACGAGGAGGAGGGCTCCTCGCGGGTGATCGACCGTTCCACCCTGCGGGCGGTGCAGACCCCGCAGGGCTTCCGGCTGGAGACCCTGCTGGACTGTCACGCCCGCGCCCGGCAGGACGGGGTGTCGGTCACCGACGACGCCTCCTGCTGTGAGCGCTACGGCCATCGGGTCGCGCTGGTGCCGGGGTCGCCGCTGGCGCTGAAGATCACCGAACCGCAGGATCTGACCATCGCCCGGGCGATGTGGCGGGCCCGGGCGGCGTTCGGCCACCATTCCGGACGGCGGTTCTGGCGGCACTGGCCGGGCAAGCGCGGCCGGTCATGACACTGCGGGTGGGGATCGGGTCGGACGTCCACGTGCTGGCGGACGGCGTTCCGCTGCACCTGGCGGGCCTGCACTTCCCGGACGAACCGGCCGGGCTGGCCGGCCACTCCGACGGCGATGTGGCCTGCCACGCCGCGGTGGACGCCCTGCTGTCGGCGGCCGGCCTGGGAGACATCGGCAGCCGGTTCGGCACCGACGACCCCGCCCGGGCGGGCGCGTCCGGGGTGTCGTTCCTGACCGAGACCGTCCGGCTGCTGGCGCAGGCCGGCTACCGGGTGGTGAACGTCAGCGTCCAGGTGATCGGCAACCGGCCCAGGCTGGCCCCGCGACGGGCCGAGGCCGAGCGGGTGCTGTCGGCGGCCGTGGGCGCTCCGGTCAGCCTGTCCGGCACGACCACCGACGGTCTGGGCCTCACCGGCCGGGGCGAGGGCGTGGCGGCGATCGCCACCGCCCTGATCGAAGCGGTCGCCTCCGACGGTTAGCCGACCAGCCGGGCTCGGCGGCCGGCCCGCTCCGGCTCGGGTTCAGCGCACCTGGTCGGCGGGCGCCGTCCAGGTGTTGCAGGTGCTGACCTGAGCTGAGCCGTTCCCGGCCTCGAACCAGCTCTGCCGGGCGGCGCCGGTGCCGTGGTCGCCGACATAGCCCGGAGACTCGCTGATGATGTCGTCACCGACCGCGTAGGTGACCTCGGACAGCGCCGCGTGTTCGGCGTCGGTGAGCTGGGTGGCCTGCGCGACCGCGTGCAGGAACGCGCCGGCGAAGCAGTCGGCCTGCATCTCCTTGCGGCGGGACAACTCCAGGTCGGTCTCCTTCTCCGACTGAGAGCGGATCGCCTGCTGCGAGATCAGGATGCCGGTCCGTGCCTGCACGGCATGACCGTACTCGTGGGCGATCACGCTGGCCATGAAGAACGGGTTGCGGACGGCGGAGGCGACGCTGGCCGGGAAGATGCCGGGGGCGTCGGTGGCGTAGTAGATCCGCTGGTCGCCGCCGCAGTAGAAGATGTCACCGCTGCCGGCGTCGCCGCAGGCCGTGGTGATCGGCTGGTCGAACACGATCGCCGGCGGCCGTGGCATCTGGAAGCCGGCCCGCTCCATCGGCTCCAGCCACACCATGGTGAGGCAGGCGGTGAGGTCGGTCACGTGCGCCTGGAGCTGTTCCTTGCTGGCGGTGGTCGCGTCCAGCCGGTCGGCCGGGCAGTTCGTCGGCACCTGCAGCGTCTCGGCGTAGAGCGCGTTGTCCACCAACCACTTGTCGACCTCCTCCCAGGTGGTCGGCACCGGCGTGTCGGGCGGGTTCAGGTCGGGATCGGGGATCTCCACCGGGGTCGGTTCGGGAGTGGGCTCCGGCGTCGGCCCCTGGCTGGTCGGCTCGGGTCCGGGTCCGGGTCCGGGTCCGGGACCGGCCTGTTCGTCGGTGCTGAGGTAGTTCATCAGGCTGAACGCGAAGAAGCCGACCGCGAGGACGGCGACGACGCCGAGCAGCAGGAGCCGGAGCGGGTTGCCGCCCCGCTGCGGTGGCTGGGACGGATAGCCGACCGGCGGGCCCTGGTAGGGCACCTGGGGTGGGTACGGCTGCTGATAGCCCTGCGGTGGGCGTTGCTGGACGACCGGCTGGCCCCAGCCAGCCTGCGCCTGTCCCCAGGGCTGTGGCTGTTGCGGAGCCCCCCACGCCGGCTGTCCACCGGGCCGCTGAACCGGCTGCTGTCCCCATGGCTGCTGAGTCACGGCGCCAGGCTAGCGAGACGGCGGTGCATTCACCCGTTGTCCGCCGGGGGTAATTCTGGGGACGTACCCGGGGCCCCGGTTCGCGGGTGGCTACCGCACCCGGTCGCTGGGCGCCGTCCAGGTGTTGCAGACCCCCACCTGAGGGCTGGCGAGGCCGGTCTCGAACCAGTACTGCCGGTTCACCCCGTGGCCGTGGTCGCCGACCGCGCTGGGATTCCCGGAGAGCCGGTCGTCACCGATCGCGTAGCTGATCTCACCCAGGCCGACGCGTTCGTCCGCTGTCATCCTGGAGGCCTGGGCGACCGCGTTGAGGAACACGCCGGCGAAACAGTCGGCCTGGGTCTCGTTGCGTCGGCCGAGTTCCAGGGCGCCCTCCTCCGAGGCGCCGGCACGGAAGCCGGCGAAGGAAGCCCAGATGCCGGTGCGGGCCTGGATCGCGTGCCCGAACTCGTGGCCGATCACGTTGTCGGGCAGGAAGGCGTTGTCGATCACGTGCGGGTCGTTGCGGCGGAAGAGTTCGTGGATGTCCATGGCGTAGTAGACCCGCTGGTCCAGGGTGCAGTAGAAGGCGTTGTAGGTCTCGGCCTCCCCGCAGGCGGTGGTGATCGGCGCGGAGTACACCGTGACCGGCGGACGCGGCATCTCGAACCCGGCCCGCTCCAGGGGCTCCCGCCACACCATCATCAGGCAGCCGGTGAGGGTGTTGAGGTGCGTTTCCATCTCCTGCGCGCTGATCGTCTCCACGTCCACCCGTCCCAGGGTGCAGTTGACCGGAACCTGCACCGACTGCTGGTAGAGCGCGTTGTTCACCAGCCACTGCTCGGCTTCCTGACCGTCCTTCGGGGCGGGCCAGTTCGACGGGTTCATGTCCGGCTCGGGCACCCCGGTCGGCGGCGCCGAGGTCTCGCCGATCTCGGGGGTCGGCAGGGGCTGCGGGGTGACCTGATCGTCGCTGTTCAGGAAGCTCATCAGGCTGAACGCGAAGAAGCCGACGGCGATCACGGCGACCAGCCCGAGCAGCAGCAGCTTGGCCGGGCTGCCGGAGGGCCGGGGCGGCGGGTACCCGCCCGGCTGGCCCTGGTAGGCGGGAGCCCCCCGGTACCCGGGAACGCCCTGGGGCTGCGGGTAGCCGGGTTGCGGCCGCGGCGGGTAGGGCGGCTGCGCCACCGGTGGGTAGGCCTGCGCCGGACGCTGTGCGACCGGCTGGCCCCAGGCCTGGGGAGCCTGGCCCCAGACCTGCTGCGGTTGGCCCCAGGCCGGCTGGCCGGCCGGCGGGCGCTGCGGTGGCTGCTGTCGTCCCCACGGTTGCTGAGTCACGCGGACAAGGGTAACGGTGGCCGGGGCATCCCGGACAGGGTGTGCCCGGTGGAGCGAGGGGGTAATTCCCTGGGGTCAGCGCACCTGCTTGGCGGGCGCCGTCCAGGTGTTGCAGGCGCTGGCCTTCTTGCTCTTCAGCCCGGTCTCCGCCCAATGGCTGCGGGTGGCGCCCAGGCCGTGGTCGCCGGGCTTGCCCGGCTCGCCGAGGGTGTCGTCCCCGAGCGCGGCGATGATCTGCGGAATGCCCTTGCGCTCCGTCTTGGTCAGCTTCGTCGCCTTGGCGACCGCGTTGAGGAACATCCCGGAGAGACAGTCGGCCTGCACCTCGGAGCGCCGGGAGTACTCCAGCCACTCGGCTTCGTCCTTCGCCCGCTGCCGGAAGGCGGCATAGGCGATCCAGATGCCGGTGCGTCCCTGAATCGCGTGGCCGAACTCGTGGGCCATCACCGTGTCGATGATGAAGGCGTTGTTGAGCACCCCCGGCGCGTAGTAGGCGTACACCTCCGGCAGGTCGGTGGCGTAGTACAGCCGCTGGTCTCCCGAGCAGTAGTAGGCGTTGTGGGTGGGCAGGGTGCCGCAGGCGGTGGTGACCGCCTCGGAGTACACCGTGACCGAGGGGCGCGGCAGCAGCCAACCGGCGCGCTCCAGCGGCCCGGCCCACACCTTCATCGCGCAGTCCAGCAGTTCCTCGATGTGGGCTTCCAGCTCGGGCACGCCGGCGGTGGTGATGTCGATCCGGGCCACGGCGCAGTTGGTCGGGACCTTCACCGACTCGCGGTACAGCGGGTTGTCGAGCAGCCACTGCTCGGCCTCGTCCCATGTCCGTGGGACGGGCAGGTCCGGTGGCTCGGAGGTCTCGCTCGTCGGCGTCGGTTCCGGGGTCGGCTCCGGCTCCGGGGTCGGCGACTCGGTCGGGACGGGGCTCGGCGACTCCGGCGGGGTGGGGTCGGGGGTGGGGGTGTCGG
>JAEXCA010000131.1 GCA_023393755.1 Actinomycetes bacterium | reverse complement strand
TGCGCGCCAGGGTGCCGGCGGAGACCGCCACCGACGTGAACCCGTTCGATCCGCTGCGCCGGTTCGAGGCGGCCCGGCCCGCGCTGGGCGCCCGGCTGGTCGCCGCGCTGGCGTCCCCGGGGGAGCCGGCCGCCCGCGCGCTGTTCGACCTCGCCCGCGAGCTGCTGGAACCGGGCTGGCCGGAGTTCCCGTCCGCCGCTGCGGACGCGGTGGCCCGTCGCCGGGGCTGGGACGGAAGCGCACAACCGGCACCCTCTTGACGGCCGCCAGCCGCGCGGCGCCCTGACGAGCCGGATCGACGCAGGCGGCCGGCCTCGCGGACCATCCGGCCCGGCGTTCAGGTGGTCGATGCCGCGTAGATGGACTCGATCGAGTCGGCCAGCACCCGGTCGAACTCCTCCGGGGTCTGGTCGACCCGCAGGCCCTCGGTGAGCGCACGGGAGAAGCTGGCGATCAGCCGCGGGTTGCGGGCCAGCCGCTGGTTGGCCTCGTCCCGGCTGTAGCCGCCGGAGAGGGCCACCACCCGCAGCACCGCCGGATGATCGATCAGCGGGGCGTAGAAGTCGTCGATGTCAGGGATGGTCAGCTTGAACATCACCTGGGTGTCGAACGGCTCACCGGCCAGCCGGAGCACGATCTCCTCCAGCAGCAGCCGCTCGCATTCGCCCTTGTCGGCAGCCTTGATGTCGATCTCCGGCTCGAGGATCGGAACCAGGCCCGCGGCCGAGATCCGGCGTCCGATCCCGAACTGCTGATCGACGATGGCCGCGATTCCCGCGCGGTTGGCCGAGGAGATCACCGAACGCATCTTGGTGCCGAAGATGTGGTGGGCGCCGGCCCGCTCCAGCAGACCGTCCAGCTCCGGGATCGGCTTCATCAGCCGCACCCCGTCGGCTTCGTCCGCCAGGCCCTTGTCCACCTTGAGGAAGGGGATGACGTGCTTCTCCTCCCACAGGTAGTCGGCCGCCGGACGTCCGGCGAACTCCCGCTCCATGGTCTGCTCGAACAGGATCGCCCCCAGGATGTGCTGCCCGGTGAACGACGGACTGGTGACGATGCGCTCCCGCATGGCGTGCACCAGTTCGAACATCTCAGCGTCGGTGGCATAGGAATCCTCGGTGATTCCGTAGCGCTGCAACGCCTTCGGGGTGCTTCCGCCACTCTGGTCGAGTGCGGCGATGAAGCCCCTGCCGTTGCACATGTGCTCGACCTGCTGGCCCAACATGGGCGCCCTCCTTGACTCTTCAGTCCGACGGCGCCCGACGACACCGTCGTCACCATTCACCATACGCCGAGTTGGAGCCGGTGGCGCCGGCTGCCTGCAACTCCCCGCCCTCCCCCATCGAGGGCCTCCCCTAACACCGAGGGCTCCCTCCCAGGCACAGGCCCTCGGCGATAACAGGGGCCCTCGATGAAGTTGGGGACAGACAGGACGGACGCAGTGGTGTCGTGGACATGCCACGAGGGCGGCCCCAGAACGGGACCGCCCTCGTGAGTTGAGCGTGGATCAGACGCAGACGTCTTGATCAGTACCGCGCGAGCGGTACGAGGATCAGAAGTCCATGCCGCCCATGCCGCCGTCGCCGGCCGGCATGGCCGGAGCCTTCTCCGGCTTGTCGGCGATGACCGCCTCGGTGGTGAGGAAGAGCGCGGCGATCGAGGCCGCGTTCTGCAGCGCGGAACGGGTGACCTTGGCGGGATCGATGATCCCGGCCTGCACCATGTTCACGTACTCGCCGGTGGCCGCGTTCAGGCCCTCGCCCTCGGGCAGGTGGGAGACCTTCTCGGCCACCACGCCACCCTCGAGGCCGGCGTTGATCGCGATCTGCTTCAGCGGAGCCGAGCAGGCGGTGAAGACGATCTTCGCGCCGGTCAGCTCATCACCGGTCAGCCCGTCGACCGACGCCTTCGCGGCAGCCTGCAGCAGGGCCACGCCGCCACCGGCGACGATGCCCTCCTCGACCGCTGCCTTGGCGTTGCGGACGGCGTCCTCGACCCGGTGCTTGCGCTCCTTCAGCTCGACCTCGGTGGCCGCGCCGACCTTGATCACCGCGACGCCGCCGGCCAGCTTGGCCAGCCGCTCCTGCAGCTTCTCGCGGTCGTAGTCGGAATCGGAGTTCTCGATCTCGCGACGGATCTGGGTGATCCGGCCGGCGATCTGCTCGGCGTCGCCGGCACCGTCGATGATGGTGGTCTCGTCCTTGGTGACGATCACCTGACGGGCCTGGCCCAGCAGGTCCAGGGTCACCTGGTCGAGCTTCAGGCCGACCTCCTCGGAGATCACCTGGCCGCCGGTCAGGATGGCGATGTCGGTCAGCATGGCCTTGCGGCGATCGCCGAAGCCCGGGGCCTTGACGGCCACCGACTTGAAGGTGCCCTTCAGCTTGTTGACGATCAGGCCGGCCAGCGCCTCGCCGTCGGTGTCCTCGGCGATCACCAGCAGCGGCTTGCCCGCCTGGATGACGCGCTCGAGCACCGGCAGCAGGTCCTTCAGCGAGGAGACCTTGGAGTTGACGATCAGGATGTACGGATCGTCCAGCACCGTCTCCATCCGCTCCGGATCGGTGACGAAGTAGGCGGAGATGAAGCCCTTGTCGAACCGCATGCCCTCGGTGAGCTCCAGCTCCAGCCCGAAGGTGTTGGACTCGTCGACGGTGATGACGCCTTCCTTGCCGACCTTGTCCATCGCCTCGGCGATGATCTCGCCGACGGTGGTGTCGGCCGCGGAGATGGACGCGGTGGCCGCGATCTGCTCCTTGGTCTCGACGTCGATGGCCTGGCTGCCCAGCTGCTCGACGATCGCGGCGACGGCCTTCTCGATGCCCTTCTTCAGGCTCATCGGGTTGGCGCCCGCGGTCACGTTGCGCAGCCCCTCGCGCACCATCGCCTGGGCGATCACGGTGGCGGTGGTGGTGCCGTCGCCCGCGACGTCATCGGTCTTCTTGGCGACCTCCTTGACCAGCTCGGCGCCGATCTTCTCGTAGGGGTCCTCGAGTTCGATCTCCTTGGCGATGGACACGCCGTCGTTGGTGATGGTGGGAGCGCCCCACTTCTTCTCCAGCACGACATTGCGGCCCTTGGGGCCCAGCGTGACCCGCACGGCATCGGCGAGGGTGTTCATGCCCCGCTCCAGGCCGCGTCGTGCCTCGACGTTGAATTCGATCAGTTTTGCCATGTTTGAGGCAATCCTTGTCGTCTCGGGGGGCCGGGGCCCCGCGTGGTGGTCAACTGTGCTCGATGCCCGCGACGGACGATCTGGACGATCTCATCGAGTCAGACTGGTGGCACTCTCAACCTGAGAGTGCTAACCCATGTTTAGCACTCTCCCCCATCGAGTGCAAACAACTGGGCCCACGCACTCGCCCGCGGAACACTCGGGCGGCGGGGACGCGATGAGCCGGCGGACGGCGCGTGAGGCGGGTCGACCCGGGGGCAACTTAGGCTGGGTGCGTGCTGAGGACGACGAAGCGCTGGATCGCGTACCCCCTGGTGTGGCTGCTGGCCATGCTCGTGCCCATGATCGCGACCTTGTTCACCCAGTCGAGCGGCCCCGCCGCCAAGGTCAACCAGTTCCGGATCGAGTCCTTCGACGCCAGCTACACCGCCGTTCCGGCGGGCCAGCAACTCCAGCTCCGGGTCCAGGAGCGGATCACCGCCTACTTCCCCAACTACCGCACCAACCGCGGCATCGAGCGACGGCTGGACGCCCGGTACGGCAGCACGTCGATCGAACTGCAGGACTTCAAGGTCACCGATCCCGACGGCCGGGCGATGCCGTTCCAGGTCCGGAGGGCCGACGACCAGGACGTCATCCTGCGGATCGGGGACCCGTCGACGTACGTGGACGGCGAGGTGACCTACCTGATCAGCTACGTCATCGGCAACGCCATGGTGGACGCCGGCGACCGGCAGGAGCTCTACCTCGACGTCAACGGCACCGGCTGGCTGCAGCCGTTCGGCCGGGTCAGCGCGACGGTGGACGTCTCGCGGCTCGCCGACCGCCTGCTCGGCGAGCAGGCCTGCTACCAGGGGACGGCGGGCTCCACCGACCGGTGCACGATCGAGCAGCGCGGCACCACCTTCCACGCCGCGGTCACCGATCTCGCGCCGCGGGAGACGATGACCATCGCGATCGGCTTCCAGCCCGGCACCGTCGGGTCCGCGGTGCCGCGGCCCGCACCGGCCGGCTACGGCTGGCTGGGCATGCTGGCGATGCCGGTCCTCGGCCTGCTCTGCCTGGCCTTCGCGCTCGGCATGCGGGCGCTGCGCCGCAACCTGCGCGCCCGGGACGACGTCCCCACCCAGTTCAAGCCGCCGGCGGGCATCCCGCCGATCGCGGCCGCCGACTTCCTCGGCCGTCCGGAGACCGGTGCCGCCGCGCAGCTGGCCGCCCTGGTGGTGAACGATCTGGGGACCGTGGTCGCCGAAGGCGAGCCGGAGGCGACCGCGGCCCAGGATCGCGGCCGGCTCCGCAGGGGGACCGCCGAGTCCCTGCGCTCGGGGCTGAGCGTCCGGATCCACAACCCGAAGGAGATCGGCGGCGGCACCCTGCGCACCATCTGCACCGACCTGTTCGGCGACGGCAACCTGGTCTCGCTGGACCGGGTACGGCGCTCCGACATGACCGACGCCTCCGCGCGGCGGCGGGATCTGCTCGACATGCTCGGCCTCCGCGGCGACGTGCTGGCGCCGGGTGTCATGCTGCCGGTGGGGATGATCGTGCTGGTCACCTGGGGCTGGATCCAGCTGCTGGCCGGCATCCCGGGCCTGGCCTGGCCGTTCCTCGGCCTCGGCCTGCTCGCCGTCCTGCTGCTGGTCGCGGCCGTCCACTACTACCCGACGGTCGGCCGGCTGACCCGGTTCGGCCGCCAGACCCGCGACCATCTCACCGGCCTGCACCGGTTCGTCACCATGGCTGAGGCCGGACGGATCAGCTGGCTGCAGAACGCGGTGGACGCGCCCCGGATCACCAGCCGGGAGGACAACGAGACCCTGGTGAAGCTCTACGAGCCGCTGCTGCCCTACGCGATCATCTTCGGCGTCGACCTGACCTGGCAGCAGCTGCTCGGCTCGCTCTACCACCGGGAGGACGTCCCGGTCGGCGACGGGTCCGCGCCCGCTGCGATCGGCGCGGCCTCGTGGATCAGCCAGGTGAGCGAACGCCCGATGCCCGAGCTGTACGACCGGCGCGAGGATCCCGGCACCACCTGGTGGAACTCCCGGCCGGCGTGGGGCGAGGGCTGGATCGCCAGCACGCGCGAATCGATCGCCCGCTCCTGGGACGAGCAACGCGCCTCCCGCGACGACGACCACGGCGGCGGCAGCTGGAGCTCAGGCAGCTCGTCGTCGTCCTGGTCGTCCAGCTCCAGCTCGTCCAGCGGCTCGTCGGGCGGTGGGTCGTCCGGCGGCGGCATGGGTGGTGGAGGCGGCGGAGGCTGGTGATCCAGGGCCCGGCGCGAGGACGAGCAACCGATGCCGGGGTGTGGCCGTGGGCCGCCGAGCGGCCACAATGGTGCAGTGCCGAACGACCGCCCCGCGCCACCCACCGCCGGACAGTGGCTGCGGTTCGGCTGGAACCTGGTCAACCTCTCCACCCCGCTCGGGCTGCTGGTGGCGGCGATAGGACGGGGTCGGCTGCGCTGGGGGCCACGGGCGCTGATCCTCGCCGAGCACTACCGCTACGACTTTCCCCGGGCCGGCGCCTTCACCGTCGGCGGGGTCGTCCTCACCCGCGAGACGATGGCCGAGCTCGAGGCCCGTCAACCCGGCACCCTCGACCACGAGAACGCCCATGCCTGGCAGTACGCCTGGATGCTCGGCCTGCCCTTCCTGCCCGCCTACCTGCTCTGCGCGGCCTGGTCGTGGCTGCGCACCGGCGATCCGGCCTCCCGCAATGGCTTCGAGCGCAACGCCGGCCTGGCGCGCGGCGGCTATCTCGAGCACCCGGCCGACAACGCCGGGCTGAGGGCGATCCGCAGCTGGCTGAGCCGGTGACTACACCCGGAGGTTCACGCCCAGCCGACGGGCGGTGCGCTCCTTCTGGCGCGCGGTGCGCAACCGGCGCAGCCGCTTGACCAGCAGCGGGTCGTGGGCCAGCGCCGCCTCGGTGTCGATCAGCGCGTTGAGCAACTGGTAGTAACGCGTGGTGGAGATGCCGAACCGCTCCCGGATCTCGGCCTCCTTGGAGCCGGGCAGGGACCACCAGAGCTTCTCGAAGTCGAGCAGGGCGGCCTGCGACTCGCTGAGGCCGGTGGGCAGTGCAACGGCGGTTTCGGACATGCGTCCATGGTAGGTCCAAATCACAACCGTGTCATTCCCGGGTTTCACCGCGGACTCCCCGCCCGGGAACGCGAACGAGGTGTGGAAAGTGCTGCCGAACCAGCTCCTGGAGTGGGGCGGCGAGCTGTCGTACCGTGTGGGGCACGGCTTTCTTGTCGCAGTACCGGTCGAGGGACGTTCCCACGAACATGACCTCGTCCGGGCGGGGGAAGTAGGTGGGACGTGGTCGTTGTTCGAGCCATCCGAGGGCTCCTGGCGGGGTGCCTGGTGCTGCTGGCCAGCGGTTGCACGGCTCTCACCAGTGATCAGGCCACGGGCGAGCTTCAGGAGCTTTCCTGCGAGATGAACATCGATCGGGCCGAAGCCCTGCCCGCCGACTACCGGTCACTGCTGGGGGCCGTCGGGTTGCCGACCGCCGACGTCCGCGCCGAGGTGATCGAACCGGCGTGGTGGGGCGATCGAGGCGTCCTGACCTACAACTCCAAGTTCGGCCTGTTCGTCCAGCCCGGTGCGGAGTTCACCCTCCGGCTACGGCATTCGCCCCGGACCGCGCTGATGGGATGGCGCACCGGTACTCACGAGACCTACTCGACGCTGCGCTCCGGCGGATGCGCGGGCGCGGACTGGAAGGTGTACGCCGGCGGCATCTGGGTCGCCGAGCCGATGTGCGTCGAACTGCAGATCGAGACCCGGGAGGCTTCTGAAGTGGTCGAGCTCGAGGTGGGCGAGGACTGCCGCTAGCGACAGCAACCGACCCCCTCGACGTTCGTGGGCGGAGCGGCAAACCACGAAGCTGGTGCCCGGTGCGGCCGGGGCCAGTAAGCTCGTAGCGGATCGCGAGCGGTCCTCGACGGCACCTGATGAAGGGCTTCTTGATGCATTTCCTGCACGGCAGCGTCCAGCACTACGCGTGGGGCACCATGGAGGCGATCCCCGAGTTGCTGAGGCGGGAACCGGACGGGACGCCGCACGCCGAGTACTGGCTCGGCACCCACCAGCAGGGCCCGGCCTGGATCGGCGACACCCCGCTGCGCCGGATGATCGCCGGCGAGCCCACCGTCCTCGGTGAGCGGGTGCGGCAGGCCTTCGGCGACGAACTCCCCTTCCTGATGAAGGTGCTCTCCGCCCGCCACGCGCTGTCCATCCAGGCCCACCCCTCCCGGGAACAGGCCGAGGAGGGCTACGCCCGCGAGAACGAGGCGGGGATCCCGCTGGACGCCGCGGAGCGGGTCTACTCCGACCCCTGGCCGAAGCCGGAGATCCTGATCGCGCTGGACCTGTTCGAGACGCTCAGCGGCTTCCGGGATCCGGTCGAGACCGCCGCGCTGCTCTCGGGCCTGGGCGTCACCGCCGAACTGGGATCGCTGATCAACCCGCTCACCGAGCGCAAGGGGGCGGCGGCCCTGGCCCAGGTCTTCCTCGAGGTGCTCAGCCTGGACGGCGACCGGGCCCGGCTGACCGACGTGGTGAGCGCCGCGGGCCTGCGTCACGCCGCCGACCCCGGCCCGTTGGGCGACTTCGCCCGGACGATCGTCGAACTGGACGCGGTGTTCCCCGGCGACCCCGGCATCCTGGCCGCCCTGCTGATGAACCGGGTGCGGCTGATGCCCGGGGAGGCGATGTACGTGCCCGCCGGCCAGATGCACGCCCACCTGCGCGGCACCGGCATCGAGGTGATGGGCAACTCCGACAACGTGATCCGCGGCGGCCTCACCCCCAAGCACGTGGACGTCCGCGAACTGGTCCGGGTGGTGGACTTCGAACCGCGGGAACCCCGCATCCTCTCCCCGCTCACCCTGCGGCCCGGGCTGGAGAGCTACCCCACCGCCTGCCCGGAGTTCGAGGTCTGGCGGGTGCTGGGCACGCCCGGGCCGGCCGTCCTGCCGGGCGAGGACTCGGCCCGCATCCTCTTCGTCACCGATGGCAGCCTCACCCTGCACGCCGCCGGCGCCCGCCGTCCGCTGCACCGCGGAGAGGCGGTCTTCCTGGCCGCCGACGAGTCGGACGTGGCCACCTCCGGGGAGGGCCTGGCCTTCCTCTCCGCCTCCGGCACCCGGTGAACCCAGCCGCCCTGATCCTGGCTGCGCTGCCGCCGGACCGCGCCCGTGGGGTGGTGCTGATCGACGGCGGCGCGGGCTCGGGAAAGACCACCCTGGCCGGCGAGCTCGCACAAGCCTGGCCCGGTCCGCTGCAGGTGGTGTCCCTGGACGACCTCTACCCCGGCTGGAGCGGCCTGGCGGCCGGGTCGGCAGCCGTGGCCGAGCAGTTGCTGCGTCCGTCCACTCCCGGCTACCGACGGTGGGACTGGGGACGGTCCGGGCCGGCCGAATGGGTTCCGATCGACCCTTCGGTGCCGCTGCTGATCGAGGGTTGCGGCGCCCTCACCCCACGCAATCGCGGGCTGGCCGATCTGGGTGTCTGGTGCGAGCTGGACGAAACGGAGCGGCATCGCCGGGCGATCGCCCGCGACGGTGAGGCCTTCGCCGTCCACTGGGAGGAGTGGGAGGAGCAGGAGGCCGAGCACTGGCGGCGGCACCGCCCCTGGGAGTTGGCCGATCTGGTGGTCACGGTTGGCCAAGGCCGACCCGGCTGATCCACAATGGCAGCCACGCCTCTGTAGCTCAGTTGGCAGAGCTACCGCCTTGTAAGCGGTGGGTCACGGGTTCGAATCCCGTCGGAGGCTCCGGGCGCGCCGGATAGGCTGACCGCGTGCTGCTCTGTGATCGCGACATCCTCGCCGACGTCGATGCCGGCCGGATCCGGCTCGACCCCTGGGATCCACAGATGGTTCAGCCGGCGTCGGTGGACGTCCGGCTGGATCGGTTCTTCCGGCTGTTCGACAACCACAAGTACCCCTCGATCGACCCGGCCGAGGACCAGCCGGAACTGACCCGGCTGATCGAGGTGCGGGCCGACGAGCCGTTCGTGCTGCACCCCGGCGAGTTCGTGCTGGGCTCGACCTACGAGTTCGTCGGCCTGCCCGACGACCTGGCCGCCCGGCTGGAGGGCAAGAGTTCGCTGGGCAGGCTCGGGCTGCTCACCCACTCGACCGCCGGCTTCGTCGATCCCGGGTTCACCGGTCACGTGACCCTGGAGCTGTCGAACGTCGCGACTCTGCCGATCAAGCTCTGGCCCGGGATGAAGATCGGGCAGCTGTGCTTCTTCCGGCTCTCCTCACCGGCCCAGCACCCGTACGGTTCGGGAGCGACCGGCTCCCGCTACCAGGGGCAGCGCGGGCCGACCGCCTCGCGCTCGCACCTGGGCTTCCACCGGCTGGACGTCAGCGCCGCCGACACCCCGTAGCGCTACAGCAGCCCGAGGGCGTCCGCCGTGCCGGCGAACTGGAACTCGGCCAGCTGGTCGCGGGCGTGGAAAGCGTCCGGCCCGAGGTGCTCGAAGATCTCCGAACTGATCACGGCGATCGAGATCGTCCAGCCGAAGATGCCCAACGCGACCATCTCGGCGTCGATGTCGAGTTGATAGGCGGCCGCGGCGCCCTCCAACTCGGCCCGCAGTTCGGCGGGCGGCTCCGGGAGGCTGCCGGACGGACCCTGCCGGGGACGCAGCCGTCCGGCCGCCCGCGCCTCGATCAGCGCGGCCCCCTGGCACAGCAGCACCCGCGCGCCGGGCGGACCGGTGGTCTGCTGCGGCGCGGCGTAGCCGGGGACCGGTCCGCCGTAGAGCAGCCCCCAGGCCGCCGGACGGTCCAGCGCCCAGGCCCGCATCGCCCGGCAGACGGTCAGCCAGCGCTCCCGGTAGGCGTCCCGCGGGACCTCCGCCTCCGCCCGCTCCACGGCCTCCGCGAGGTCGCTGAAGCCCTCCACCAGCAGAGCGGTGAGCAGATCGTCCCGGCTGGCGACGTACCGGTAGATCGCCGACGAGACGATGCCGAGATCGCGGGCGATGCCACGCAACGAGAGGGCGGCGGCGCCCACCTCCTCGACCTGGTGCCAGGCGAGCTTGCGGATTTCGTTCAGCGTCCGTTCACGGGCGCGCTCGCGGGGGGTCTGCATGTGGATATCCTTCCATATTCGCGATCTCTACACACAATTGCGAGCACTGCTCTTGACGCGGTGTCGCGGACGGGGTTAGGCTCGATATCAGAGAGCAGTGCTCACTTGAGTTGGCAGCGATCGGGTTCGGTTTCCGGGTCACGCGGGGGGCGTGAGATCCGGGTTCCGGGGGGAGGCCCATCCGCCGCCCTCGGGTGGATCGGCTCCACTGGCCTGGCGGCTCCGTGTCAGGAGGGAGATGCGGAGCCGCCGGCCAGTTACGGCGTCCGCCGGTCAGGCCTCCTTGCGGGACTTCCACCAAGCATTGCCGACGACGATGACCAGCAGCGCGAGCGTGACGTACCACAGGTAGCGTCCGTAGGTCTCCACCAGCACCACCGCCGGCTCGCCGATCCAGTAGCCGATCGCCAGGTAGACGCCCATCATCACGAAGGCCGAGCCGATCGACACCGTCATCAGCTTGCGGAGGCTGGTGCCGGCCTCGCCCAGGACGGCCAGCACCACCGCCCGGGGCAGTGGAATGGGCAGCATGGCGATCACGATCGCCCAGGTGTCGTACTTGCGGGCGAACCGCTCGGCGCGGGCGTTGAGCCGCTTGGCCCGGGCCGACCTTCCCGACCAGGTGTCGATCAGCCCGCGGCCCCAGAGCTTGCCCGCCCACCAGTAGACCCAGTCGAACTTCACCAGCCCCAGGGTGCCCAGCACCCAGATCAGCGGCCACCACCCGTCCCCGATCGCCGCCCGGGCGCCGATCAGCACCGAACCGGTCCACGAACCCAGCGAGGCCAGGACGTGCGGTGCGGAAGCGAGCAGCCCCGGACGCAGGATGGAGATCACGATGCCGTAGATCCCGGCGGCGCTCAGCCAGCCGAGGCAGAGGTAGTCGGCGCGGGTGGGCTTGCGGCGCCACGGCAGCGACGGATCGTCCCACCATTCGGAGTCGGTCTCGGCCGAGGCGTCCGGCGCCGGCAACTCCTCAGGCAGCGGGGCCGGATCCGGCTGCGGCGGTGTCGTGGTCATCGAGCGGAGCCTACCCGAGCCATCCCAGACCCGATTGAGGTGAGTCCCGGACAGCTTGCTGTCAGGGCGAGCCGATTGAGGGTCTCCACGAGCGAAGCGAGGACCCGATTGAGCCGAGTCCCGGACAGCTTGCTGTCAGGGCGAGCCGATTGAGGGTCATCACCAGCGAGGGACCGGCGCGCAGAAGGAGGAAACCGTCCGCTTGTCAGCGGGCGAAGATCACGACTCGGTATCGGTTTCCTGTGATTCGTCCGTTCCCTGAACACCGCCGGTTTCCTGTGTAAGAATGCCCCCTAAGCCGCGTTGTCGCGGCCACCGTTTTCCACTACGGATCGTTGGGCACGTACCTGCCCATGGAAAGGATGTGTGGCATGGCCACAGTTAGTTTTCAGGACGCCACCCGGCTCTACCCGGGCTCGGACCACCCCGCCGTCGACAAGCTGAACCTGGAGATCTGGGACGGCGAGTTCATGGTGCTGGTCGGTCCGTCGGGTTGTGGCAAGTCCACCTCCCTGCGCATGCTGGCCGGCCTCGAAGAGGTCAACCAGGGCCGGATCATGATCGGCGACCGTGACGTCACCGACCTGCCGCCAAAGGATCGCGACATCGCGATGGTCTTCCAGAACTACGCGCTCTACCCGCACATGACCGTGGCCGACAACATGGGCTTCGCGCTGAAGATGGCCGGCGTACCGAAGGCCGACCGCGACAAGCGCGTCCTCGAGGCCGCCCACCTGCTGGGCCTGGAGAGCTTCCTCAGCCGCAAGCCGAAGGCGCTCTCCGGCGGCCAGCGGCAGCGCGTCGCGATGGGCCGCGCCATCGTCCGCCAGCCTCAGGTCTTCCTGATGGACGAGCCGCTGTCGAACCTGGACGCCAAGCTCCGCGTCTCCACCCGTACCCAGATCGCCGCCCTGCAGACCCGGCTCGGCGTCACCACCGTCTACGTCACCCACGACCAGGTCGAGGCCATGACCATGGGCGACCGGGTCGCGGTGCTGAAGGACGGCCTGCTGCAGCAGGTCGACAGCCCGCTGCACCTGTACGACCACCCGGACAACCTGTTCGTCGCGGGCTTCATCGGCTCGCCGGCGATGAACCTGCTCACCGGCAAGGTGGTCGACGGCGGCGTCCAGATCGGCGACTACGTCCTGCCGGTCCCCCGCGAGGTGCTGGCCAAGGCCGCGGGTGAGGACACCCTGGTGGTCGGCGTCCGTCCGGAGAACCTGCAGCTCAGCGAGGCGGGCTTCAGCCTGGATGTCGACGTGGTCGAGGAACTCGGCGCCGATGGCTACGTGTACGGCACGCTGGCCGGGCTGACCACCGAGGAGAAGCTCTCCGCGACCCAGATCGTCGCCCGGGTCTCGGCGCGGACGCCACCGCAGCGCGGCACCGTCGTCAAGCTGAGCCCGCGCGACCCCTCGTCGCTGCACATCTTCTCCCCGAAGACCGAACTGCGCCTCAACTGACACACGCCGAGAGCGCCGGCCGGGTCCACCCGACCGGCGCTCTCGCGTTTCCTCGAGGCGGGCGTGGCCGCGAGGAGGACGCGCGGGTTGGGCCATCTGGTGTATGAAAGGGGAATGCCCAGGTTCCTCTCGTCGCGCCCGGACTCCCGGCTGATCCCGCTGCCCTGGGATGTGCCCCTGGCCCAGTGGCCGACCGATCACCTGGTCGCGCTGCCACGCGGCATCTCGCGGCACGTCGTCCGGTTCATCAAGGTCGGCACCTCGGTCTACGCGGCCAAGGAGGTGATCGAGCACCTGGCGATCCACGAGTACCGGCTGCTCACCGACCTGCACCGCACCGACACCCCCGCGGTGGAACCGCTGGCCGTGGTCACCGGCCGCACCGCTCCCGACGGCCAGCCGCTGGATCCCGTCCTGGTCACCCGGCACCTGGAGTTCTCGCTCCCCTACCGCGCGCTGTTCGACTTCGGTGTCCGGCCGGACACCGTCTCCCGGCTGATCGACGCCCTGGTGGTACTGCTCGTCCGGCTGCACCTGATCGGCTTCCTGTGGGGCGACGTGTCGCTGTCGAACGTGCTGTTCCGCCGGGACGCGGGCCAGTTCGCCGCCTACCTGGTGGACGCCGAGACCGGCGAACTGCACGAGACCCTGACCGACGGGCAGCGCGAGCACGACCTGACCATCGCCACCACCAACCTCTACGGCGAGTTCTGCGACCTGGAGGCCGGCCGGATGCTGGATCCGTCCCTGGATCCGCTGGCCCTGGTGGATTCGATCATCGCCCGCTACCGGGATCTGTGGGCCGAGCTGACCGGCGTCGAGGAGTTCCCGGGCACCGAGACCTTCCGGATCGAGAACCGGGTGCGACGGCTGAACGCGCTCGGCTTCGACGTGGCCGAGCTGGACATCGTCACCTCCCCGGATGGCTCGAAGATCCGGATCCAGCCCAAGGTGGTGGACGCCGGCCACCACACCCGCCGGCTGCTCCGGCTGGCCGGGCTGGACGTCGAGGAGAACCAGGCCCGGCGGCTGCTGAACGACCTGGACACCTTCCGCGCCCGCACCGGCCAGCAGCACGTGGACGAGGCGGTGGTCGCCCACCAGTGGCTCACCGAGTGCTTCCAGCCGGTGGTCTCGGCGGTGCCGCCCGAGTTGCGCGGCAAGCGGGACGCCGCCCAGATCTTCCACGAGGTGCTCGACTACCGCTGGTACGCCTCGCAACGGGAGAACCGCGAGGTGCCGTTGGTCGAGGCGGCCTGGGGCTACATCCAGGACGTGCTGCGCGCCCTGCCCGACGAGGTGATGTCGGAGACCATGACCCAGGGGGAGGATCGCCAACTGGCCAACCCCTACGACCCCTCCCAGGGCTTCGTCGACGACGAGGGCCCGATGCCGGAGGATCCCTGGGAGACCGGAACCGACGACGCCCCGCCGGCGACCGGCTTCCTGGACATCGAGGCGCTGCGCGCCAAGTCGAAGTAACCCCCTTCGCCGTTGCGCATCCACGACGCATTTGGCGGACGAAGCACACCCCGGGTCGGCCGGCCGCGCATCCAAACCGCATATCGAGGCCGAATAGGCGTTCATATGCGGTGCCGATGCGCTGCAGGCCCTCCGATCTGCGCTGCAGCCACTGATATGCGGCGCGATTGCGCGTTGGCCCGGGCTCGGCGGATTCGGTCCATCACCTCGGCCGGCCGGCCGGCGATCTCCTTACCGAGCCAGCGCACCATGTCTGAATCGGTGTCGCGAAGCAGTTGCTCACGTTCCTTCTCATCGACGATCTCCGCGGCATCCTGGTACTTCCCGGCGCCATCCACCTCACCGATCAGACCGACGTCCTCCCAGTAGAAGTCGAGGTAGTACACGTGGCCGTTCACCACCACCCGGTACTGACATTCCGGGATCGGTAGGTCAGCCAGATACAGCTGAGCCACGCTCAGTGACTCGGTGGGGCTCTCCCGACGCGGATCGACCCGCTGGATCGCCCGGGAAACGGCCCGCCCGGCTCGGCACTCGGTGGCAACGGCGGACAGGCACTCGCTCGCCGCCTGCCGCAGCCGGGGATTGGCATAGTCGCGACGCCGAGGCGTGCTCACCATGCCCTCGATCAGCCGCCGGGCCGCCGAGTCCAGCACCACCAGGGCTTGGGGAAAGTCCAGTTCACGTGCCAGATCGACCGCCGTGCGGGCTAGGGAGGTCACGGCGTAGCCCTCAGGATCGCGGACCACCTGATGGGGCATCAGTTCGGCCACCCGATGGCGCGCCTGCCGCTGCCGCGATCGATACCGGCCGGTCCTGGGCAGGGTCACCGAGGGAAGGTCACCCGCCCAGTTGGTGAAGAACGGCTCCGCCAGTCCCCACACCAGACCGGCCGTGGCATGGCTCATCACGCCTTCCGGAAACGCAGCGAGCTCGGCATGTGCCCGGGTCAGGTGCTGTCCGCGCTCGTCGTCGGGCCAGCGGGCTGCATCCAGGTAGACCCCGGGGCGGATCCGCAGTATCCGGCCGGCTCGTAGCTGAGTCTCCAGCATGGTGTGGGTCACCTGCTGGGCGAGCAGATGATCACGCCTGATCGGTTCGGTCGGGAGTCGCCAGGGCTTGGGTGTTCTCATGTCCGGGCATTTTTGGCAGCTCCCCCCGGAATGAACCACCGAACTTCCGGGCCTGTGGAAAACACCACCCGGCCGGGGGTTATCCACAATCCGGGCTTCTGTTGATTCGCGCATTCCCGCCGCATATGGCCAGCCGGCGGCCCAGCCGTCCGTGCCCTCGCACCCTGGTGCCGCTTTTCAGGCGTCCGGAAGCCTCGATATCGGGCGGCAGTGCGCGTCCCGGTGGTTCGGTGCCGCACGGACTGCGATATGCGGCGGGAATGCGCGCCGCACGCCCTGCTGCGGTGGAGGGTGCCGTAACGCCTGGTTCAGTACTGCCAATAGACTGCCCCTCGTGAGTCTGCAGCTATACGACAGCGCCACCCGCGCCGTCCGTCCGTTCGAGCCTGTCGTTCCCGGCAAGGTCTCGATCTACCACTGCGGGCTCACCGTCCAGGCATCGCCCCACCTGGGCCACATCCGCAAGGAGGTGGTCTTCGACGTGCTGCGCCGCTGGCTCGCCTTCCGTGGGTACGAGGTGACGGTGGTCGCGAACGTCACCGACATCGACGACAAGATCCTGGAGAAGTCCGCGGAGGCCGGCGTTCCCTGGTACACCCATGCCTACCGGTTCGAGCGGGAACTGCACGAGGCGTACGCCGCACTGGGCTGCCAGCCACCCAGCTACGAGCCGCGGGCGACCGGGCACATCCCGGAGATGGTCGAGCTGATCGAGACCCTGCTGGAGCGAGGTCACGCCTATGTCGCCGCCGACGGCTCGGGTGACGTCTACTTCGACGTCCGCTCCTGGCCGGAGTACGGCGAGCTGTCCCACCAGCGGGTGGACGACATGGAGGCGGCCACCGACGCCGACCCGCGCGGCAAGCGCGACCCCCGCGACTTCGCGCTCTGGAAGGGCCACAAGCCCAGCGAACCCACCACCGCCTCGTGGCCGGCCCCCTGGGGGCGCGGCCGGCCGGGTTGGCACATCGAGTGCTCCGCGATGGCCGGCAAGTACCTCGGGGACGAGTTCGACATCCACGGCGGCGGGCTCGACCTGCGCTTCCCGCACCACGAGAACGAACTGGCGCAGTCCCGCGCGGCCGGACGCCCGTTCGCCCGCACCTGGATGCACAACGGCTGGGTGACCGCGGCCGGGGAGAAGATGAGCAAGTCGCTGGGCAATGGCGCGCTGGTCAGCGAGGTGGTGAAGCGCTACCCGGCGCGGGCCGTCCGGCTCTACCTGCTGGCTCCGCACTACCGCTCGTCGGTGGAGTTCAGCGACACCTCGCTGGACGAGGCGACCGCGCAGCTCGCCCGGATCGACGGCTTCCTGCAGCGCGCGTCCAAGGTGATCGGCGGGCTGGGATTCTTCGCCTACGCCCCCGACGAGGCGGTACCGGACGAGTTCGCGGCGGCGATGGACGACGACCTCGGCACCCCGGGGGCGATGGCGGTGCTGTTCAACACCGTCAAACAGGGCAATGTCGCGATCGAGGCCGGCGACCAGGAGCGGACGGCGGCCGCGCTGGCGGCCGTGCTGTCGATGCTGAACGTGCTGGGCCTGATCCAGGAGACCGGCGCCTTCGCCCGCGGCGACGAGGGCAACCTGCGTCCGGTGGTGGACGGGCTGGTGCAGGCCATGCTCACCCAGCGGCAGGAGGCCCGGGCACGCAGGGACTGGGCGGCCGCCGACGCGATCCGCGACCAGCTGAGCGGGCTCGGCCTGAAGATCACCGACACCCCGAACGGCCCCGAGTGGGCACTGGAGGATTGATGGCCGGCAACAGTCAGCGCCGCGGCGCCACCCGCAAGCAGTCCACGCCCGCCGGTTCCGGCGGCCGGGTCCGCCGCGGGCTGGAGGGGAAGGGCCCCACTCCGAAGGCCGAGGATCGTCCGTACCACAAGGCCTATCGCAAGCGCCGGCCGGACGAACCGGGCAAGTCACCGAACCGTCCGAAGAGTTCCCGCCAGGGTTCTGGCGCACCTCGCCGCAGCGGCACCGCCACCGCGGGCGCCGACTGGGTGATCGGCCGCAACGCCGTGCTGGAGGCGCTGCAGGCCGGGCTGCCGGTCAGGCGCGCCTATGTCGCCGAGGGCTCCGAGCGGGACGCCCGGCTGCGGGAGATCTTCGCCTTCGCCTCCGACCACGGCATCCCGCTGCTGGCCGCCACCCGCTCCGAGCTCGATCGGCTGACCGGCGGCGGGGTGCATCAGGGAGTCGCGCTGCAGCTGCCCGAGTTCGAGTACGCCGACCCCGAGCAGGTGCTGGCGGACGCGATCCACGCCGAGCCGGCCGGCCTGGTGGTGGCTCTGGACTCGATCACCGATCCGCGCAACCTGGGAGCGATCGTCCGCTCCGCGGCCGCCTTCGGCGCGCAGGGCGTGATCATCCCCGAGCGCCGTTCCGCCCAGATGACCGCCGCCGCCTGGAAGACCTCCGCCGGCGCCGCGGCCCGCGTCCCGGTCGCCCAGGTGACCAACCTGAACCGCACCCTGAAGCAGTACGCCGACGCCGGTTTCACGGTGGTCGGCCTGGCCGGTGAGGCGGAGACCGACGTCGCCGGCTTCCCCGGCATCGACGGCCCGGTGCTGCTGGTGGTCGGCTCGGAGGGCGAGGGCCTGGCCCGGCTGGTCCGGGAGAACTGCGACGTCCTGGCGTCCATCCCGATCGGGTCGGCCGTGGAATCCCTGAACGCCTCGGTGGCGGCAGCGATCGCGCTCTACGAGATCACCCGCTCCCGCGGCTGATCTCTTACTGAGCGCGGGCAGGCCCGCGCGATACGACGGGACCACCCGCTCCCGCGGCTGACCTCTTACTGAGCGCGGGCAGGCCCACGCGATACGACGGACCACCCGCTCCCGCGGCTGACCCTGAAGCGCAACGCCGCTGCCCTTCGACGGGCTCGGGAGCGTCCCTCCGACAGAAGCTCAGGAGACCCGGGAGTCCACCTGGAGGGCGAGGGAGACATCGGTCTCCCTCAGCGGGCGGAGGACGGGGCGTTCGAACGGGGTCTGGTTGGGTTGGTGCAGGGTGAGCAGCAGGTCACCGTCGAGGGTCCGGCCGACCATGCCGTGGCCGCCGTCCCGGGCCCAGATCGGATCGGCCTCCTGCTCCCAGGGGCCCTCGATCCGTCCGGAGAGCGAGCGCGCCACCCCCATCGCGTAGCCGTGGTCGCCGTAACTCGACCAGAGCATCACCAGCTCCCCCGAGGCGAGCCGGTGCAGGAACGGCCCGTCGGTGACGTAGCCTTCCACACCCAGCTGCGGGTGCACCTGCGGCCGGCCCCAGGGGGCCTCCGAGGCCCGGAACAGCACCAGCGGCTCCCCCACCAGGCCGGTCAGGTCAGGACGCATCCGCTGGAGCACCATCTCGCCGTCCTCCACCTGGGCCCACTCGTGGCAGTACACCATCCAGGGCTGACCGTCGTCGGCGACGTAGAGGGTGCCGTCCAGGCACTCCCACCCCGGCGGGGTCACCGCGCCCTCGCTCCAGGGACGGTACGGTCCGCTGACCCGATCGGCCACCAGCACCTGGGTGCCGCGCGCCACCCCTTCCGCCTTGAAGCTGGCGAACATGTACCAGCGACCGCGGTAGTGGTGCACTTCGGGAGCCCAGAAGTTGCGGTCGGCCCAGAAGCCGGCGGGCGGGCGGAAGGCCTCGATCGGGCCTTCCCAGGTCTCCAGGTCGGTGCTGCGGTAGCAGTCGAAGCCGGTCGCGGGCGGATTCCAGATGTCGGCATCGGTGCTGCCGATCAGGTAGTAGGCCTGCTCGTCCTCCACCGTGACCAGGAAGGGGTCCCGCATCTGGATGTCAGCGAGACGGAGGGGCGCAGGCATCATCAGCCCTTTCAGTTTTCACGGAGGATAGCTCCAGGTAGCGGGACACACCGGTGGTGCCGCGGCCGCATCGACGGGCGATCGACCTCGACCAGGCCACTCTCAGCCCTTCAGAGCGCCCTGGATCAGGGCGTTCTCCATCCTGCGGTTCAGGATGATGTACATGACGAACACCGGAATGATGGACATCACCGTCCCGGCGGCCACCTGGGCGTAGTTGGTGTTGCCGGTGCCGCTGATGATGGTGGGCAGCGCCACCTGGATGGTGCGGTTCGCCGGTTGCGGGCCGCCGATGATCAGGGTGTACAGATACTCGTTCCAGTACGAGATGAACTGCAGGATCCCCACGGTCGCCACCCCCGGCATCACCAGCGGCAGGTAGATGCTGCGGAAGATCCGGAACCTGCCCGCGCCGTCCATCACGGCGCTCTCCTCGAGTTCGGTGGGGACCGTCCGCATGAACTGGGTGAGCAGGATGACCGCCAGCGGCTGGGCGGAAGCGGAGAGGTAGAGGACGATGAACTCCCGGGTCCGGTACATCCCCAGCCCGATCGCCATCAGCAGGGTGGGGACGAGCGCGGCGAAGCCCGGGATCAGGAAGCCCATCGCGTAGACCCGCTCGACGAACTCACCGAGCTTGCCGCGGGCGCGGGCCAGGCCGTAGGAGGCCGGCAACGCGACCAGCAGGGTCAGCGCCAGCGCCAGGACGGTGATGTACAGCGAGTTCAGCATCGCCCGTCCGGCTTCGAGATAGGTCCACACGAAGACGAAGTTGTCCCACCCCGCCGAGAAGGTCGGGATCAGCGGCGTCCGGAAGATCTCGAACCGGTCCTTGAACGCCGAGATGGTGATCCAGTACAGCGGCAGCAGCAGGGTCAGGGCGTAGAAGCCGACGCCGACGTAGCCGACCGGGCCACCCGCCCGGTGGATTCCCGAGGGGTGAAGACCGGATCGGCGGTCAGGCAGATCTCGGTGAACTCGCGGCCGTCGATCGCCTCGAGCAGCAGTGTCGCGCACACCCTGCCGACGCCGTAGGGGTCCTGGGTGACGGTCGACAGCGCGGGGTGCAGGTAGCGCGCCACCACGATGTCGTCCCAGCCCACCACCGACAGGTCCTGGGGCACCCGCAGCCCCCGGCTGAACGCCACTCCCATGCCGGCGATGGCCATCAGGTCGTTGAAGTAGACGATCGCGGTCGGCGGGTTGGGGTCGTCCAGCAGGGCGTTCGTTGCCGCCCGTCCGCCGTCGGCGCTGTAGGCACCCTGTTCCACCCACCAGCTGTCGTCGAGTCCGTGCTTGCGCAACTGTTCCTGGTAGAGCTCGCGGCGAAGGCGTGCGGAGGAGAGGGACTGCGGGCCGGCCACGTGCGCGATCCTGGTGTGACCCAGCGACGTCAGGTGGTTGATGACGTCGGCGGACGCCTGGCTCTCGTCGTGGTCGACCACGGGCATCCGGGTGGGCCGATCCGGTGGGTTCACGCAGACGTACGCCATGCCGTGCTCGTCCATCAGATCCAGCCGTGAATCGTTGGGGCTGAGGTTCAGCAGCACCATGCCGTCCACCCGCCCCTCCCCGACCAGCTTGCGGTGCGCCGCCATCTCGGCTTCGGCGTCGGTCACGGTCTCGGTTGCCAAGGCGTAGCTCGAGCCGGACAGCACTGAGTGCATGCCCGCCATCAGGCTCGTCATCCACTCGTCGCTGGCGAGGGTCTCGGTGCTCAGGCGCAGCACCATGCCGATCGCGTAGGCCCTCGATGACGACAGCCCACGGGCGCGCATGCTCGGCGTCCAGCCCATACTCGCGGCGATCTCGACGATCCGGGCGCGGGTGGCGTCGCTGACGCCGGGGCGGTCGTTCAGCGCGTAGGAGACCAGGGCCTTGCTCACCCCCGCCGCCGCCGCGACATCGCCGATCCGGACGCTGCGCCGACGTCCAGCTACTCCGCCCACCGCGCTCAGCCCCTTTCAGTAACCACGACCCGCCCCCGCTGCTCTCCGTAGCGTAGCCCTGCCGAGCGGGCAGCCTCGCCCACCGTCGATGCCGTGGTCACTCGCAGCCTAGCCTCGCGAGGACGAACTTGTGAACCGGTTAAGAACTCGTGCGCAAAACTCGTTGACACAGCGGGGATGCTCGGCGACAATGCCAGTTGAACCGGTTAAGGCGTGCCTTCGCCGAGTCTGTTCGTTCCGTCCTGACACCGCCGTGAGGAGCTACGCAATGAAACCAATCCGTCACTGGCTACGAGCCCTGCTGGTGGTGATCTCCGCCACCGCGGTCGCCCTGGCCGGAGCAGTGCCCCGGGCCGTCGCCCAAGACACCGAGGGCGCCCACTCGGGCGACTGGGCCGTCTCCGCCAACCTCGCCGGGGGTACCTGGAACGGCATCTACCAGTACGTCGACTTCGTTGAGGGCGTGACCTACGACTACAGCGTGTGGGTGCGCGGCAGCGGGACGCTGGCCGTGAACGTCCAGGACGGAACCTGGACCACCTTCTACAAGGGCACTGAGCAGGAGACCTGGCACTCCACGACTCTCGCCCCACGTGGACGAACTTCACGGGCAGCTTCGTCTCTCCCGAGACCACCAGGGGCGTCTTCCGGATCGTCGACAGCAGCATGAGCGGAGCACAGACCTTCTGGGTCGACGATGCCTCGCTGAAGGCTCGCGGCGGAGATGAACTGCTGGTCAACGGCGGTTTCGAGACCGACGGGACCTGGGAGTACGCGCCCGGTTGGTCGCGGGTGGAGAACGGTCCGGCGGGCGTTGCCAACGACTGGGCGGTCTCTGCTCACTTCACCGGTGACGGCACCTGGGGTGGCATCGAGCAGTACCCCACCCTGCCCGCGAACACCGCCTACCAGTACAGCCTGCGGGTGAAGGGTTCCGGGAAGATAGCGGTGGTCGCGCAGGACGCGAGCTGGGGCGACCTCTTCGACACGGTGGCGGGCGGCAAGGTCTGGCACATCATCGATCTCACGCCCGAGTGGCGCACGGTGACCGGCGGCTTCACTCCCGGCGGGCAGATCGGTGTCTTCCGGGTCGTCGATTCCAGTGACGGCGGCGATCGGACCTTCTGGGTCGATGACGTCTCACTGAAGGGCCCCGATGGCGCGGAGTTGCTGGTCAACGGCGGCTTCGAGCAGGACGAGGCCTGGGCCTACCCGGAAGGCTGGGCGCGCACCTCGCTGAAGGCGGGGCCGCTCGGCTCCTTCACCGATGACGACTTCACCGCAATCCTCGACAAGAGCGACCTCTTCGGCATCGACGGCTCCAGCCCGGAGAAGTTCGGCGGCGACGCGGACCGGCTCATGATCGCGGTCGATCCATCCGCCAACCCTGCGGCAGCCAACCCCGTCTCGGCGGTCTGGCAGGCCGAGGTCGACATCACCCACGTGTCCCTGCCGGTCTTCCGGCACACCGACAGCCCGGCGAGCGAGATCTTCCTGGCAGCGTCGGCGGACGGTACCACCTGGCGCGATCTGACGACCCAGGAGTACCTGCTGCCCAACCCGAGCCAGTCCGCTTCGGAGTGGCCGCTGTGGGTCACCGAATCCGTCGACTTCGCCCCCGGTGACCGGTACCTGAAGCTCACCGTCCACCTCCGCGATCCCAAGGCGGTCAACTGGGCCACGCAGATCGCGCGGCTGCACGTGAACTCGCGGGTCGCCGCGGTGCAGGCCGATCCCCAGCCCGGCTTCTACGACGACTCGGTCACGGTCACGCTGACCACCCCCACCCCGGGTGCCAGGATCAGCTACCGGATCGGCGACGACGGCCAGCAGCAGACCTACACCGGGCCGTTCACACTGGGTTCCGGGACGGTCGTCGCGTGGGCGACCGCCGATGGCTACCTCGACAGCGTCACCCGGCGCTTCGCCTAACCTCCGAGGCCGACATCAAGATCGACCGCTACGGTCAGATCCGGTCGGCGAACTACGACAAGATCACCACCGACGACCAGCTCAGGGCTGGACTCGCCGCCGACGAGGCCTACTACGGCTCGCTCACCCCGCCGGCCGACCGCGATGCCTACGGCGGCCAGCAGGGTAGCGGCACGGAGCTGGGCCTGACCGCGAACGGCTTCTTCCACGTCGAGAACAAGGACGGACGGTCGTACCTGGTCTCGCCCGATGGCAACGCCACCTTCCACCTGGGGCTGAACCTGCACGGCGACGTCGGCGATTCGTCCACCCAGGTCAAGGGTCGCGAGTACATCTACGAGTACCTGCCGCCGTACACCACCGATCCGGACGATCCGATGCGCACCGCCTGGTTCGAGGGCAACGACAACAAGTTCTCGTTCTACGTGGCCAACCGGGTCATCAAGACCGGCGAGGCGTGGGACCAGGCCGAGTACTACCGCGAGATGACCGAGCGGGCCAAGAAGTGGGGCTTCACCGGGGCGGGCGGGTTCACGCCCTCCACCTGGGCCGAACCCAGCTTCCCGAATGTCGCCTTCCTCAACATGCCCTCGGCACTGATCCCGGGCACCGCCAAGCTCTACGACATCTTCAAGCCGGGCCTGGAGGACCAGATTCGTGCTGCCTTCGCCGCCCAGGTGCCGGCGAGGGTCGACGACAAGGCGCTGGTCGGCTACATGACCTTCAACGAGATCGACTTCGACAAGATCCGTACCGCCATCTCGAGCGCCAGGGCCAGCCAGGTCGGCTCGAAGCGGGTGCTGGTCGATCTGCTGAAGGAACGGCACAACAACGACATCGCGTCCTTCAACCAGGCGTGGGGACGGTCTGATGCGTCCTTCGACGACCTCTACGAGAGGAGCTTCGCTCCGCTGACCGAGGGCGCGATCGTCGATATGGACGCGTTCACCGCGGTCTACCTCGATGAGTTCTACGGAATGCCCGCGCGGGTCTTCCGGGAGTTCGACACCCACCACATGCTGATCGGTGATCGCTGGCTCGCCAACGTGATGAACGATCCCAAGCTCCGGGTCGCCCTGGCCACCGCGGCCGGCAAGCACATCGATGCCCTCAGCTACAACTACTACGCCTACGACCTCGACACCAAGCGGATCAAGGAGATCTACGACGCAGCCGGCGGCACGCCGCTGATCTTCACCGAGTTCCACTACGCCGAGACCACCCGTGGTCTGGTCACCGGCATCCGGTTCGCCAACAGCGAGCTGGAGAAGGGCCAGATGTACCGCAACTACGTCGAGAAGTCGGCGGCCACCGGCATGGTGATCGGTGCCCACTGGTTCGAGGCCATCGACCAGGCGCCGACCGGTCGCTGGTTCGAGGGCTACGGTGGTGAGGCCGGTGCGATCGGCCTGATCGACGTGACCGACCGGCCGTACAAGGTGATGCTCGAGCAGGTCATGGCGGCCAACTACGGCATCTACGACGTGATGCTCGGCAAGAAGGAGCCCTACCAGCACAAGTTCGAGCCGGGACAGATCGAGCGCGACTCCGACAAGTCCACCCGGATTCCGCGGGCCTCGGCGGGTGCCATCACCATCGACGGCGTGCTGGATGCCACCTGGCCGGAGGGTCCCACCCTGGAGGTGGGCGAACTCGACCGCGTGCTGGGCATCGCCAAGGCCGGCCTTAAGGCGCAGTTCCGCCTGGCCTGGGACGACCAGAACCTGTACGTCCACGCCGATGTGACCGACGACACCCCGCAGATCAACGGCAAGAAGGGCTGGGACATCTGGAACGGCGACGCCATCGAGATGTTCATCGGGCCCAGGAACGTCGATCAGGGCGGCGCCATCCAGGTGATGGACAGCCAGGTCGGGGTCAGCGGGGCGCCGGGGGCCGACGGGAAGCCGGAGCACTTCTGGTTTAACAACCGCGTCGACCAGCCCGAGATCGGCAAGGCGGTGGTCGCCACCGACCACGGCTGGGCGGTGGAGATCGCGGTGCCGCTCGACAAGCTGAACATCGACGACGCCGCCGACGGACGCCAGTTCCGGTTCGACATCGGCTTCGACGATGCGGCGGTCAACCACCGCGAGCGCCAGTTCCTCTGGAACGGCGTGGACGGCAACTCCAGCAACCGGGAGAAGTGGGGACGGGCGACCCTGGTCGAAGAGGACACCAC
>JAEXCA010000118.1 GCA_023393755.1 Actinomycetes bacterium | reverse complement strand
CCCGGGTGTTCGGGGGGCCGGCCGGGCGCAGCGCGAGCGGGACGATCACCAGCACGGCGAGCAGGACGGCCGCGGCGGCCAGGCCGCCGGTGAACCGCAGTCGCCGCCGGCGGTCGGCGGCGGCCCGGATCGCCGCCGGGTCGATCGACGGTGGCGCGGCGGCGTCCGCCTGCTGCTCGAACCAGGCGCGCGCGGCCTGCTCGGCGCGATCGTCGGGGAACTGTTCAGTCATCGTCCCTCCTGGGCAGTCGGGTCCGCAGTTCGCCCAGCGCGCGGTGGACCAGCGAGCGGGCGGTCGGCTCGGCGCAGCCGAGCTGGCGGGCGATGGTGGCGAAGTCGAGATCCTCGTAGAACCGCAGGATCAGCGCGGCGCGCTGCCGGGTCGGCAGGGTGGCGAACAGCCGGCCGAACAGCTGGGCGTCGGCCCAGGCGTTCACCGGGTCGGCCGTCACCTGGTCCAGCTCGGGCCCGTCCCCCGCCGGCCGTTCCCGGTGCCGCCGCCAGCGGGTGTTGCGGGAGTTCACGATGCTACGCTTCACGTAGGGCTCGGGATCGCCGGAGGCCACCACCCGCTCCCAGCGCGGATAGAGGTTGGTCAGCGCCTCCTGGACGAGCTCCGCGGCATCGTCGGGGTTCCCGGTCAGCAACTGGGCGAACCGCACCAGCCCGCCGGAACGCTCCCTGACGAAGGCCTCGAAGCTCAGCTCGGCCATCATCGACCGTTCGATCGGTTCAGCCGCCGGAATCGCACCCACACCCTCCAACACTCCATCCGGCGGCCTTTCGTTGCCTGATCAGGCCAGTGCCACCAGATCGGTGTAGTCGGGGCTCCAGAGGTCCTCCACCCCGTCGGGTAGCAGCAGCACCCGGTCGGGCGAGAGCGCCTCCACCGCGCCCTCGTCGTGGGTGACCAGGATCACCGCGCCGGCGTAGTCGTGGATCGCCTGCAGCACCTCGCGGCGGGAGGCGGGATCGAGGTTGTTGGTCGGCTCGTCCAGCAGCAGCACGTTGGCCGCCGAGACCACCAGCATGGCCAGCGCCAGCCGGGTCTTCTCCCCGCCGGAGAGCACCCGGGCGGGCTTCTCGACGTCGTCGCCGGTGAACAGGAAGGCGCCGAGGATCCTGCGCACCTCGGTCTCGTTCAGGTCGGGCGAGGCGGTCATCATGTTCTCCAGCACCGAGCGGGAGACGTCCAGGGTCTCGTGCTCCTGGGCGTAGTAGCCCAGCCGCAGGCCGTGGCCGGGGTTCACCTGCCCGGTGTCGGGCTGCTCGATGCCCGCCAGGATCCGCAGCAGGGTGGTCTTGCCGGCGCCGTTCAGCCCCAGCACCACCACCTTCGAGCCGCGGTCGATCGCCAGGTCGACGTCGGTGAACACCTCCAGCGAGCCGTACGACTTCGACAGCTCGGACGCGGTGAGCGGCGTCCTCCCGCTCGGCGCCGGCTTGGGCAGCCGGATCTTGGCCACCCTGTCCGCCGCCCGTTCCGCCTCCAGCCCGGCCAGCAGCCGCTCCGCCCGCTTGGCCATGTTCTGCGCGGCGGTCGCCTTGGTGGCCTTGGCGCGCATCTTGTCGGCCTGGGCGAGCAGCGCCTCGGCCTTGCGCTCGGCGTTGGCCCGCTCCCTCTTGCGGCGCTTCTCGTCGGTCTCCCGCTGCAGCAGGTAGCGCTTCCAGTCCATCGAGTAGATGTCGAGTTCGGCGCGGTTGGCGTCCAGGTGGAAGACCTTGTTGACCGTCGCCTCCAGCAGCCCGACATCGTGGGAGATCACGATCAGGCCGCCGGAATAGCCGGCGAGGAAGCTCCGCAACCAGACGATCGAATCCGCGTCCAGGTGGTTGGTGGGTTCGTCCAGCAGCATGGTGTCGGCTCCGGAGAACAGGATCCGGGCGAGTTCCACCCGCCGCCGCTGACCGCCGGAGAGGGTGCGCAACGGCTGGCTCAGCACCCGGTCGGGCAGGCCGAGGTTGGCCGAGATCCGGGCCGCCTCGGCCTCGGCGGGATAGCCGCCGGCGGCGGCCAGTTCGGCCTCCGCCCGGGTGTACGACCTCATCGCGGCTTCCTGCGCCTCGCCGACCTCCTCGGCCATCGCGTGGGCGTAGCGGGTGAGCCGCTTCAGGATCTGGTCCAGGCCGCGGGCGGAGAGGATGCGATCCTTGGCCAGCTGGTCCAGGTCGCCGGTCCGCGGATCCTGCGGCAGGTAGCCCAACTGGCCCGAGCGGCTCACCTGGCCGGCGGCGGGCAGCGCCTCCCCCGCCAGGATGCGGGTCAGCGTGGTCTTGCCGGCCCCGTTGCGTCCGACCAGGCCGATCTTGTCCCCCGCGGCGATCTGAAAGTTCACCGGGGACAGCAACAACCGGGCACCCGCCCGGACTTCGACCTCGCGCGCACCCAGCACAATCAACTATCCTCCCAGCCCGAGGGCGGTAGCCCAACCCGGACGACCCCAGACGATCCCTGAGGTTCGGGCGAAGCCCGAAGTCTCGAAGGGTCAGGCCAGGGTGCTGCCCGGCGGCGCCTCGACCTTGGAATCCTGCCGCGGGACGAACAGCTTCTGGACGATCATCAGCAGCGAGGCGGTCACCGGGACGGCGATCAGCGCGCCCAGCAGGCCGAGCAGCGTGCCCCCCACCAGCGCCGAGATGACCACCAGCGAGCCGGGGATCTCCACCTGCTTCGACATCACCCGCGGGGTGAGCACGTAGGCCTCGATCTGCATGTAGGCGAAGTACACCAGCCCGAAGATCAGCCCCACCCACCAGGACTGGAACAGGCAGATCACGAGGGCGAGCACCCAGAAGGCGACCGAGCCGATCATCGGGATCATGGTGATGAACAACGCCAGCACGCCCAGCAGCGCCGCGAACGGGACGCCGAGCGCGGTCAGCAGGATGAACGCCACCACGGCATTGCAGACCGCCAGGATGAACATGCCGGAGATGTAGGCGCCCACCGAGCCGGTGACATGGTCGGTGATCTCCGCCACCTTCGAGCGGGCGTAGGCCGGTGCCAGCCGGTACATCGCGGTCTTCATGCTGCGCAGCGAGGCGAGGAAGTACAGGGTCAGGATCAGGATGAACATCCCACCGGTGATCCCCGACATGATGCCGGAGCCGACCGCGAGCGCACCGCCGCCGATCGCCAGCAGGTTGGACGGATCGGAGAGGTAGACCCGGATCTGCTCCAGCGCGTCGCTCACCGCGGTGGAGCTACCGGTGGCCGACAGCAGGTTCTGCAGCCACTCCGCCTGTTGCAGCGAGGCGATCCAGTCGGGCACCTCCTGGGCGAAGGCGACCACCTGGGTGACCGCCATCGGGATGACGATCGCCAACAGCCCGCCGAAGACCAGCGCGAAGCCGACGAAGACCACCGCGATGCTCAGCCCCCGGGACATGCCGCGCCGCTCCAGCCAGCCGACCAGCGGATCCAGCGCCATCGCCACGAACAACGCCACGCCGATGTAGATCCAGACCGTCGACAGCGACGAGACCGCGCCTCCCAACGCGAGGCCGGTGAGGACGCCCAGGGTGGCCAGCAGGCCGAAGCTGAACGGGTGCGTGAGCTGGGCCATGATCCGCTGCACCGGGC
Organism: Actinomycetes bacterium; assembly: GCA_023393755.1. Lineage (GTDB taxonomy): Bacteria > Actinomycetota > Actinomycetes > Propionibacteriales > Propionibacteriaceae > Propionicimonas. Next base: position 8,244 of record JAEXCA010000118.1, on the reverse strand, counting down.
TGGACGCCGACGGCAGTTCGGGGACGATCACCTCCGCACCGTCGGCGGCCAGCACCTCGGCCACGGGGTTGTCCACGGGTTCGGAGATCGGCGTTTCGTCCTTGGCCACGTCGCCATCCTAGGGCCCGCTCCACCGGCGGCAGGATCAGCAAATGCCCCACCTACTCGCTGCGGGGCGGCCGGCCCCGCTTCGGCAGCGGGCCGGCCTCCCGCGGGGCGCGTCCGGCCGCCTTCAGCGCCTGGCGGAGCAGCAGTTCGACGTGGGCGTTCAGCGACCGCAGGTCGTCGGCCGCCCAGCGCGCCAGCGCGGAGTGGACGGCCGGGTCGAGCCGCAACAGGATCGGCTTGCGTTCGGCCCGGCCGGTGTTCTCCTCAGGCATCGGTCAGGTGTAGAGCGATCCGGTGTTGACCACCGGCGTGGCCTGGGAGGAACCGCACAGCACCACCAGCAGGTTGGAGACCATGGCCGCCTTGCGCTCCTCGTCCAGCTGCACCACGTCGTCCGCCTCCAGCTGCCGCAGCGCGCTCTCGACCATGCTGACCGCGCCCTCGACGATCTTCTCCCGCGCCGCGATCACCGCGGCGGCCTGCTGCCGCTGCAGCATGGCGTGGGCGATCTCCGGGGCGTAGGCCAGGGTGGAGATCCGGGCCTCGATCACCTCCAGGCCGGCGATCGCGATCCGGGCGGCCACCTCCTCGGCGAGTTCCCGGGCCACCACGTCGGTGGAGCCGCGGAGCGACTCCTCCCCCGGACCGGCATTGTCGTACGGGTGGGTCGAGGCGATGTGCCGCAGCGCGGCCTCGGACTGCACCTCGACGAACTCGGTGAACTTGTCCACCGCGAACGTGGCCTTGGCGGTGTCGGCCACCTGCCAGACGATGATCGCGGCGATGTTGACCGGATTGCCGTCGGCGTCGTTGACCTTGAGCTCGCTGGTCTCGAAGTTCCGCACCCGCACCGACACCTTCTTGCCGGTGGAGAACGGCACCACCATCTTCAGCCCCGGGCTGCGGACGGTGCCGATGTAGCGGCCGAAGAACTGCATCACCTTGGTCTGGCCGGGCGAGACGATCGTGATGGACGCCGCCGGGACGACGCCCAGCAGCAGCGCGACCACGCCGGCGATCGCGAACGGAGCACCGCTGCCGCCGCCCTCGTCGGTGATGCCGGCGAAGATGAAGGCCCAGGTCGCCAGCCCGATCAGCACGATGGCGGCCAGCAGCGCCAGGAAGCCGTTCGCCGCCCAGGCGCGATGCTCGTCGATCTCGACCCTGGCGCCACTGTGACCGACCGGTACGCCGGCGGGCTCGCCACCCACGGTCTCCTGGACATCCTCAGTCGGACGGAAGTTCTCGGTCATCACGATCACCCTCTCTAAATCTGATATCTAATTGATATCAGATTAACACCCTCGGTGTCACCCCGGCAGACGATCCCCGAGGTCGCCACTGGACGATCCCTGAGGCGGCTTCCTCTACGTGGGCAGCACCAGGAACCTGGATCAGCGGACGGCGCAACACGACCTGACGCGGGTGGGCTACACGGGCAGGCACCGACCGCTGAAGCTGCTGTGGGCCGAGGAGTTCGACTCCATCGCGGACGCGTGGGCGGTGGAGCGGCAACTCCACGGCTGGAGCCGGGCGACGAAGCTGGCCGTGGTCGACGGACGGTTTGATGCACTGCCTGGGCTGGCCGCCAGGCGAAACCGGTCGACGTCGCGGCGAACCGGAGAGGACGCGCCGTCCACGTGAAGTATCGGTCGTTGCCTCGGGGCGGACGACCCTTCGAGACTCGCCCTTCGGGCGACCTCAGGGATCGTCCTGGGCGGCCCCAGGGATCGTCGGCGACCTCTGGATCAGAGGTTGTAGCCGATCGCCCGGAGCTGGTCGCGGCCTTCCTCGGTGATGTTGTCCAGGGTCCACGGCGGCAGCCACACCCAGTTGATCGTGACGCCGCTGACCAGGCCCTCCAGGGCCAGCTGGGTGTCGTACTCCAGCCGGTCGGTCAGCGGGCAGGTCGGCGAGGTCAGCGTCATGTCGATGGTGGCGTGGTTGTCGTCGTCGATGTGGACGCCGTAGACCAGGCCCAGATCGACCACGTTCACCATCAGCTCGGGGTCGACCACGTCGAGCATGGCGTCCAGCACCTCGGCCTCGGTCGGACGTGCGCGTCCCACCTCGTCGGGGAAGGTGTCCTGCACCAGATCGGAGGGACGGGGCTGCTCACTCATCGCTACTCTCCTTCAACTCCATGCCCGCGGCGGACTGGGCCACCGCGTCCTTGAACGCCGACCAGCCCAGCAGGGCGCACTTCACCCGGGCCGGGAACTTCGCCACCCCGACGAACGCCACGGCGTCCTCCAGGGTGTCCTCGTCGGGCTCGGTCTCGCCGCGGCTGTGCATCAGCTCGGTGAACTCCTCGTGCAACGCCAGCGCCTGATCGACCGTCCGCCCGATCACCAGGTCGGTCATCACCGAGGTGGAGGCCTGCGAGATCGAGCAGCCGACCCCCTCGTAGGAGACGTCCTCGACCCGGTCGCCGGCCAGCCGCACCCGGAGCGTGACCTCGTCGCCGCAGCTGGGGTTGACGTGGTGCACCTGCGCGCCGAACGGCTCCCGCAGGCCGCTGTGATGCTTCTCGCGGTAGTGCTCCAGGATGATCTCCTGGTACATGGCCTCGACGCTCATCGGTGTCCCTCGAAGAAGTTGCGGACGTACACCAGCCCGTCGGCCAGGGCGTCGATCTCTGCCGGCAGGGTGTACAGGTAGACCGAGGCCCGGGTGGAGGACTGGATGCCCAGTCTGTCATGCAGCGGACGAGCACAGTGATGTCCACCCCGGACTGCCACCCCGCGACTGTCGAGCAGTTGCATGATGTCGTGCGGATGGACGTCCAGGCCGTCGCGGGTGGTCAGCGTGAACGCCACCGCGCCGCCGCGGTCGACCGGTTCGGTCGGCCCGAGGATGCCGACCCCCTCGATCTCCAGCAGCCGGCCCAGCAGGTAGCCGGTCAGCTCGTGTTCGTGGGCGGCGACCGCGTCCATGCCGACGCCGCGCAGGTACTCGGCCGCGGCGCCCAGGCCGACCGCCTCGGCGATCGGTGGGGTGCCGGCCTCGAACCGGTGCGGCGGTGGCGCGTAGGTGGAGCCGCGCATGGTGACCACCTCGATCATCTCGCCGCCGCCCAGGAAGGGTGGCAGCGCGGCGAGCAGGTCGTAGCGTCCCCAGAGCACCCCGATGCCGGTCGGGCCGACCATCTTGTGGCCGGTGAAGGCGATCAGGTCGGCGCCCAGGTCGGCCACCCGGGTGGGCAGCTGCGGGACGCCCTGCGAGGCGTCCAGCACCATGGTGGCGCCCACCGTATGCGCCTGCGCCGCGAGCTGCGCGACCGGGTTCACCGTGCCCAGCACGTTCGAGACCCAGGCGAGCGAGACGATCGCGGTGCGCTCGTTGATCAGCTTCTCCGCGGCCGCCCGTTCCAGGTCGAGCCGGCCGTCGGCGGTGATGTCGAACCAGCGCAGCGTGGCGCCGGTGCGTTCGGCGAGCAGCTGCCAGGGCACGATGTTGGAGTGGTGCTCCATCACCGAGATCACGATCTCGTCGCCGGGGCCGAGCCGGGCGCCCAGGCTGTGGGCGGCGAGGTTCAGCGCCTCGGAGGCGTTCTTGGTGAACACCACCTCCTCGGCACGGGCGGCACCGATGAAGCCGGCCACCGCGGTCCGGGCGGCTTCGAAGCTCTCGGTCGCCTCCGCGCCCAGGACGTGCATCGCCCGGGCCACGTTGGCGTTGTGGGCCAGGTAATGCTCGGCCATCGCGTCCACCACCTGACGGGGCTTCTGCGAGGTGTTGGCCGAATCCAGGTAGGCCAGCGGGTGGCCGTTGACCTCCCGGCTCAGGATCGGGAAGTCGGCGCGCACCGCGGCGAGGTCGTAGCCGGGCACGGTCAACGACCCTTCGACGAGCTCAGGGACCGGACCGACAGGCTCAGGGAGCGGCCCTTCGGGACTCGCGCTGCGCGCGACCTCGGGGATCGGTGGAAAGGCGACCCCAGGGATCGTTGGGCGCGTTCCTCAGGCATCAGCCTTCACGGCCTTGACGAAGCGGTCGTAGCCCTCGATCTCCAGGCTGTCGGCCAGTTCCGGCCCACCCTCCTCGGCCACCCGGCCGTCCACGAAGACATGGACGAAGTCGGGGGTGATGTAGTTCAGGATGCGGGTGTAGTGGGTGATCAGCAGCAGGCCGCGGTCGCCCTGGGAGGTGTAGCGGTTCACTCCCTCGGAGACGATCCGCAGCGCGTCGATGTCGAGGCCGGAGTCGGTCTCGTCCAGGATCGCGAACTTGGGGTTCAGCAACTCGAGCTGGGCGATCTCGTTGCGCTTCTTCTCGCCGCCGGAGAAGCCCTCGTTCAGCGAGCGGCCGGCGAAGGAGCCGTCCAGGCCGACCCGCTCCAGCGCGACGTTGACGTCCTTGACCCAGGTGCGCACCTTCGGTGCCTCACCGGTCAGCGCGGTCTTCGCGGTCCGCAGGAAGTTGGCCACCGACACGCCGGGGACCTCGATCGGGTACTGCATGGCCAGGAACAGACCGGCCCGGGCCCGCTCGTCGACGGTGAGCTCGGTCAGCTCGACGCCGTCGAGGGTGACCGATCCGCCGGTGATCCGGTACTTGGGGTGGCCGGCGATCGAGTACGCCAGGGTGGACTTGCCGGAGCCGTTGGGCCCCATGATCGCGTGCACCTCGCCGCTGCGGACGGTGAGATCGACACCCTTGAGGATGGCCTTGGGGCCACTCTCGGTGTCCACCTCGACGTGAAGGCCACTGATGCGGAGTTCGGACATTGGTTACTGCTCCTGGATGTCGATCGGATTGTCAGGGTCGATGTAGAGGTCGCCGTCGTCCACCCGGACCGGGTAGATCGCGACCGGTTCGGTGGCCGGCAGCTCCAGCGGGAGGCCGGTGCGCAGGTCGAAGCGGGAGCCGTGCATGTAGCACTCGACGGTGGTGCCTTCCACCTCGCCGTCGCTGAGCGGCACCTCGCCGTGCGAACACACGTCACGGATGGCGAAGAACCCCTCGGCGGTGTTCACCACGGCGATGTCGGCGTCGCCGCCGAGGTCGACCGGAATCACGCCGCCGACCGGGATCTCCGCGGTCGAGCAGGCACGGACGAAGGTCACAGGGCGGCTCCGACGGCCTCGGCGGTCTCGATGCCGGAGGGAGTGCCGACGATGACCTCCAGTTCCTTCTCCACCGCGGCCAGCAGGCGGGCCTCGACCTCGGGCACACCCACCCGGCGGATGATGTCGGCGAAGAAGCCGTGCACCACCAGGCGGCGGGCCTCGTCCTCGGTGATCCCGCGGGAGCGCAGGTAGAACAGCTGCTCGTCGTCGAACCGCCCGGTGGTCGAGGAGTGCCCGGCACCCTCGATCTCGCCGGTCTCGATCTCCAGGTTCGGCACCGAGTCGGCCCGGCAGCCGTCGGTCAGCACCAGGTTCTTGTTCGACTCGTAGGTGGAGATCCCCTCGGCCACCTTGCGGATCAGCACGTCGCCGATCCACACCGACCGGGCCCCCTGGCCCTGCAGCGCGCCGCGGTAGTCGACGTTGCTGTGGGTGTGCGGCGCGTTGTGGTCGACGAACAGCCGGTGCTCGATGTGCTGCCCGGCGTCGACGAAGTACAGGCCGAACTGCTCCAGGGAGCCGCCCGGGCCGTCGAACTTCGCGGTCTCGGCCAGCCGGACCACCTTGCCGCCCATGCTCACCGTCACGGTGCGCACCTGGGCGTCCCGGCCGACCAGCACGCTGTGGTGGCCACCGTGGACGGCGTCGGACTCCCAATCCTGGATCGAGACGAAGTTGAGCTGCGCGCCGTCACCGACCAGCACGTCCACCTTGGCGGCGTAGCTGGCGGAGCCTTCGTGGCGCACCAGGATGGTCGCCTTGGCGTTGGCGCCCACCTTGAAGACCAGCTGGCCCCAGACCTGCTGCCCGGTGCCGGTCAGGGTGACACTGACCGGCTCGGTCAACTCCACACCCGGTGCCACCTCGATCAGCTGGGCTCCGCCGGAATGCGCGGCGGCCAGCGCCGACACCCGGTCGATCGGCGCCTCCACGACCAGCTCGCGCGCCTCGTCCGGGCTCACCAGCCGGCTGGTCACCCCGGGCGGGTAGGACCCGGTCCAGGTCAGGCAGGCATCGCTGGGCTGGTCGTTCAGCAGCGGGCGCATCGCCCGCAGCGGACTGAACCGCCAGATCTCCTCCCGCCCATTGGGCAGCGGATGGTCGGAAACCTCCCACGACGGGGTCGGGTGCAGGTGCGACTCAATGGCCTCCACGGCCTCCATCACCGGTGCGGCCATCAGCCGACGGCTCCTTCCATCTGCAGTTCGATCAGGCGGTTCAGTTCGAGGGCGTACTCCATCGGCAACTCCCGAGCGATCGGCTCCACGAAGCCGCGCACGATCATCGCCATCGCCTCGTCCTCACCCATGCCGCGCTGCATCAGGTAGAACAGCTGGTCATCGCTCACCTTGGAGACGGTCGCCTCGTGGGCGAGCGAGACATCGTCCTCGCGGACGTCCACGTAGGGGTAGGTGTCGGAGCGGCTGATCGTGTCGACCAGCAGCGCGTCGCACTTCACCGAGGAGGCGGAGTGGTGGGCGCCCTCCTGCACCTGCAGCAGGCCGCGGTAGGACGACCGTCCGCCACCCCGGGCCACCGACTTGGAGATGATGGACGACGAGGTGTGCGGCGCGCAGTGCACCATCTTCGAGCCCGCGTCCTGGTGCTGGTTCTCACCGGCGAAGGCGATCGACAGCGTCTCCCCGCGGGAGTGCTCGCCCATCAGGTAGACCGCCGGGTACTTCATGGTCACCTTGGAGCCGATGTTGCCGTCGATCCACTCCATGGTCGCGCCCTCCTCGCAGGTGGCGCGCTTGGTGACCAGGTTGTACACGTTCGTCGACCAGTTCTGGATCGTGGTGTACCGCACCCGGGCGTTCTTCTTCACGATGATCTCGACCACCGCCGAGTGCAACGAATCCGAGGAGTAGATCGGCGCGGTGCAACCCTCGACGTAGTGGACGTAGGAACCCTCGTCGGCGATGATCAGCGTCCGCTCGAACTGGCCCATGTTCTCGGTGTTGATCCGGAAGTAGGCCTGCAGCGGGATCTGGACGTGGACGCCCTTGGGGACGTACACGAACGAGCCCCCGGACCAGACCGCGGAGTTCAGCGAGGCGAACTTGTTGTCGCCGACCGGGATCACGGAGCCGAAGTACTCCTGGAAGATCTCCGGGTGCTCCTTGAGGCCGGTGTCGGTGTCGAGGAAGATGACGCCCTGGCGCTCCAGTTCCTCGTTGATCTTGTGGTAGACCACCTCGGATTCGTACTGGGCGGCGACGCCGGCCACCAACCGCATCTTCTCCGCCTCCGGGATGCCGAGCCGGTCGTAGGTCTTCTTGATGTCGTCGGGCAGGTCCTCCCAGGTGTTGGCCTGCTTCTCGGTGGAGCGGACGAAGTACTTGATGGTGTCGAAGTCGATCTCGTCCAGATCGGCACCCCAGGCCGGCATCGGCTTGCGGTCGAACAACCGCAGCGCCTTCAGGCGGGTCTGCAGCATCCATTCCGGCTCGTCCTTCAGCGCCGAGATGTTGCGCACCACGTCCTCGTTGAGACCCCGCTTGGCGTTGGCGCCCGCGGTGTCGTCGTCCCGCCAGCCGTACTGGTAGTGGCCGAGCGCCTGCAGGTGTTCTTCCTGGGTCGCGCCGAGGCCGGGTGCGGCAGGAGTGGTCGCGGTCATCTGGTGGGCCTTCCTTCGGTTGTCTGCTCGTCCCGCACCACCGGATGCGGGACGTGGGTGGTGCACACCCCGTCGCCGTGGGCGATGGTGGCCAGCCGTTGCACGTGGGAATCCAGCATCCGGGCGAAGGCTCGGGTCTCGGCCTCGCACAGTTCCGGGAACTCCGCCGCCCCGTGGGCGACCGGGCAATGGTACTGGCACAGCTGAACGCCACTGGCGACCGGTTGCAGGGAGGCAACGAAGCCCTTGGCGGTCAATGCCTCTACCAACGCCTCGGCCCGGGACGGGTATTCCCCCTGGACCTCGTCGAAGCGGGATTCGACGTCGGCGACGACCTGCCTGGCGAACTGCTTCACCGCCTCCTCGCCGCCCACCTGCTGAAGGTAGCCGAGCGCCTGGATGGCTAGCTGGTCGTAGGCCTGGTAGAACTCCGCGCGGCCGGCG
>JAEXCA010000104.1 GCA_023393755.1 Actinomycetes bacterium | reverse complement strand
CGCCGGTGACGCTGCCGCCCAGCGCCCGGGCGCGTTCGGCCATGCCGGCCAGGCCGTGTCCGCGACCCGGCGCGGCCGGGGCGGCGGCCGGCGCGGCGTTGGCCACGGTCAGCTCGACAGCCTGCTTCCGGGCGGCGATCCGGACGGTGACGGGTGCGCCGGGCGCGTGCTTGGCGGCGTTGGTGAGGGCTTCCTGAACGATCCGGTAGCCGGCCAGCCCGACCGGGGCGGGGACGGCGGCGAGGTCGCCGTCAGCCTGCAGGCGGATGCGGCCGTCCGCCTCGCCGAAGGCGCCGACCAGAGCGGGAACCTCGCTCAGGGTGGGGGCCGGCCGAAGTTGCGCGGGCTCGTCCTCGCTGCGGAGCACGTCGACCAGGTCGCGCACTTCGTCGACGGCGGCTCGACTGAGCCGGGCGATCCCGGCCAGCGTCGCATCGGCCCGGTCGGGATCGTCCCGGAGGACGTGGCGAACGCCTTCGGCCTGGGCCGCTATCGCGTTGAGTGAGTGGCCGAGGATGTCGTGCATCTCGCGCGCGATCAGGGCGCGCTCCTGCGCGATCGCGAGGCGGCGTTCGGCGTCCTGCTGCGCCTGCAGAACGGCGGCGCGTTCGACGGCCGCCTGATAACGGTTGCGGGCCGACCGGCGCAGCGCCCCGACCAGGGCCGCGGCGGCGATCAGGGCGAGCGCCGCGGTGATCGCGATCGGACGGCCGCGCGGATCCGGGCCGAGGTAGGCGGACGGGACGAGCAGCCCGCACACCGCTCCGGCCACCACCAGCGCGGTGGCGACCCAGCGCGCGGGCGGAGCCAGCTGGGTCTGCGCGGAGTAGGCCGCCAGCAGGCACATCGCCAGCGCGAACGGGCCCGGCTCCGGCCCCGCGACCAGCTGCACCGCGAGCAGGACGGCGACAGCGCTCAGCGCCGCCCGGGGCCAGCGGCGCCGGGCGATCGCCGCGGCGCTGCAGCCCACGACGATCAGCGAGTAGAGCGTCTGCGACGGCGTGTCGAAGGAGACCGTCGGACGGCTGAAGGCTCCGATGCCGCCCAGCGCCACGGCCAGCCCAGATCGGAGACCCAGGGCAGGTTGTCGAGGAGACGCGGCAGCGCGGCAGCCGGCGGCCTGCGGGGGTGCGTTCGCGACTCCATTCCTCCCACGGTAGCCAGCGGTCCCGCCGCGCGGATCATGCCCAGGTATGACAGGGCAGTCGATGCCACGGCATGATCCGCCAGGGCGCCCCGACCGGGATCGTGGATCCATGCACACCAGCGAGGCGTCCACCGGCGCCGTCATCACCACCCATGGCCTCACCAAGACCTTCGCCGGCCACACCGCGGTCGACCGGCTCGACCTGGCGGTGCCGCCCGGGCAGGTATACGGCTTCCTCGGCCCGAACGGCTCGGGGAAGTCGACCACGATGAAGCTGCTGCTGGGGCTGATGCAGCCGACCAGCGGCGAGATCTCCCTGTTCGGCCAGCGGCTGACTCCCGCCTCGCGCACCAAACTGCTTCCCTCGATCGGGTCGATGATCGAGGCGCCACCCGGCTACGGGCACCTGACCGGACGGGAGAACCTGCGGATCGTGCAGGACATGCTCGACCTGTCGTCCGCGCAGACCGACCGCGCGCTGGCGACCGTCCGGCTGACCGACCAGCAGCACAAGCTGGTGCGCAACTACTCCCTCGGCATGAAGCAGCGGCTCGGGATCGCGATGGCGCTGGCCCGCGACCCCGCCCTGTTGATCCTGGACGAGCCGACCAACGGCTTGGACCCAGCCGGCATCGAGGAGATCCGCGCGCTGTTGATCCGGCTCGCCGCCGAGGGCATCACGGTGATGGTGTCCAGCCATCTGCTCGACGAGATCGACAAGATGGCCTCGGTGCTGGGCATCCTCTCCGGCGGACGGATGATCTTCCAGGGCACCCGGGACCAGCTGCTGGAGCGGTCGGTGCCCGACCTGATCATCGTGACCCCGGAGCCGGCCGCCGCGCTGGCGCTGGGCGTCAGCGCGACTCCGATCGCAGGAGGCGTCCGGATAAGCGGCATCGACCCGGCGCAGACCGCGGAGGTCGTCCGCCGGCTGGCCGTCGCCGGGGTGCCGATTCACGAGGTGCGCCGCGTCCAGCAGAGCTTGGAGGACGTGTTCATGGACCTGACCGGACGCGGAGGCCTGCTGTGATCCGCGCCGTCCGGCTGGAGTTCCGCAAGCTGCGGCGGCTGCGCACCCTCCCGATCCTGATCGTGCTGGTGGTCGCCGTCGCGGGCCTTTCCGCCATGACGCTGTTCTCCGGCAGCGCCCGGGACGCCTTCGACGACCCCGCCGAACTGCCGTGGGCCCGGCTGCTGCTGACCTACACGATGATGGCCGCGATGACCTCGCCGATCCTCACCGCGGTGCTCGCCAGCCGCCAGACCGAGATCGAGCACTCCGGCGCCGGCTGGCTGCTGGCCGGATCCGCCGGCTGCTCCCCCGGAGTGCTGTGCCGGGCGAAACTGATCGCCCTGAGCCTGCTGCTGCTGCCCGCGGTCGCCGTCCAGACGCTGCTCGTGATCGGGCTCGGCGCCTTCGCCGGCATCCGCGTCCCGCTGGAGGTGGGGCCGTGGCTCGGCTACACCGGGCTGCTGTTCCTGCTGGACGTCGCCTTCCTCGCCCTGCACATCTGGCTCGCCGCGACCGTGGAGAACCAGCTGGTCAGCGTCGGCGTCGGCATGCTCGGCGCGTTCCTGGCCGTGTTCAGCCTGCTGATGCCCGGCCTGGTCTCCCGGTTCATCCCCTGGGGCTACTACGCGATGATCGCCCACGTCGGGCAGCAGGACGGCGGCGTCGCCTACCTCACCCCGTCGTATCCCTGGATCGCCGGGTTCCTCGTCCTCGTCGCAGCCGCGTTCGCCCTGGCGACCCAGCGGCTCGACCGCCTCGAAAGGTGACCGCCGTGCTCCGCGCCGAGATCCTCAAGCTGAAGCGATCCGCCGTCTGGCTGATCGCGCTCGTCCTCCCGCTGGTGGCGGTGACCACCGGCAACGTCAACCTCGCCAACCACGCCGACCAGCTCGACTCCGGCTGGGCTTCGCTCACCTCCCAGGTGACGCTCTTCTACGGCCTGCTGTTCTTCTCCATCGGCATCGGCCTGATCGCCGCCACCGCCTGGCGGATGGAACACCGCGGCACCAACTGGAGCCTGCTGCTGACCGCCACCAGGAGCCCGCTCAGGCTCGTGTTCGCCAAGCTCGCCGTGATCGCGATCCCGGTCGCGTTCATGCAGTTCGTCCTGGTGGCGGGCACCCTCCTCTCCGGCGCCCTCGTGCTGCACCTGGACGGCGGGATCCCGTGGTCCTTCGTCGCGGTCGGCGCCCTGGCCGTGGTCACCGCCGCGCCGCTGATCGCGCTCCAGTCGCTGCTGTCGATGCTGCTGAGGTCGTTCGCCGCCCCGGTGGCGATCTGCCTGCTCGGCTGCGTGATCGGCGTGGCCACCGTGATGTCGGAGCCACTGCGTCCGCTCAGCTTCGTCCTCCCCCAGGGCGTCAACACGCGGGCGCTGAACCTCGGCGGCGCCGCGCTGCACGGCTCCGGCGGCCTCACCCCCGGCGACGTCTTGCCGTTGCTCGGCACCGCGGTCGGACTGACCGCCATGCTCACCCTGCTGACCCTCGGCGCCATCCGCGCCGTCAAGCTCCGCTGAGGCCGTCCCTGGATCAACCCAGGAATCGGCAGCACAGCGGGGGTGCCCGGCCCCCGGGCGGCGACCGCCGCGGGCGCCACGGTGGCGTCCGGCAAAGCGGAGTAAGCTGGACGGTCGCTACTTTCCCCCGAAGGACGAACGTGGATTCTGCCGAGGCCCCTACCTCGACCCTTGAGCACGAGCTCGCCATCGAGCAGGCGCATGTCGATCTGGTCTACCGCCACCTCGACCTGGCCGCGAAGTCGGCCCGTAAGGTCGCCCGCGAAGGACAGCGGCGCTACACCTCGGATCGCCAGACCTGGATGCGCGAGGAGGACGGCACCGCCCTGTTCGAGCGGGACGCCTTCGCCTTCCAGGCCGCCCGCCGGCTGGCGATCCTGGACGCCGAGCACGAGGGCCTGGTCTTCGGTCGGCTGGACTCCGCCGAGGGGGACACCAACTACATCGGGCGGATCGGCGTCCGCGACGAGGAGTACGAACCGCTGGTGATCGACTGGCGGGCCCGCGCCGCCGAGCCCTTCTACCGGGCGACCGCGACCAACCCGATGGGCGTGGTCCGCCGCCGCGTCCTGCGCTGCCGTAACGACCGGGTGGTCGGCATCGAGGACGACCTGCTGGACGACTCCGTCCGGGACGACCTGGTGGTGGTCGGCGAAGGCGCCCTGATGGCCGCGTTGAAGCGGGCCCGTGGCCACCGGATGCGCGACATCGTGGCGACCATCCAGGCCGAGCAGGACGAGGCGATCCGGGCCGACCACGACGGCGTCACGGTGATCGCCGGCGGCCCCGGCACCGGCAAGACCGTGGTCGCCCTGCACCGCGCCGCCTACCTGCTGTACTCCAACCGGCGGCGCTACGAGCGCGGCGGCATCCTGGTGGTCGGGCCGAGCGCGCTGTTCATGAACTACATCGAGCGGGTGCTGCCGTCGCTCGGCGAGGACTCGGTGACCCTGCGGGCGATCGGCCAGGTGGCGGTCGACACCCTGGGCTTCGGCAGCGACGTCCTCGATCCGGCCGCGGCCGCGACGGTGAAGGGCAGCCCGCGGATGCTGGGCGTGCTGCGCCGCCTGGTGAGCCTGCCGTTGCTGGAAGGCGATCCGCAGCTGAGGGTGACGGTGAAGGGCGAGGTGCTCACCCTGGACGCCGGCACCCTGGCCGCGCTCCGCCGCGACGTGCTGGGCCGGTTCAAGGTCAACAACGGCCGCGAGGCCGCCGAGGACGCCGTCCTGGCGGCGCTGCACCAGCGGCTGCCCGAGGAACTGGGCATGGACCTGGAGACGATGACCGACCTGGTCGCCGGCTCGGCCTCCTACCGGATGTTCTGGCAAGCCTGGTGGCCGGCGCTGGAGCCCGCCCAGGTGCTGCGGCGGCTGAGCGATCCCCGGGTGGTCGCCCAGGTCGCCGACGGGCTGCTGGACGAGGCGGAGCAGGCGGCGCTGAGCGCCAGCCTCACCGGTGGCGGCTGGACGGTGGCCGACATCGCGCTCCTGGACGAACTGGTCACCCTGCTGGGCACGCCGAAACCGGACGAGGCGGACGAGCCGGCGATCTTCCTGGCCGACGGCACCGAGGTCGCCGAGGTGGTCACCACGGCGGACCGGCTGGCCACCGCCCGGGAGCACGACCCGGACGACGACCCGCAGGACACCTTCGCCCACCTGCTGGTCGACGAGGCCCAGGATCTCAGCCCGATGCAGTGGCGGATGCTGCGGCGCCGCGGCGCCCACGCCAGCTGGACGATCGTCGGCGACCCGGCGCAGAGCAGCTGGCCGGATCCGGCCGAGGCCCAGCGCGCGATGGACGAGATCGCCGGCACCGGTCCAAGCCGCCGCTTCCGGCTCTCCACCAACTACCGCAGCCCCGCCGAGGTGTTCGACCTGGCCGCGGCGGTGGTCCGGGCCGCCTACCCGGAGGCCGACCTGCCGCACGCCGTCCGCCGAACCGGGATCGACCCGGAACTGGTCGAGCTGGACCCCGCGGGCCTGCTCGACTGGCTGGACGAGCGGATCGCCCGCCTCGCCGAACAGGTGGAGGGCACGATCGGCGTGATCGTCGCACCCTCCCGGCTGGCGGAGATCACCACCGGGCTCACCGGACGTCCGGGCGCGATCACCGCCGGCGACCGGCTGACCGTGATCGAGCCGCTGGCCGCCAAGGGCCTGGAGTACGACGCCGTCGTGGTGGTCTCACCCGACCGGGTGGTCGCGGAGTCCCCGGGCGGGGAGCGGGTGCTCTACGTGGCACTCACCCGTCCCACCCAGCGCCTGGTGATCGCCGATCTCGGTACCTCGCAGTGGCGGGACGGCCTGACCCTGCCCGCCGGCACCTGAGGCGGACGGCGGTCCCCGAGCTTGTCGAGGGGTTCCCGTCCCACCTGGTCACGGGACCTCGCCACGACCGGTGGGCCGTCCCTTCGTCCGCTCGCACGCCGGCCGGTCCCCTTCGCGGGAAAGAAGTCAGCGGCTCTGGCGGATCCCGAGTCTCGCAGCGGACGGTCGCCGCCGGGCTGCCCCGGGTCCGGCGTTAGTGTGACTCCGTGCCCGACCTCTCCCCCACCATCGCCGAGCTGCTGGCGGCCGGCGAGCGTCCGACCATGTCGTTCGAGTTCTTCCCGCCCAGGGACGAGGCCGGTCAGGAACAGCTGACCCGCGCCGTGCAGGAACTCGAGCCGCTGCGGCCCGACTTCGTGTCGGTCACCTACGGGGCCAGCGGCTCCACCCGCGGCCGTACCCTGGCCGCCACCCGGACGATCACCACCCAGGCCGGGTTCCGCACCATGGGCCACCTCACCTGCGTGAGCCAGTCGCGGGCGGAGGTCGAAGGAGCGATCGCGGCCTACGCCGACGCCGGGATCCGGCACATCCTGGCCGTCCGGGGCGATCCGCCGGGGGGTCCGACCGCGCCCTGGCAGCCCCACCCCGAGGGGCTGGGGAACGCCACCGAACTGGTTCGGCTGGTGAAGTCGGCCGGCGATTTCTGCGTCGGCGTGGGGGCTTTCCCCGACGCCCACGCCGATCGCAAGGACGTCGATCTCGACGCCCGGATCCTGCTGGAGAAGGAGGCCGCCGGCGCCTCCTTCGCGATCACCCAGCTGTTCTTCTCCACCGACGCCTACTTCCGGCTGGTCGACCGGGTGCGCGCCCTGGGCTGCCGGCTGCCGATCCTGGCCGGCATCCAGCCGGTGACCAACCTGGCTCAGATCGAGCGGTTCGCCACCTTCTCCGGCGCCCCGCTGCCAGCCTCGCTGGTCGACGCGCTGCACGCCGTGGCCGACGACCCCGCCGCGGTCCGCGCGGTGGGGCTGGAGTTCGCCACCGCCTTCTGCGACCGGCTGCTGGCCGGCGGGGCTCCGGGGTTGCACTTCTTCACCCTGAACCGCTCGAAGGCCACCGCGGAGATCCTGGCCAACCTGCGCACCATCCCCCCGCACCCGCCGGAGGACTGAGCCACCGGCGGCTGACACTAGGCTCGACCCATGTTCCATCCCGAGCGTCCGGTCTCCGACGAGTTCCTGACGGCGGTCGCCGAGGCGATCACCGGCTTCCTGGAGTCGCAGCGCGAGGTGCTGGCCGGGATCGGGCAGGGAGCGGCTCCGCTGGCCGACCTGGCGGCGAGCTTCACCGCGGGTGGGAAGCGCCTGCGTCCGGCCTTCTGCGCCTGGGGCTGGATCGCGGTGGCCGGCGTCCCGTCCGATCCGGCGGCACTGGTCCGCGCCGCCGCCAGCCTGGACGTCCTGCACGTCAGCGCACTGCTGCACGACGACGTGATGGACGCCTCCGACACCCGTCGTGGCCAGCCGTCCGCGCACCGCCAGTTCGCCGCCCTGCACGCCGGTCACGGCCTGCGCGGCGACGCCGAGGCGTTCGGACGCGGTGGCGCCATCCTGCTCGGCGACCTGCTGCTGGTCTGGTCGCAGGAGCTGTTCCGGCGGTCCGGGCTGCCGGCGGAGGCGATCGAGCGGGCGATGCCGGTGATGGAGGCGGTGCTCACCGAGGTGACCACCGGCCAGTTCCTCGACATCCTCGCCCAGGCCCGTCCGGCGCTGGACGCCCGCCGCTCGCCCGAGCAGGTGCTCGCCCAGGTCCGGCAGGTGCTGGAGTACAAGACCGCCCGCTACACCGTGATCCGGCCGCTGCAGATCGGCGCCTCCCTGGCCGGCGGCTCAGCCGAGGCGCTGGCCGCCCTGGGCGGCTACGGCTCGGCGGTCGGTCGCGCCTTCCAGTTGCGCGACGACGTCCTCGGCGTCTTCGGCGACGCCGAGGTCACCGGCAAGCCGGCCGGGGACGACCTGCGCGAGGGCAAGCTGACCGCGCTGCTGGCCCACGCCCTCCACCTGGCCGGCGAGCAGGAGGCGACCGTGCTGGCCGGGCTGGCCGGACGCCGCGACCTCACCGACGCCGAGGTCTCCCAGGCCCGTCGGATCATCACCGGTTCCGGCGCGCTGGCGACGGTCGAGGCCGAGATCGCCGACACCACCGCCGCAGCCGTCGCCGGCCTCGCCACCGCGCCGATCACGGACGAGGCCCGGCAGGCCCTGACCAACCTGGCCCACGCCGCCGCCGACCGCTCCTCCTGATCACCCGCCGATCAGGGACGGAACGCGCCGAAGATCACCTGCTCCATGCCGGGGTCGTCCTTCCAGGCCCGGACCAGCCGGGACTTCAGCGCAGCGGCGGCTTCGGCGGGGTTCTCCGCGCCGGTGATCGCGCGGGAGACCGCGATCCGGCGGGCACCGGCGGCGAGGACCCCGTCCAGGTTCTCCAGCGTGACACCGCCCACCGCGAACCACGGCTTCGCCGACGGATCGGACGCCGGCGCCACCGACGCCGCGTACTCGACCAGATCGAGCCCGCCAACTCCGAACATGCCGCCCTCCACCGGGCCGACGGTGAGGAAGTTGACCTCGGGGTCGGCCAGCGCCGCGTCCACCTGGCGGCGGGAATGGCAGGAACGTCCCAGCACCGCCCACTGATGGACGCCGGCCCGCGCCTGTTCGCTCACCACACCGCGCTCGGAGAGCTGCAACAGGTCGGCGTTCGCCTCATGGGCGAGTTCGAGGGCGTCGTACAGCCCGAGCAGGGCGTCGCGGTTGGTGAGGTTGGTCCGCGCGGTCGCGAAGCCCTCCGCCAGGTGCGCCGGGTCGGCCTTCGGATCGCGCAGTTGCACGATGTCCACGCCGGCCGAAACCGTCGCGGCCACGAAGCCGGCCAGATCGTCCGGACGCAGGTCGGTGATCAGCAGCAGCCGAGCGAGCCGCAGCCGGGTGGCAATGCCCATCAGTACAGTCACGGGCCCACTCTAGGGACGGCGGCGGGCCGGGCCAAGAGCCCACCGACCCGCGTCCGCCGTCCAACCGGCCGCCGTCCCGCCCATCGCCATCGGGCCCGCCGCCGTGCGCCCCGACCCGTCCGACCCGGTCCCTGAGTCATCGAGGGCCTCACCTACCGTCGAGGGCCACCGCCGAGGCACAGGCCCTCGACGACCACGGGGGCCATCGACGGACGAGGGGCGGCCGGAGGTGAGGGCAGCCCCCGTCGGAGCGTGCGACCGACGGCGGATCCTGCGAGTCGCACGAATCCCCGGCGCGCCCCTCGGCCGATCCTTGAAGCCGGCTCCTACAATGGCCGACAGGTCTGGACGGCCTACTTCCCCGACTGGTCCGGAGCCGACGTGACGATCATGAGCAGTGGCGACGCCCTGGTGGGCCATGTCCTGGATGGCCGCTACGAGATTCTGCGCAAACTCGCCCGCGGCGGTATGGCCACGGTCTACCTCGCCTCCGATCGCCGTCTCACCCGTACCGTCGCGGTCAAGGTGATGCACGACAGCCTCGGCGGGGATCCCGAGTTCGTCACCCGGTTCGACCGCGAGGCCCGCGCCGCCGCCCGGCTCTCCCACCCCAACGTGGTGGCGGTCTTCGACCAGGGCATCGACGCCGGCCGTCCGTACATCGTGATGGAGTACGTCGAGGGCTGCACCCTGCGGCACCTGATCACCCGCGAGGCGCCGATGTCGCCCGAGCGCGCCCTCGACCTGCTGCTGCCGGTGATCGCCGCGGTCGCGGCCGCCCACGAGGCCGGCATCATCCACCGCGACCTCAAGCCCGAGAACGTCCTGATCTCCGAGCGGGGCCAGATCAAGGTGGCCGACTTCGGCCTGGCCCGCGCGGTCACCGCGCACACCGCGACCGCCACCGGCACCCTGATCGGCACCGTCTCCTACATCGCTCCGGAACTGGTCACCACCGGCAAGGGCGACACCCGCGCGGACGTGTACGCGCTGGGTGTGGTGCTGTTCGAGATGCTGACCGGCCGCAAGCCGCACACCGGCGAGACGCCGATCCAGGTCGCCTACGCCCACGTCCACAACGAGATCCCGGCGCCCAGCACCCAGCTCACCCCGTCCGGCCGTGGCGTCCGCCTCCCGGCCTATCTGGACGCGCTGGTCACCAGCGCCACCACCCGCGACCGGACCGCCCGACCGGCGGACGCCACCGTGCTGCTCGACCACGCCCGCCGGGCCCGCCGGGCCCTGGCCGATCAGGTGACGGACGACCCGTCGCTCACCCACGCGATGCGGGCCACCACGCTGGAGGGCGCCAACGCCCCCACCGAGCAGGTGCCGGCGCTGGTCGGGGCCGCCGCGCCCGCCGCCGCGGCGAGTGCGCAGACTTCGGTCGTCCAGCGGACGGCGACCCTGCGGTTCACGCCGTCCACCCCGGTCAGCCCGGGCCACCCGCCGGTCACCGACGGGATGCCGTACTACGACCGGCCGGCGGACGCCCCGTCCGTCCAGCACCTGCGGCAGCGGCAGGCCAAGCGGCGGCGCCGGGGGCTGGTCTGGCTGGTCGTGATCCTGCTGCTCACCGCCGCGCTCGGCGTCGGCGCCTGGTGGATGTTCTCCGGCCGGTTCATGGACACCCCTGACTTCACCACGCTGACCCAGCCGGCCGCGGAGAAGCTGGCCGCCGAGCAGAAGCTGACGATCACCTTCGAGCAGGAGTACTCCGAGGACCACGAGCTCGGGCAGGTGATCCGGACCGTCCCGAAGACCGGCGATCCGGTGCTTCGTGGCGGCTCCCTGGTCGCCTACCTGTCGAAGGGACCGGAACGCTACCCGGTGCCACCGCTCGACGGGCTCACGCTGGAGGAGGCCCAGGCCGCGCTGGCGGAGAACAACCTCGCCCTGGGAGCGGTCGCGGAGGACTACGACGACACCGTTGCCCCCGGGCTGGTCATCGCCAGCACGCTCGAACCGGGCAAGCCGGTCAAGCGCGACACCGAGGTGGGGGTGACCCTGTCGAAGGGCCCGGCCCCGGTGGAGATCGTCAGCTTCGACGGCAAGCCCTTCGCCGACGCCGAGGCCCACTACAAGCAAGCCGGGCTGAAGGTCGCGATCGCCGAGGAGAAGCACCACAAGAAGATCCCGGAGGGTTCGGTGATCTCCTCCGATCCCGCCGAGGGCACGCTGCTACGGGGCCAGACGATCAGCTTCGTCGTCTCCAAGGGCCCGGAGATGGTCAAGGTGCCCGACGTGCACTACAAGAACGTCGAGACCGCGACCGAGATCCTGGAGAGCAAGGGCTTCAAGGTGAAGGTGTCCTACCGCGCCAGGTTGCTCGGGCTGGTCTACTCGACCGATCCCGGCAGGAACAAGGAAGCGCCCAAGGGCTCGACGGTCACCATCTACATCACCTGACGCCGCAGCGTCGTTCGACAGTCACCCCGTTCCCCCGCACGGGCAGGGATCTCTGCCTCTGCTGAAGTCCTCCGGCGTCACCAGGACGACCGGCGAAGCTGATCGTCAGGCCGGCTGCCAGGGCGTCCCGTCCCGCAGGTCGACCAGGGGGGCCGGACCCATCTCGCCCAGCCGGCCGAAGGCCAGCGCCCAGCCGCGCGGGCCGAGCAGGCCCTCGTGGATCAGGAACCCGTGGGGAGCCCCGACGGCGCGGACGAAGTCGCTCGTCTCCTTCATCGCCGCCCAGGGGCCGTAGGCCGGGATCGCGACCACGTCCACGCCGGACGGAACCGTCGCCAGGCTGTCGCCGGGGTGGAAGAAGGTGGGCTCGCCCGGCGCGGTCAGCACCAGCCCGACGTTGCCGATCCGCGGGATGTCGGCGTGGATCACCGCGTGCAGCCCGCCCACCGCGGCCACCCGGATTCCCGAGCCGAGGTCGATCGCGGTGTCGGCCGCCAGCGGACGGGCGCCGGGCAGATCGACCACCTCCAGCACCTGCGGCTCGACGTACACCGCGGCCGACGGATTGGCCGCGACCAGCGCCGGAGCCTGGCCGGGATCGACGTGATCGGGGTGCTGGTGGGTGACCAGGATCGCGTCCAGGCCGGTCAGCCCGTGCCAGGCCTCGGAGAAGTTGCCCGGATCGAACAGGATCCGGCGATCGGCCACCTCCACGAGAACGGCCGAGTGCCCCAGGTGCGTGATCTGCATGCCTTGCAGCGTAGGCCGGACCCCACCGATCCTGAAGCCCCTCACCCCGTCCGTCCCCTCCCCTCCTCCCGACCCGCCGTCCCTCTCGCACAGCGAGGGCCGCCCATCGCGCCGAGGGGGCCCGCCCCAGCGGCCTGGCCCTCGACGCTCAGGTGGCGCCGGCACGGGAGTGGCGGGCCGACGGGTGGTTTGACCAGGGGACGTGGGAGGGCCGGCGGGCCTCGGTCGCGGGTCAGGTGAGGGCTGGTTGCTCGCCGGCGTTGTCGGCGAGCTGCTGGATCACGTAGTCCATCGCGAGGTGGTAGCCGTGGGTGCCGAGACCGACCAGAACCCCCGATGCCAGGCCGCTGAGGTAGGAGTGCTGCCGGAACTCCTCACGGGCGTGGATGTTCGAGATGTGGATCTCGATGAACGGCAGCGCGACCGCGGCCAGGGCGTCCCGTAGCGCGATGGAGGTGTGGGTGAACGCGCCGGGGTTGATGATGACGTAGCGGGTGCCGTCGTTCCGGGCCTCGTGCAGCCGGTCGATGATCGCGCCCTCGTGGTTGCTCTGGAAGGTGTCCACGCTGAGCCCGGCGGCGGCTCCCTGGGCGATCAGGGCGGCTTCGATCTCGGGCAGCGTGGTGTAGCCGTAGACCTCGGGCTCGCGGGTGCCCAGGGTGTTGAGGTTGGGGCCGTTGATCACCAGGACGTCCATGGGGCCTGTTCCTCGCTTCACTCGTCAAGACCAGCCTTGCCCTCGGCCGAGCTGTCCAGCCCGGCCCTCGGGCTTCGTTGGTCTACTCTCCCGCGTCGGACGGCTCGGGGTCCAGCGGTACCGCCGAGGGATCGGCCAGGCCGGCCACCACCACCTCGACCAGTTCGGCCACCGAACGCCCGGCCACCGGCACCCGGAGCGTCGCCACCTCGCGGTAGAGCTCCTCCCGGGCGGCGAAGATCTCGGCCAGGTCGGGCCGTTGCAGCATCGGACGGCTCGGGTCGCCGCCGATCCGGCTGAGCGCGTCGGCCAGGCTGATGTCGAGCAGGACGACCTGGTGACCGGCCAGTTCCTCCCGTACCGACAGGGTGGTCACCGCCCCACCCCCCAGCGCCAGGACGACCGGCGGCCCGGTCAGCTGGTCGGCGATCACCCGGGCCTCGAGCTCCCGGAAGCCCGCCTCGCCGTAGCCCTCGAAGAGGTCGGCGATGGAGAGCCCGGTGGCCTGCTCGATCACCTCGTCGCTGTCCACGAACGGGCGAGCCAGCCGGTGCGCCAGGGCGCGGCCGACGGTGGTCTTGCCGGCCCCCATGAAGCCGATCAGGACGATCACGAGGTTCCTCCGCTCCGGGCCGGGGAACGGTCCCCCTGACCGGCGTGGCCCGGGGCACCGTCC
>JAEXCA010000102.1 GCA_023393755.1 Actinomycetes bacterium | reverse complement strand
TGGTCGCGTGCTTTGGCTCGTTGGTAGAGGTCGGCGGCCCAGGGGTTGTCGTGGCGGGAGTCGGCGGCGAAGTCGCACAGTGCGTCGCGGAGTTGACTGTCGGCCGACCAGCGGAAGGTGACGGTCTTGACCTTGCCGGACTGGCGGGTCGAGGGTGCTATGCCGGCCAGGCAGGCCAGCGGGTCTGGGGTGGGGAACCGGCCGCGGGCGTCGCCGATCTCGGCGAGCAGCCGGGCTGCTCGCAGGGTGCCGGCGCGGGGCAGCGAGGTGACGATGTGTGCGTCGGGGTGGTCTTGGAGCTGGGCGGCGATGGAGTCGGCCAGGACGCTGATTTGGGTGTTCAGGCTGCGCAGCACGGCGACGAACGCGAGTGTGGTCGCCGCGTGGGCCTGGGCATTGATGTCGGTGGTTCCGCGCGGAGCGGCGAGCAGCCGCTGGTGCAGCACGTCGGGTGCGACTTTGCCGGAGTAGTCGATCTTGGTCAGCCAGGCACTCAGTCGGGCCGGGGTGAGCCAGTCGATCTTGGCCTGGGTGGTGAACCGCTCCAGGAACGCCAGGCTGACTGGGGAGTCCAGTGCGGCGAACAGGCCCACGACGCCGGGCAGCACGATGTGCAGGTGGGCACGGAGCTGGTTGGCGGCTGCGACACGATGTTGGACCAGGTCCCGGCGGGCTCGCACGCTGCTGCGGAGGTTCTTCAGCTGGTTCGGGGCGATCACCAGCACCACCAGCCCGGCGGCCAGAAGGGCCTGGACGACCGGCCCGTCGCCGCGTTCGATACCGACCTCGACCACCCCGGCCTTGAGCAATCGATGGATCAGTCGCCGCAGTCCAGCGGCGGTATGGGCGACGGTGAACCGGTCGATGACATCGCCGTCGACATCGACGATGCAGACCGCGTGGTCGTCTTTGGCCCAATCGACACCCGCGCAGACTCGCGCGGATGCATCTATCGGGGTCACACTCATGTTGGGTTCCTGACTGTTGCAGCAGTGGGAAGCCACCCGGTGGTCCCGGGATCCTGCAGCCGGTCGCTCACTGATCGGCGCTCACCGGCGCACAGCCCTGTAGCCGGTCCGAGGATCCTGGGCCACCGGACCCCGCAGCACTCATGCTGGACCTCAACACGGGTCAAGCACCGTTGGCGGTGGCCCGGTGGGGACCAGGGGTGCATCAGCCGGTCATCCGAACCCGCTGACATCAGGAAGGTAGTCCAGTGAGCACCGACGTCCGGGTTGCGTCGAGCGCGGAGATCCTCGCCGTCCTCCGCGACGGAGGGACGCTCGAGCTGCTGCTGCGGCTGCTGCGCGGCAAGCCCCGCACGATCGAGCGGATCCGCGAGTTCGCCCCCGGAGGTGTCGACCTCGGGGCCAGCCTGACGGCACTGGAGCGGGTCGGCCTGATCCGGATCGAGCCGGACGGCCTGCACCTCCGGGCGCCGACGGAGGTGGTCGTCCGAGCGGTGACCCAGGAACTGCACCAGCAGCGCCGCAGCCTGTCCGACTGGCGGTCGGTGATAGCCGCCTACGCCAGCAGCACCGCACAGGCCAGAGCACTCGGCGGCACCCTGCTTCGCACCGGCCTCCCCCCCGGCGACGACGACCCGGTGCCGTCCCTCACCTTCGTGCCGGGCGACACCTCTGCCCTCTGGAAGCAGGCCTTCGACGGCTCCGTGACCGAGGCGAAGGCGGCGATCCCCGACCCGCGACGGGCGCGGCCGCGCCTCACCGAATGGCTGGAGCATCCCGAACCCAATCCCCCGCTGGCCGCCGGATCGCTCCTGCTCCCCGTCCGGACCCTGCTGGATCCGAGCCTCAGCGAACTCGTACGGAGACTGAGCGACGCCGGCGTGCGACTCCGGCTCGCGGCCACGGTGCCGACCTGGCTCGTCCTCACGCCGTCACGCCCGGCGGTGCTTTCCGCGGCGCCCGGCGACCGACCGCTGTCGGGCACGATCTCGACCGACGCCGCGATGGTGGTCGACGGGCTGCGGGCGGCGTTCGAGAGCTGGTGGGAGAAGGCGCTGCCCTACCCGCTGGCCGGCAACCTCGCCAGCCGTGCCCTGGCGCTGCGGTCGCAGGGGCTGGGGGACGACGATGCCGCCGAGGTGCTCGGCGTCTCGCCCCGGACCCTGCAGCGCCACCTGGAACTGCTGATGAAGACCATCGGAGCCCGCTCGCGTTTCGAAGTGGGCATCTGGTGGACGAAGCACCGCGGTGACGCCGCGCTCCTCACCCCCGACCCCGACCTCAGCGAAGCGGAAGGCAGCAACCCATGAAGCGAGCCAGGAGCCCCAAGATCACCCGGGAGAAGATCGGACGCGCGGCGCTGCAGCTCGCCGACGAGCACGGCCGGGTCACCCTCACCCAGATCGCCAGCCACTTCGGCGTCACCCCGCCCTCGCTGTACTTCCACGTCAAGGGCATGGACGAGATCCTCGAGCTCATGCGGGAGCTCATCCACGTGGAACAGGGCCCGAAGATCGACAGGTCCTGGCCCTGGCAGGAGGTCCTGCGCCACGTGGCCCACCACGACCGCAGTTCGATCGGCAAGTATCCCTGGCTCGCTGCCGACCTGATGATCTCCCAGGTCACCGCGGACGAACCCCTGCAGTCGGTGGTCGACCTCGCGGAGGTGTTGCACGAGGCGGGCTTCAGCCGCGAGGAGGTCTACCGCATCATCGGCACCGTCGACCTGCTCACGGCCGGCGGCGCGCTCGACCTGGGTGCCCCGGAACGGATCTACCCGATTGAGACCGAGCTCAGCGACACCGCACTGGGCGAATCCCTGCGGGTCAACCCGAAGGGACGGGAGCGCGCCGACGTGGTCTTCGAGTTCGCCCTCGAGTCGTTCATCCGCGCTCTGGAGGAGCTGCTCGCGTCGCGTCCGGCGGAGTAGCCGACGCCGTTCCGTCCCCGGCCGTGGCCCCCGTGACACCTACGGCTGACCTGTGCGGACCCGGGGACGGTTCTCCGGTCCGAAGTGAGCCAGGGAACCGTCCCCCGGTCCAAAGTGAGCCAGGGAACC
>JAEXCA010000068.1 GCA_023393755.1 Actinomycetes bacterium | reverse complement strand
GGCAGCTTCCTCGACCTGCCGCCGCTCCCCGATTTGAGCTACCCGGCCCCCACTCCGCCGCCGGCCTCGCCGTACCCGCCGGCAGCACCGTCCTACCCGCAGGCGACCAACTACCCGCAGGCGACCGGCCAGCCGCGGACGGACTACGCCCCGTACCCCGCTGACTACAGCGAGCAGGTCGCCGGCCAGGCCTACGGCCATGGTGCCCCGGCTCCCGCGCCCCAGGTGAGGCCGGCCCCGGTGAGCCCGTACGGCGCGCCCACCGGGTTCGCCGTCCAGCCCTACCAGCAGGTGGTGCCCGTCGACACCACGACGGCCTCCCTCGCCCACTGGGGCGCTCTGGTGGCGGACATCCTGTCCGGCACCGTGCTGGGCTTCCTGGTGCCGCTGGTCATCATGCTGACCAAGGGGCAGAGCGATCCGTTCGTCAGGGCGAACGCGGTGGAGTCGCTGAACTTCAGCCTGACGGTGATTCTGGGGATGATCGTCTCGGTGATCCTGCTGTTCTTCTTCGTCGGGATCGTCGGACTGATCGTGATCCCGATCGTGGCGATCATCCTGCAGATCCTGGCTGCCATGGCGGCCAGCCGCGGTGAGGTCTACCGCTACCCGATCAGTATCCGCTTCGTGAAGTAGCGCTGCGGTCCCGCCCGACTCCCGTAGGATGCCGGGCGTGGCTTCAGACGAGTTCGACCTGCTGCAAGCCGACCACCCACCGCGCGACGCCTGCGGTGTCTTCGGGGTCTGGGCGCCGGACGAAGAGGTCGCCAAGCTGACCTACTTCGGCCTTTTCGCGCTCCAGCACCGCGGCCAGGAGTCCGCCGGCATGGCGGTCAGCAACGGCGAGCGGATCATGGTGGTCAAGGACATGGGGCTGGTCTCCCAGGTGTTCGACGAGCCCGCGCTGAGTTCGCTGCACGGCTACCTGGCGGTCGGGCACTGCCGCTACTCGACCACCGGGGCGTCCACCTGGGGAAACGCGCAGCCCACCTTCCGGGCGACCGCCACCGCGGGCGGCCTGGCGCTGGGCCACAACGGCAACCTGACCAACACCGACGAACTGGAGGCCTGGCTGGCCGAGCAGGACACCGGGCAGGTGGTCCCGCGCAAGGACCGGATGGACTCCACCTCCGACACCGCGATCCTGACCGCGCTGCTGTCGGCGTTCTCCGCCGACGGGTTGGAGGCCGCCGCCCTGACCGTCCTGCCGCGGCTGCTGGGTGCCTTCTGCCTGGTGTTCTGCGACGAGCGGACGCTGTTCGCCGCCCGCGATCCGCAGGGCATCCACCCGCTGGTGCTGGGCCGGCTGGAGCGCGGCTGGGTGGTCGCCAGTGAGACCGCGGCGCTGGACATCATCGGCGCCACCTTCATCCGGGAGGTGGAACCCGGCGAACTCATCACGATCGACGCCGACGGCCTGCGCAGTCAGCGGTTCACCACCGCGGACCCCCGCGGCTGCGTCTTCGAGTACGTCTACCTGGCGCGTCCGGACAGCCTGATCGCCGGTCGCCGGGTGCACTCGGTGCGCACCGAGATCGGGCGGACGCTGGCGATGGAGGCCCCGGCCGACGCCGATCTCGTGATCCCCACCCCCGAGTCGGGTACTCCGTCGGCGATCGGCTACGCCGAGGCGTCCGGCATCCCCTACGGCCAGGGCCTGGTGAAGAACTCCTACGTCGGGCGCACCTTCATCGAGCCCAGCCAGACCATCCGGCAGCTGGGCATCCGGCTGAAACTCAACCCGCTGCGCGACGTGATCGCGGGCAAGCGGCTGGTGGTGGTGGACGATTCCATCGTCCGTGGCAACACCCAGCGGGCGCTGGTCCGGATGCTGCGCGAGGCGGGCGCCGCGGAGGTGCACATCCGGATCGCCTCGCCGCCGGTGCAGTGGCCCTGCTACTTCGGGATCGACTTCGCGACCCGGGCCGAGCTGATCGCGCCCGGGCTCGAGGTGGACGACATCCGCCGCTCGCTGAACGCCGACTCGCTCGGCTACATCAGCCTGGAGGGGCTGGTCGCCTCCACCGGGGTGCCCAGGCGACGGCTCTGTACCGCCTGTTTCGACGGCGACTATCCGGTGCCGATCCCGGCCGGACGCGCCCGCCACCTGGGCTTGGAGGTCCACGATGCCTGCTGAATCCGCCTACGCCGCCGCCGGCGTCGACATCGAGGCGGGAGACCGCGCCGTCGAGTTGATGAAGGCCTCGGTGGCCCGGACCCACCGTCCCGAGGTGCTGGGCGGGCTGGGTGGCTTCGCCGGCTTCTTCGACGCCTCGGCCCTGGCCCGGTACGACCATCCGGTGCTGGCGACCTCGACCGATGGGGTCGGCACCAAGGTGGCGATCGCCCAGGCGATGGGGGTGTACGACACCATCGGCTTCGACCTGATCGGGATGCTGGTCGACGACCTGGTGGTCTGCGGCGCCGAGCCGCTGTTCGTCACCGACTACATCGCCTGTGGCAAGGTGCACCCGGAGCGGGTCGCGGCGATCGTGGACGGGATCGCCCGCGGTTGCGAGGCCGCCGGCGCTGCGCTACTGGGCGGCGAGACCGCCGAGCACCCGGGCCTGCTGGGCCCCGACGAGTTCGATCTCGCCGGCGCCACTACGGGTGTAGTGGAGAGGGAGCTGATCCTCGGCGCGGAACGGATCGTTGCGGGCGATGTCACGCTGGCCCTGGCCTCCTCCGGGCTGCACTCCAACGGCTACTCGCTGGTCCGCCACGTCCTGCTGCAGCAGGCTGGCTGGTCGCTGGAGCGGCAGGTCGACGAACTGGGACGCACCCTCGGCGAGGAACTGCTCGAACCCACCCGGGTCTACGCCAGGGCCTGCCTGGCGGTGATCCGGGGCGGCGAGGTGCACGCGCTGAGCCATATCACCGGTGGTGGGCTGGCGAACAACCTGGCCCGGGTGATCCCGTCCGGCGTCGAGGTGGTCATCGACCGGTCGACCTGGACGCCGCCGCCGGTCTTCGGCCTGGTCCAGGCCGCCGGCGGGATCTCCCGGCCGGACATCGAGGCCACCCTCAACCAGGGCGTCGGCATGGTCGTCCTGCTGCCGGCCGGCGAGGTCGCCGCTGCCCAGGAAACGCTGGCCGGTTTCGGCATCGACGCCTGGGTCGCCGGGGAGGCGGTTGCCGGTGACGGGCCGGGGTCGGTGAGGATGGTCGGCGAGCACCGGTGAGCGGCCCGATCGGCGGCGCCGTCCGCGAAGCGTGAGTTCTTTGGCCCCTGCCGGAAACTTGGGTAACCTTGCCTGCACGACAGATTTTCTTTGAACCAGTAGCGGCTCGACCGCAGTGAACAGGCGAGGGGGCTGACCCGACACAATGGGACGCGGCCGTGCTAAAGCGAAGCAGACCAAGGTCGCTCGCGATCTGAAGTACCGTTCCTACTCCACCGACTTCGGATCACTGGAGCGTGAACTGCGGGGCGATTCCTACGAGCCGGTGGCAGCTTCGGCGCCCTCCGCCGAGGAGCCGGACGATCCGTACGCGGATCTCGCCGACCGCTACGCCGATTACGACGGCGAAGAAGAGATCCGCAAGATCGGCTGAGCCCGGTCACAGGTAGCCACTCGCCGCTGCTGCGGCCTGAGCGCCGTACCCTCCGCCGAAGAGTTCGGCATGCACCAGCAGCGGATGCACCTGGTGCAGGCCGATCAACTCCCGCCACCCCTCGGGGAGCCGGTCGCTGGCTGCCTCATAGGCGCCCAGGACGGTCGCCAGGTGGGGTGCGCCGAACAGCGCCAGCATCGCCAGGTCGGTGATCCGGTGGCCGCCGTGCGCCGCCGGGTCGACCAGCACCACCCCGTCCGGCGACCACAACACGTTGCCGCTCCACAGATCGCCGTGGATCCGCGCCGGGGGAGCGGGGTCGTCGAAGTCGCCGTCCTTCAAGCGCTCGCAGAGCCGTTGGACGATCGCCAGCCCGGCGTCGGTCAGCCCGCCCGCGCGGTGGGCGGCCCGGGCGTAGGGGAGCACCCGCTGCTCGGCGTGGAACTCACCCCAGCGAGCCGCCGGTCGCAGCGGTAGCGGGGCGTCCCCGATGTAGCCGTCCCCGCGCCAGCCCTCCGGACCGGTGCCGAAGGCGGTAGCGCCGGCGTCGTGAGTGCGGGCGAGGGCAGCGCCGAAGTCCGCTGCGGCTGCCTTGCCGGGTACGGCGGAGGGGACCCGCTCGAGCGTGATCGATTCGGGACGGACGTCCAGCACCCGGGCGATCCGGGCACCGCCGGCGGCGGCCAGCCAGCGCAGCCCGGCGGCCTCGACCTCGAAGAACCCCGGCGGTGGCGCGGTGCGGCGTTTGACGTGATCGGTCATCCCACCCCCCTCCGGTCGGTCGTGGCTCGCTCGCGCGGCACGACATGGGCCGAACTCTGGCAGGCCCGGGCGGTTTTCGCCAGATAGCGCTCCTGGCCGACGTATGTGTCGGCTGGGTGCCCTGTTTGGCGGAAACCGCCCGGCGGCTGACCCGGAGGGTGGTGGTTCAGGCCAGCCGACTCCGGGGGTGGATATCGGGGCTGATCGGTGGTTGAGTAGGAGGAACGAGTCCGGTGAGGAGGTCACCGATGGCGGCGACGCAGAGCGGGACGCCCGCTGCGCAGGCCTTGTGGTCGGATCCGCGCGAGGAGATCGAGATCGGTGTGCTGATGGCCAACGGGCGGCTGGCACCCCGCTCCTTCGCCACCCGCGCCGAGGCCGAGGCTTGGGCGGTCGAGGGCGAACAGGTGGTGGAGTACAACCGGATCTGCGCCTGCGACATCTGAGGAGCAGCCACCGGTCGAGAACCGGTCGATGGGCGTGGCGCCGGAACTCGACCACGAGCTGCTGGTCTGGTCCCTGAGCCGCGCGGAATCGCGGAGCGCCGGGATGCGAGGTACGTGAGGTGTGCGTCGATGCTCCTCTGCTGCCCGAACGCTGACGCCCCTTCGTCAGGGATCGTGCTGCAGCTGGTGGTGTCGCTGGTCGGCTTCCGTTCGGTTTGGCGAACAACTACGACGGGAGATGGCGACCCTTCGAGACTTCGGGCTTCGCCCGGACCTCAGGGATCGGAGTGTCAAGTGTCGAGGGATTCTGAGAGATCCAGCCAGCGGTCCTCCAGGCTGGCGGTCTCGTCCTCCAGTTCGCGCAGCCGATCCATCAGGCGTTGCAGGCCCGCGTAGTCGCTGTGGTCGTGGGCGGCCATCCGCTCGTGGACTCCTGCGACATCGCCGGCGAGCTTCGCGATCCGGCGTTCGACGGCGGACAGTTCCTTCTGCAGGGTTCGTCGTTCGGCCCCCGACAGGGAGGAACCGGAGTCGGCCGGGCTGGACGGCGTCTGCTTGGCTGGGGCGGGGGCCTGGGCGCGGCGCAGTCGCAGGTACTCGTCCACGCCGCCGGGTAGGTGGCGCAACCGGCCGTCCAGGATCGCGTACTGCTGGTCGGTGACCCGTTCCAGCAGGTAGCGGTCGTGGGAGACCACGATCAGCGTGCCGGGCCAGGAGTCGAGCAGATCCTCCAGGGCGGCCAGCATGTCGGCGTCCACGTCGTTGGTCGGCTCGTCAAGACAGATCAGGTTGGGTTCGTCGAGCAGCAGCATGAGCAACTGCAGCCGGCGCTTCTGGCCACCGGAGAGCTCCGCCACCCGGGTGGAGAGGTGCTCGCGGGCGAAGCCGAGCCGCTCCAGCAGCTGGGCGGGGGTCAGGTCCTTGCCGTCGACATTGAACGTCGTCCGGGTACGGGCCAGCACCTCGCGGACCAGGTCGTCGCCGATCTCGGCCAGCTGGGAGAACTGCTGGTCGAGCAGCCCCAGCCGGACGGTCTTGCCGCGCTTCACCCGGCCGGTGGTGGGCTTCAGGTCGCCGGAGATCAGGCCGAGCAGGGTCGACTTGCCGCTGCCGTTGGCACCGACGATGCCGGTGCGTTCCCCGGGTGCGATCCGCCAGCTGACGTCGCGCAGCACCTCGTTGGCGCCGTAGCTGACGCCGGCGTCCTCCAGATCCACCACCTCCCTGCCCAGCCGGGCGACGGCCAGCCGCTGCAGTTCCAGCGGGTTGCGGATCGGTGGGACGTCCTCGATCAGCAGGTTGGCGGCGTCGATCCGGAACTTGGGCTTGCTGGTGCGGGCCGGCGGGCCGCGGCGCAGCCAGGCCAGTTCCTTGCGCAGCAGGTTCTGCCGCTTGGCCTCGGTCGCGGCGGCGATCCGGTCACGCTCCACCCGCTGCAGGACGTACGCCGCGTAGCCACCCTCGAAGGGCTCGACGATGCCGTCGTGCACTTCCCAGGTCTCGGTGCAGATCTCGTCGAGGAACCAGCGATCGTGGGTGACCACCAGCAACCCGCCGGCGTTCTTCGGCCAGCGGCTCTTCAGGTGCTCGGCCAGCCAGGCGATGCCCTCGACGTCGAGATGGTTTGTCGGCTCGTCCAGCGCGATCACGTCCCACTCGCCGACCAGCAGGGTGGCCAGGGCCACCCGGCGGCGCTGTCCGCCGCTCAGCTCGCCCACCGCCGCGTCCCAGGGCAGATCGGAGACCAGCCCGGCGATCACGTCCCGGACCTTCGGGTCGCCGGCCCACTCGTGCTCGGGACGGTCGCCCACGATGGTCTGCCCGACCGTCTCGTCCGGCGCCAGGTCGTCCCCCTGGGCGAGGACGCCGAACCTGACGCCGCCGCGCCGGATCACCCGGCCCGACTGTGGCCTGATCAGGCTGCTCAGCAGGCCCAACAGGCTGGTCTTGCCGTCGCCGTTGCGGCCGACGATCCCGATCCGGTCACCCTCCTCGACGCCGAGGGTGAGGCCGTCGAAGACCACCTTGGTCGGGTACTCCAGGTGGAGCGACTCGGCCACGACGAGTGGCGTCGCCATCAGCAGCCCCACCTTGCGCAATCGCGCCGCATATGACGGGTGGCCCGACGGCCGTGGGGCACTGCTGCGCATGGACGCCGGTTATCGGCGCGATTGTTGGCCTGATAAGCGGTGCGGATGCGCGCGCGAGGCCTCGCACAGTTCCGAGCCCCGTCATAAGCGGCGTCAGTGCGTACATCCAGCCGGGTGTGGCTCGTGGGGGCCTCGACGGGCCGAGACCAGCTCCTCGTCAAGCTCAACGGCCGCGCATGGCGCGGTTGGCGCCCTTCATGGTGGGCATCGGGCCCTTCGGGATCGGGATCTTCGGACGCACCGCGTCCAGCGCCCGCAGCCGCTGCTTGACCTCCGTGAGCTGCACCGGCTTGAGCGACTTGGGGGACTTCTTCAGGTACTCGGCCAGCTTGTCCAGCGGCACCTGGCCCTCGGCGTCGCCCATCAGCACCGTGCTGACCGGGACGCCGTAGGCCACCTGCTCATGCTTGCGGGCCTCGGCGGTCAGCACCGCCTTCAGCCGGGCGGGGGAGCCCTCGCCGACCAGGACGATGCCGGACGGCCCGACCACCCGGTGCACCACGTCCAACTGCTTGGTGGCGGTGATCGCGGCGGTGTAGTCGAACTTCTTCTTGTCGAGCATCCCGAAGGCCACCTCGGCCGAGCCCGGCTTGCCCGCGTAGCGCTTGTAGGTGGCCTTCTTGGCGCGGTTCAGCATCATGTAGAGCGCCGCCACCAGGCCTGCCATCACACCGGTGATCAACCACATCCACCACGGCGGCAGGAAGATGCCCAGCAGGCTGACCAGCGCCAGGGCGCCCAGGCCGGCGCCCAGGATCATCCACTTCGACTGCGGGTCGGACTCGACGGTGACCCGGTAGGTCTCGCGCACCTGCCGGAACCAGCCCCAGTCCCGGGGGTTGGTGGAGTTCTTCTTGGCCAGCTTCGCGGCCTTGATCTCCGCCTTCTGCTTGGCCTCGAGTTCCTTGGCCCGCTCGCTCTTCGCCATTTATGCGATCTCCTGCTCAGCCCGCCGCTTGCGGGTCTCAAGTGCCTGTCGGTACATCCGTCCGGCCCGGTAGGACGACCGCACCAGCGGTCCGCTCTGGACGCCGACGAAGCCGATCCGGGTGGCCTCCGCGGCCAGTTCGTCGAACTCCTCGGGGGTGACCCAGCGATCGATCGGATGGTGCCGGACGGAGGGACGCAGGTACTGCGTGATGGTGATCAACTCCGTGCCGGCGGAGTGGAGGTCGCGCAGCGCCCCGGAGATCTCCTCGCGGGTCTCGCCCATCCCGAGGATCAGGTTCGACTTGGTGACCAGCCCGCGGTCGCGCGACTTGCGCAGCACCTCGAGCGAGAGTTCGTAGTTGAAGCCGGGACGGATCCGGCGGAAGATCCGCGGCACGGTCTCGACATTGTGGGCGAAGACCTCCGGCTCGGTGTCGAACAGCTGGTTCAGCCAGTCGTCCCTGCCGTCGAAGTCGGGGGCCAGCATCTCCACCCCGACGCCCGGGTTGAGTTCGTGGATCTTCCGGATCGTCTCGGCGTACAGCCAGGCGCCGCCGTCCGCCAGGTCGTCGCGGCAGACGCCGGTGACCGTGGCGTAGCGCAGCCCCATCGTCCGGACGGATTCGGCCACCCGCAACGGCTCGCCGGTGTCGTACCCGGAGGGCTTGCGGGATTCGATCTGGCAGAA
The DNA here is from genome assembly GCA_023393755.1 of Actinomycetes bacterium. Taxonomy (GTDB): domain Bacteria; phylum Actinomycetota; class Actinomycetes; order Propionibacteriales; family Propionibacteriaceae; genus Propionicimonas. The sequence goes on along the minus strand of JAEXCA010000068.1, from coordinate 550 downwards.
GTCGCACCGGCGGGTGCAGGAGTCGCCACCGATCAGGAAGGTGGCCTCGCGATCCTGCCAGCACTCGAAGATGTTCGGGCAGCCGGCCTCCTGGCAGACCGTGTGCAGACCCTCGTCCTTCACCAGCGACTGCAGCTCGCGGTAATCCTCGCCCATCGTGGCCTTGATCTTGATCCACGGCGGCTTGCGCTCGATCGGGGTCTGGGAGTTGCGCACCTCCAGCCTGAGCAGGCGGCGCGGTTCGGTGACGGTCACCAGGACATTCTATCGGTTCGGCCGGTGGGAGTTTGATCAGGGTCAAGCACTCCCGCCCCTGCCATCTGCCAAATGGTCGCTCGCCGCGACGTAGCCGTCGCGCAGCTCGGGTACTTGGGCAAGAGTAGGAGCCGGACGGCTACCGGTTGACGGTGGGACGGGCCGGCGCTAGTGTCGCGCGTCGTTAGTTTGTTGACATTCTGGGATGATGGGGCATGCCATCATCAGTTGTGGAGCTCAGTGAGTCCGACCGGTTGACCTTGGAGTCGTGGACGCGGTCGTCGACGGTGTCAGC
>JAEXCA010000061.1 GCA_023393755.1 Actinomycetes bacterium | reverse complement strand
GCTGACACCGTCGACGACCGCGTCCACGACTCCAAGGTCAACCGGTCGGACTCACTGAGCTCCACAACTGATGATGGCATGCCCCATCATCCCAGAATGTCAACAAACTAACGACGCGCGACACTAGGAGGTCTCGCCGGACTCCAGCGTGGCGATGTACTTGGCGATGTTCCGGACCCGGGCGGGCTCGGTCTTCAGGCGGTGCAGGCGGAGCAGGATGGTGTACCGGTCCGAGGCGCTGAGTCGTTCGAAGCCGGCCGCCGCCTGCGGGTCTACGGCCAGCGCGGCCGCCAGATCGTCGGGTACGGGCATGGCGCGGCTGCCCTCGTAGGCCGCCTCCCAGCGTCCGTCGGCCTGGGCCCGGTCGATCTCGGCCTGGCCGCGGGGACGCATCCGTCCCTGCGCGATCAGTTCCCCGACCAGCTTCACATTGCGCGCCGACCAGGTGCTGCGGGAACGCCGTGGGGTGTAGCGCTGCAGCATGCTGACCTCGTCGCGGCCGCGGGCCATGCCGTCGATCCAGCCCGAGCAGAGCACCTCCTCCAGCGCCTGGTCACGGGTGATGGTGGTCGGCGCCGGCTGGTTCTTCTTCGCCAGGACCAGCCACACCCCGTCCGGGGTGGTGTCCTCGTGCTCGTCCAGCCAGGCCCGCCAGGCGGCGACATCCGGCAGGATGAGTTCGTCGATCGGCTCCATCCCGGAATGGTAGACGAGGACCGCCACGCCGCCGCTGACGGCGGGAAGGGACGAGTCCTGACGAGCGCCGCGGGAGCGGGGCGAGGAACAGACTGTGGGACCGCCAGGCCGCCTGTGGCGGCGGGAAGGGACGAGTCCTGACGAGCGCCGCGGGAGCGGGGCGAGGAACAGACAACCTCAGTTCAGTCGTCGAGTGCCTCTTCGAGGACGGGTTCCAGGGCCAGCTTCGCCGCGGCGGACAGGTGCTGGGTGAGCACCCCGACCGCATCGATCACCTCGTCGCGCTCCAGGGTGTAGAGGAAGCCGTGCCGGCGGTTCGCCGCGGCGATCAGGTTGAGGAACTGAACCACCGCGGCGGTCACTGCCTGGTCGTAGCCGGCCGGATCGTCGCGGACGGCGTCCGCCTCGCGCACCTGGCGTAGGGCGGCGACGAAGCCGGTCCGCGCCTTCTTCGCGACGGACGCTGGGATGCCGTCGCGTCCGTCCCAGTGGCGCAGCGGGTTCTCCAGGTTCTCGGCCAGCCAGTTCGCCTTGCGCGGCCGGCTCACCTCGAGGTGGACGCGGGGGTGCTTCCCGTAGACCTTGCGGGCCTGAGCCGCGACCTCCGCCGGGATGCTGGTCAGGTCGAGACTGGTCAGCGCCGGCAGTTCGTCCGGTCCCGGCAGGTCGTCCGGCCCGTAGCCGAACAGGTCGCGCAACCAGACCGACTCCAGCCGGGGAAACTCGCGCAGCGCGGGCACCCCGGTCAGCAGCCCAGGGGCGCCGAACAGCAGCAGGTAGCCGGTCTCCGGAAACCGGACGGCCAGATCGGCGACGTTGAGTTGGCGGATGCCGTCCACCCGGACCCCGCTGGCGGATTCCAGGCCGGCGACCTCCGGAACCGACTCCCGAAGATGCACCGCCAGCCAGCGGCCGCGGTCCTCGGCTTCAACCCGCAACGGACGGTCGGTGCTGCCCAGCAGGATCAACCGGTCGAGGCTGGCCGGCAGCACCAGCCGGCTCAGCCCGGCCAGGTCGACCGAGAGCTGGGTGAGGTTGCTGGCGGAGAAGTCGAGGGTGGCCTGCCCGTGCCCGGCCAGGACCAGTTCGCTGACCAGCGGGGAAGTGGTCAGGAAGGGGATCAGATCGTCCCGCCAGGAGTGCAGCGAGATCTTGTGCAGCAGCGGCCAGGAACGCAGGTTCTCCAGCCGGAAGTCGTCGGCGATCCGGTAGCGGGCGTCGTCGGCCAGCCGGTCGGCACCGCGGACCCGGAACCGGTACGACTCGCCGGTGGCCGGATCGAGCAGCCCGGCCGCGGTGACCCGTCCGGTTTCGTCGTCGGCCTCCGCCAGAGCCGCCTTGAAGGCGCCGGTCAGCTCGGACGGCAGCGCGTCCCACCAGTACTGCCGGGCGACCTCCTTCGCGAAGTCCCAGCCGCCGTAGCTGCGCGATTCGGTGACCCCGGTGACCGGCAACGTGCCAAGGGACCGGTACTGCGCCGGGACCGGCAGCGGGACGTGGCTGAGGATCTCCTGCGGCCTCCAGAACATGAAGTCCTTGACCAGCCGCCCCACTCCGGCCAGGTCGGCGAGCTCGGGTTCCCGCTCGCCCGTCCAGTCGAGGACGGTGACGATCGCGGAGGGCTGGGCCTCGTCCACCGCCACGACCTGGCAGGCGCCGAACCGGCCGATCCGCTTGATCGGGAAGCCGTAGATCTCCCCGGGGGTGGGGAGTTGGGCGGTCATCCGGCCACCCTCACCAGGCGGGTGCTGCCGTCGCTCAGCCAGTAGCCGGCAGGGTCGTGGTCGATGATCCGCAGCCCGCTCGAACCCCGCGGCAACTGGACGGGGTGGAGCGTCCGCTCGACCAGGTCGAACAGGTGTTGCCTGCCCTTCCACGGCCCGGACGAGAACACTGGCGTGAGCACTACGTACCGCCCGGACGAAGTGAAGCTGCCGCGGATGCCGTGCTTGCCCGGCTGGCGCATCCAGCCCGACCGCTCGAACAGTCGGGTCACCTCGCCGCCGGGGCCGAGCGAGGCGATCAGGAAGAAGTCCATTCCGTACCGGGGCACGCTGGAGGAGTTCGAGCCCTCCAGGCACAGCAGCAGCCGATCACCTTGGCCCAGGACGTCCCCGACGATGGCCGGCTTCGCCGGCATCGCAGCATTCAGTCCGTCGTGGCCGAACCGGTCGCCCGGGACGGCGTCCGGACCGATGGTGGTCACCCGGGTCCATTCCGCGCCGTCATCGCCGACCTGCAGCAGGGCCAGGAAGCGCGGGTTGCCAACCGTGATCGGCTCGTCCAGCACCACCGGATGCAGGCCGTCCAAGGTGCCGCGGGAGACCGAGGCGCGGTGACGAGGAAGCTGCCCGTGCATCCCGAACGGCGCCAGGACGTCCACGCCGTTGATCGGCAGCGAGCCCTCGAACCTGAGCCCGAGGTCGTACCGGTGCAGGGTGGTGTGGTCGATCACGACCGCCAGACCACCGTCCGCCAGCAGCAGGGTGGGTCCCTCCGAGCCGAAGAATCCCGGCTCCGGTTCGGGGATCTCGACGACCAGGGTTGGCCGATCGGTTCGGGCGGAGATCAGCACATTGCGTTCGCCACCGTCGATGTACCCGGCAGCCAGGAAGGTGCCGTCCGGAGCCACCAGCCAGGCCTTCGGGCAGGCGAGTTCGACCTCCTCGGGCAACGCGATCTCGATGCCGGCTCCGACCTCGATCGGGTCGGCGGTCTCCTCGTCGCTCATCGGACTCCTTCCGCCGCCCACCGTACTTGCGCGGTGCAGGGTGAGTCAGTAGTTCCGCACCCCGTCATAGATCTTCAGCGCCCGGTCGAGGCTGATCAGGGCCGCCACGCCCGCCCGGGGCCATCATCCATTCTCGGTTAGTGCGCTGGTGCGACGTGCAGCGCCATGGCGATCGGCCCGCTTAGCTCGATCGCGTCCTCACCGCGAAGAACCGTCATCAGGCCCGTCGCAGACATCGCTGCCGTCACCTGCAGGATCGTCCCGATCCCGATCTCGCGGTCGGTCAGGAACCGGAGGATCTCGGGGTTCGCGTCCGAGGCGCGGACGACCCGGACCAGCTCGCCGGCAGCGCAGGCCGACAACACGGTCGCCTCGACCGGCTCGCGGAAGCCGTCCCGCGGAATCGGGTCGCCGTGGGGGTCGGTGGCCGGATAGCCGAGCAGGGCGTCCATTCGCGCGATCAGGCGGTCGGAGGTGGCGTGCTCCAGCCGATCCGCTTCATCGTGGACCTCATCCCAGGGCACCCCCAGGTGTTCGACCAGGAAGGTCTCGATGATGCGATGCCGCCGGACGACCTCGATCGCCACCTTCGCGCCCTCCTCGGTGAGCGCGATCGTCCCATAGGGCTCGTAGTCGATCAGCTGCTCACGAGCCAGCCGCTTCAGGTTCGCCGAGACGGTGGAGAGCGTTACCCCGAGTGCCTCCGCGAGGTCGCCGGTGGTCGGACGGCGGTTGTCGTCGGGCCACTCGTTGGCCTTCCAGATCAGGGTCAGGTAGTCCTCAGCCACCCGGGTGATCTCTGCGGCCACCGTCACCATCCCCGTCTCACTCGTCGTCCAACCGGTCACTCTTCCCGCGATCCACCGGGTGTGTCCACCCCAATCTCGAAGTGTCACGACCCGAACTTTCTGGCGTAGTCAGCTCGGATGCCGGGTTCTTGGTGGGGACAATCCCCTGGCCAGGCCGAGTTTCGGCCCGATCGGCGGCCGTGCGGTGAGGACGTGAGCACCCGGACTCCCAGGTGTGACGAGTCACACCTCAGGTTATGCGTGGACACACCCGGAGTTGGCGACCCAAGGTGGACGACGAATCGTCCTCAACCTGGTGCGCAACGCCGTCCTGGCGTGCGGAAAGGCTGTCCCGTGTCCCTGTGGTCTGTCTTCCTGATCGGTCTCGGCGTCTCCGCCGATGCCTTCGCCGCTGCATTGGCGGGTGGGTTGAAGATGCGGACGTTGCGGCTGGGACGGGCCGCGCTGATCGCCCTGGTCTTCGCTGGCTTCCAGGCGCTGATGCCTCTGCTGGGGTGGCTGCTGGCCTCGCAGGCCCACCGGCTGATCGAACCGGTCGATCACTGGATCGCCTTCGGGTTGCTCGGCCTGATCGGCGGCAAGATGATCTGGGACGCCTTCCAGCCCGACGCCGACCAGGGGGTCAAGGTGGACGGGTTGCGCCTGCGGCGCCTGTTGCTGCTCGGGGTGGCCACCAGCATCGACGCCGCTGCGGTGGGGGTGTCGCTGGCTGTCCTGAACGTCTCGATCAGCCAGGCGATCCTGATCATTGGCGCCACCACGCTGGTGCTGTCCTTCGCTGCCGTGATCATCGGCCACCGGCTCGGGGTCGGCTTCCGCCGGCCGGCCGAGATCGTCGGTGGTCTGGTGCTGATCGGGATCGGGGTGCGGATCCTGGTCGAACACCTCTCGCTGCTGTAGGACCTGAGCTGTTGCGGGAACGTCCGAGCTCACAGTGTGGCTTCTGGTGCGATGTCGCACCAGAACTCACACTGTCTTGACGTCATCCACCCAACGGGTTCCTTCCCGCCTTTCGCGAGAACGATCGGAGCCGGCGGTTCGCCAGGCCGCGCGAGCCCGGTGGCGGCTCGATGTCCTGGCGAACAAATCGACCTCCAGATGGTCCCAACCAGCCTGATTCCCGGGTTCGAGGGCAATCTAGAGGTCGATTTGTTCAGCATCGCAGGCGGTGCCGCCGCCTCGTTGAGTTGGGCGGTGGGGGCAGGAGCGACGCCGGTCATTCTGTAGGGACTCCACAAGGATGGACTGGCAACCTTGGCTGGGACACGGGACCCATCGGTGGCCGAACATGGCAGATTGCCACAAGACCCCCGAACCGGGGTCCTTCGACCCTGCCCCTGGGAGGCCCTGTGTTCCGGCGGATTGCGATCGTCAACCGGGGTGAGGCCGCGATGCGGCTGATCCACGCCGTCCGCGACCTCAATGCCGAAAGCCCCGCCGACCCGCCGGTCGCCACCATCGCGCTGTACACCGAGGCCGAGCGCACCGCCATGTTCGTCCGGGAGGCCGACGAGGCCTACCCGCTGGGCTCGGCGTCCGAGCGTCCCTACCTCAACCACGAGCTGCTGGCCCGGGTGCTGCGCGAGGCGAAGGCGGATGCGGTCTGGGTCGGCTGGGGCTTCGTCGCCGAGGACGCCGGGTTCGCCGACCTGGTGGAATCCCTCGGGATCACCTTCATCGGGCCCTCCGGCGAGGCGATGCGGAAGCTGGGCGACAAGATCGGTTCCAAGTTGATCGCCGAAGAGGTGGGCGTCCCGGTGGCGCCGTGGAGCCGCGGCCCGGTGGACAGCCTGGACGAGGCACTGGCCGCCGCCGAGCGGATCGGCTACCCGCTGATGCTCAAGGCCACCGCCGGCGGTGGCGGACGCGGCATCCGCCGGGTGGACGTCCCCGGCGACCTGACCGAGGCCTACCAGCGCACCCGGGAGGAGGCCGAGCGGGCCTTCGGCTCCGGCGTGGTCTTCCTGGAGAAGCTGGTCACCGGCGCCCGGCACGTCGAGGTGCAGGTGATCGCCGACGGCCAGGGGACGGCCTGGGCGCTCGGCGTCCGGGACTGCTCGGTGCAGCGCCGCAACCAGAAGGTGATCGAGGAGTCCGCTTCTGTGTTGTTGGACGCGGAGCAGGCCGAAGAGCTCAAGGCCGCCGCCGAACGGCTGGCGCTGGCGGTTGACTACCGCGGGGCGGGCACCGTCGAGTTCCTCTACCACCCAGGCGAGAGGTTCTTCGCCTTCCTGGAGGTCAACACCCGGCTGCAGGTCGAGCACCCGATCACCGAGGTGACCAACGACTTCGACCTGGTCAAGGCACAGTTGAACGTCGCGGCCGGTGGCCGGCTGACCGACCGTCCGGTCGAACAGGGGCACGCCGTCGAGGCCCGGCTGAACGCCGAGGACCCCGACCGCGACTTCGCCCCCGCGCCAGGGCTGATCACCCGGCTCGATCTTCCGGTGGGCCCGGGCATCCGGGTCGATACCGGGGTCGCCGAAGGGGATTCCATCCCGGCCGACTTCGACTCCATGATCGCCAAGATCATCGCTTCCGGACGCACCCGTGACGAGGCGCTGGGCCGGCTCCGCCGGGCGATGGCCGAGACCACCGTGATCATCGACGGCGGCACCACCAACAAGAGCTTCGTGCTGGAACTGCTGAACCGTCCCGAGGTGATCGACGGTTCGGCCGACACCGGCTGGATCGACCGGGTCCGCGCCGAGGGCGGGCTGATCGCCGACCGGTACTGGCCGGTGGCGCTGGTGGCCGCCGCGATCGAGGCCTACCAGGAGGTCGAGCAGCGCGAGATCGCGCACCTGCTGGAGACCGCCCGCGGTGGACGTCCGCAGGCCCAGCACGCCGAGGGCCTGCCGGTCGACCTGAAGCTGCGCGGCGTCGCCCACCGGGTGGTGGTGTTCCGCTCCGGTCCCGGCCACTACCGGGTCCGGATCGGCGAGACCGGCGCGGACGTCCGGCTGGAACGGCTGGACGCCGCGCACGGCCGGCTGCGGATCGGGAATCAGCGGTTCCGGATCGTCACCGACACCCACGGCCCGGTGCACCTGATCGAGGTGAACGGCATCACCCACCGGGTTTCCCGGGACGAGGGCGGTGTGCTGCGTTCGCCGGCCCCGGCCCTGGTGGTCGCCACCCCGGTCGCGGTCGGTGAGGAGGTCGCCGCGGGCGCACCCGTGGTGGTGCTGGAGTCGATGAAGATGGAGACCGCCATCGTCGCGCCGTTCGCCGCCCGGGTGCGGGAACTGCACGTCATGGCCGGCAGCCAGGTGGAGAGCCAGGCGCCGCTGGTCCGGCTGGAGCCGCTGGGCGACGGCGAGGAGGAGGCCACGGACGCCGGCGGCGAGGTGGAGCTCCCGGCCGCCGCGGTGGATCCGTCCGCGCAGGCCAAGGTCGCGCGGCTGCTGGCCGAGCTCTCCGCCCATCTGATGGGCTACGACACCGATTCGGTCGCCCAGACCCTGGCTGCCTACCTGGCGGCCCGGGGCCAGGTCACCTCCTCCAAGGAGATCCTGCAGGGCGAGATCGCGCTGTTCTCGCTGTACGCCGACCTGGCCGAGCTGAGCCGGAACCGTCCGGCCGGCGAACAGGACAGCACCGAACTGCGGATCCACTCCGACCGCGAGCACTTCCACGGCTACCTCCGCAGCCTGGACGCCGCCCGCGCCGGGCTGCCCGACCAGTTCGTCGAGCGGCTCACCCGGGCGCTGGCGCACTACGGCGTCGACTCGCTGGAGCGCAGCCCCGCGCTGGACGAGGCGGTGTTCCGGATCTTCCTGGCCCAGCAGCGGGTGGCGGCCGACGTCCAGGTGGTGCTGGCGATCCTGGATCGCTGGATCGGCCAGCCCGCCCCCGGCGCGGAGTTGGCGGCGCCCGCCCGCGCTCAACTGGAGCGCCTGGTGCGCTCCACGCAGCGCCGCTTCCCGGCGGTGTCGGACGTCGCCAGGTCCGTCCGGTTCCGCTGGTTCGACCAGCCCCAGGTGGACGCCGAACGCGAGCAGGTGCTGGCCGGCGTCGCGGGCGAGGTGGCCTACCTGGCCGATCATCCGGACGCCCCCGACTACGCCGCCCGGATCGCTGCCCTGTCGGCCATCCCCGAGCGGCTGGTGCTCACCCTCGCCGAGCGGCTGAGCCACGGGATCTCCCCGCACGAGCCGCTGCTCGAGGTGCTCACCCGCAAGCACTACGGCGACCACGAGCTGACCAACGTCCAGGCGGTCACCATCGAGGGACGCTCGGTGGTGACCGCCGACTACGTACTCGACGGGCGCCCGGCTCACGCCATCACCACCGTCGCCCGGGCCGACGAACTGGAGGCGGACGGCCCCGTGGCCCACCTGGTCGCGGAGCAGCTGGCGTCCGTCGGGCTGGCCGCCGGACCGGGGGACGGTTCTCTGGCTCACTTCGGACCGGGGGACGGTTCTCTGGCTCGTTCTGGAC
>JAEXCA010000054.1 GCA_023393755.1 Actinomycetes bacterium | reverse complement strand
GAGGACTCCCGGGGAAGAAGGAGTGATTCGACACCAACCCGTCTATCCCGGGAGCCCTCCCACATCCATCACCGACACGCCGTCAGACCACCCCCAACCGATCTACGACTTTCGCAACAGGCTCTAGAGGCCCTGCTCCTTGGCGAAGATCACGGCGTGGATCCGGTCGCGTAGGTCGAGCTTGAACAGCACCCGGCCGACGTGGGTCTTCACGGTCGACTCCGACAGGTAGAGGCGTTCGCTGATCTCGGCGTTGTTCAGGCCCTCGGCGATCAGCGCCAGCACTTCGCGCTCCCGTTCGGTCAGGGCCTCGAGTTCGGCGGACGCGGGAGCGGCGGCCGGCCCCGGATCCGCCGGACGGGGGTCGAGGGATCCGCCACGCATCTGCTCCAGCATGCGACGCATGGTGGTTGGGGCCATCACGGCATCGCCGCTGGCCACCCGGCGGATCGCGTCCACCAACTCGGTGGGCCGGGCGTCCTTCAGCAGGAAGCCGCTGGCGCCGGCTTGGACGGCGCTATGCGCGTACTCGTCCAGATCGAAGGTGGTGGGCACCAGCACCCGGGCGCCGGGGTGCTCGGCGACGATCCGGGCGGTGGCGTCGATGCCGTTCATCCGGGGCATTCGGACGTCCATCAGCACCACGTCACAGCCGCCGTCGAGTTCGGCCAGCCGGGTGAGTGCGGACTGCCCGTCGGTTGCCTCGCCGATCACCACGATGTCGGGCTCCCGCAGCAGGATCAGCCGGAACCCGGTACGGATCAGGTCCTGGTCGTCCACCAGCAGGACGCGGATCTGCTCACTCATGCGTTGCCTCCGTCATCGCCGCAGCAGCCACCGGCAGGGTGGCGGTCACCTGCCAGCCCCGTGGCGCGATCGGTCCGTGGCGCAGTTCACCGCCGAACACCCTGACCCGTTCGGCCAGCCCGGCCAGCCCCTGACCGGAGCCGACCCCGGCCATCCGCGCCGCCTGACCGGGGATGCCGCCGTCGTCGGTGATCCTGACCACGGTCGCGTCCGGGCGCTCGTCGATCCGGACGGACGCCACCGCGCCCGGGCCGGCGTGCCGCAGTGTGTTGGTGAGCGCCTCCTGGACAGTGCGGAAGATGGCCAATTCCCGTCCCTGGTCCCCGGGCTGGCCGGGAGTGCCGTGGAAGGTCAGCTCCACGGTGAGGCCGGCGGCGCGGAAGCCTTCGATCAGTTCCGGCAGCGCGTCCAGACCCGGGGTGGGCGCCAACTCGGCGGCGGCGGCCGGCTCGGGATCGCGCAGCACGCCGATCAGCCGACGCATCTCGGCCAGCGCCGCCCGTCCAGTCTCGGCCGACTGTTCCATCGCCTTGGCCGCCTCGGCCGGTTCGATCTCGGCGGCCCGCGCGGCACCTTCGGAGAGCATCACCATCACCGAGACGGAGTGGGCGACGATGTCATGCATCTCGCGAGCGATCCGGGAGCGCTCCTCGGCCACCGCCAGGCGGGCGAGTTGATCGCGTTCTCTGGCAAGTTGGTGGGCACGGTCGATGATCGCCTCGGTGTAGCGGCGGCGGTTGCCGGCGTTGATGCCGATCATCACCGGGATGATCATCAGCAGGGCGGTGGTGATCCCGGCGACCAGGATGTCATCGGGCCCGATCACCAGGTCGTCCGGCCCGGTCAGGGTGGCATCGACCGCCTGCCGGGTGAACGCCAGGGCGAGCAGGGAGGCCAGCACCGACAACCCGTAGCCGATCCAGCCTTCGCGAACCGAGCGGTAGGCCGGCACCGAATAGAGCAGCACCCAGACCGCCACCCCCGCCACACCCAACGGGACATAGTTGACGAAGGAGGTGGCCGCCAGTACCGCGACGAGTCCCCACAACGGGTAGCGGCGCCGGTAGAGCAGCGCCACGACGGTCACCGCCACCATCGCCAACAGCAGCAGGATCCCGGGGAACTCCAGGTACTGAAGCTCGGCGGTTCCGGCCTCCGCAGCCATCTCCCGCGTGAAGGTCACATCGACCACTGCCAACCCCGCCGTCCCCAGCAGGTAGAGCCCGGCGATGCCCCAGTCCACCCAGCGGGGGTGTTCGCGCATCAGCCGCCGGATCGCACCCGGCTGCCGTGGCAGGTCGATCGACTGGGTCTGGGAGGGGTCGATGGTCACGGCACCCGTGAAAGCCGTACCTGGCGGCCACCGAACCGAAACATGCGGTCAGTCTATTTGCTTGGCGCGGAAGGCCGACGCCCCGCCTTCGCGGGACTGTCATGGTGTGGGTTCTGGCGCGTCCTCGCACCAAAACCCACACCATGAGTTGGTCAGCCCGGTAGGACGTCACCAGCCCAGCGGTTTGATCGGCGATTCCTTAGGATGCTCGGGTGACCTCCCTGGTGATCCGGCCCCCCGAACCCGCTGACGCGCCGGAGTGGTTCGACTTCATCATCGAACAGCAGGCCCACACCTACTCCGGGGTCGTCCGGCCGGACTTCGCCGAGGTGCAGCACGGCTTCCGGGAGGACTGGGTATCCGGTCTGGCGGCGTCCTTCGCGGATCCCGGGACCGCCCGGCGGCTGATCGCCCGGCAGGATGGACGGGTGGTGGCTGCGGCGTCCATCGTCGACGCCCCCAGCGACTGGGAGATCGAGCTGGAGCTCGTCCCGACGCCGACCCCGCGCTGCCTGGATCGGCTCTATCTCCATCCTGATGTCCAGGGACGGGGCCTGGGCTCCAGGCTGCTGGACGGCATCGACGACGGCCGCGACCTGTACCTGTGGCTGATCGATGCCAACACCTCGGCGCAGGCGTTCTACCGGCGGCGTGGTTTCGTCGACGAGCCGCGGCAGTTCAACACCGGCGAATCCTGGGGCAATGTCGCAACCCATCGCATGGTCCGCCGGGCGGCGGGAGGTGCGTGACGTGGCTGAGGTGCCGTCCGTGGCCAGCAATGTCACCGACGTCGCGCTGATCTTCGAGGGTGGTGGGATGCGGGCCAGCTACTCGTCCGGAGTGCTGGCCGCCCTACTCGAAGGCGAGGTGTTCTGCGACTGGGTGGGCGGCATCTCGGCTGGCACCACCTGCCTTGCCAACTACCTCTCCCGCGACGCCGCGCGGGCGAAGCGGTCGTTCACCGACTTCGCGCTGGAGCCCGAGTTCGGCGGCGTCGGCACCTTCCTGCGCGGCAAGGGCCTGTTCAACGCCGAGTGGATCTACGAGCACACCTCCGAGCCCGACCAGGCGCTGCCGTTCGACTGGGAGACCTTCCACGCCAACCCGGCGGGCTGCGGTATCGGCGCGGTCCGCTGCGAGGACGGCGAGATGGTCTACTGGGGACGGTCGGATGTGGTCGAGCCGCTGGAGCTGATGCGCCGGGTGCGGGCCTCGTCCACCATGCCGATCCTGATGCCGTGGACGGTGATCGACGGCGTCGCCTACGCCGACGGCGCGCTCGGCCCGACCGGCGGCTTCGCCTTCGACGCCGCCCGGGCCGCGGGCTATCGCCGGTTCATCGTGATCACCACCCGGGAGCGCGGCTACCGCAAGCAGAAGGTGTCCCGTCCCAAGGCGCTGCGGGCCGTGATGCACCGCTACCCCGCCGTGGCCCAGGGGCTGATCGACCGTCCGTCCAACTACAACCGCAGCCTGGACGAACTGCACGCCCTCGAGGCCGAGGGACGAGCTTTCCTGCTGTTCCCCGAGCACATGCCGATCGGCAACAACGAGCGCGACATCGCGAAGCTGGAAGCGATGTACGCCCAGGGCCTGGCCCAGGGCCGCGCCGCCCTGCCCACGCTGCGTGAGTTCTGCGGGCTCGCCTGAGCTGCCGGCCTGGGCAGAGGACGGTTCCCGGCGCCCGGTGACGGCGGCGGGTCCCAGCTTGTCGAGGGTCCCCTGCCCGGCCGTCACCTCGCGAACACAAACCGGGCACCAGAGGCGACCCGCCGAGGATATGCACGCGAGTCGCCTCTGCTGCCCGGTTTGTGTCAGCGGTGGGCCGCGTGAGGGGGACGCGAGACGGCGGTCCCTGAGCTTGTCGAGGGTTCCTCCGTCGAGGGACACCGGAACCGTCCCCGTGTCCCGGCGGGGTCGGTGAGTTTCAGCGCGCGATCTGCGCGCTTGTCCCGGAGCGGCCGACCAGTGTTTCCTTGGGTCATGGAGCCCCCGCCAGATCCGTCCCCGCTGCCCGCCCACATCGCTCAGGGTCCCGGAACTGAGGGCGGACGATGACATCCCCCGTGCTCGACTACACCTATCTGGCACCCTCCGGGCTCACCCAGCAGGACGGGCGGGCGCACCTCGGGCTGGCGACCAGCGGCGGACTCTCCCCCACCGGCCGGGTGACCCATCCCTATTTCTTCGCCGGGTTCGTCGAGCAGCCGGGCGTGGTGGCCCAGGGGTTGCTGGCCGTGGCACGGGTCGCCCGTACCCGGCTCTACGTGCCGCCGGGGATGCTGGCCGCCATCCTGCGGGCCGCCGATCCGGTGGTCACCTCCACCCCGGAAGGGCTGCGGTTCGAGTCGTTCAGCGCCTGCTGCGGGGTCTACGCCCGGCTGGACGTGGACGCGTCGGCGCTGGACGCCAGCCACACCGCGATCGGCGTCACCAATGTGGACGTCAACCCGCCGCTGCGCCAGGCGCTGGCCGGCCTGCGGGCGTCCGAACCGCTGCAGTTGAACGTCGGCGAGGACGAACTGCGGGTCACCACTCTCGACGGTGAGGTGGTCGAGGAGAAGGTGCCGCTGCCGAAGCGGTGGCTGAAGGGATTCGCCGAGACCCAGCTGCTGTCGGCCGGCATGACCCCGCAGCAGGAGCTCACCGGCCCGGCGATCCGGCAGTTCGTCCAGGCTCTGCCCCGCTCGAGCGCGACCAGGACGGTGATGTGGGCCACCCGCGCGGCCCGGACGGTCCGGCTGGCCTCCGGCCCGACGCCGGGGTCGGTCTGCGTCGCCGGCCCGGAACGGCTGCGGGTGCTGGAGCCGCTGCTGCGCTACGCCACCGAGTTGCGGGCCTACGGGCCGGACGCCGAAGCCGGGTCGCTCCCGCTGCCGTCGGCCTGGGTGCTGGAACTGCCCGGCGCCCGGCTCACCCTCGGGCTGAGCCCGGAGAAGTCCCGCGGCTTCTCCGGCGAGGGCGCGGTGCTGCACTCGCTGGCCGGGGACGAGGTGGCCGAGGATGCCGACCTGGTCTCCGCCCTGCTCGCCTTCGAACCCCGGATCGACGTGGCCCGGCTGGCGTCCGACGCCGCGCTCAGCCCCGAGCGGGTGGCCGGCGCGCTGAACCTGCTGGCGTCCTCCGGACAGGTCGGCTACGACCTCACGACGGGCGCCTACTTCCACCGTCCGCTGCCGGTGAACCCGGACGCCCTGCAGACCCTGCATCCCCGCCTGGCGGACGCCCAGAAGCTGGTCGCTGCCGGTGCGGTGACCCCGGTGGACGGCGACCTGATCCACGTCCTGTCCGCCGGCACCAGGTACGACATCCGGCTCGGCGAAACGGCCGCCGACGATCGCTGCACCTGCCCGTGGTACGCCAAGTACCGCGGCACCCGCGGGCCGTGCAAGCACACCCTGGCCGCCCGGATCGCCACCCGTCCCGGCGAGGAGAACGAACCGGCATGACCCTCGACCTCGCCGGACGCCGGAACCTCCTCCGCCACGCCCTTCAGTCGAGCGATCCGGCTGACTACTCAGGTTTCGCGGCCGCGGTGGCCGGTGCCGACCCGGACGACCGGGCGTCCCTGGCCCGGACGCTGCCGCCGTCCCGGCTGTTCCGTGAGGAGGGCCCGACGCCACGGGCCGCCTTCGTGGTCACTGCGCTCGGCAAGCCCACCCTGGCGGTGGACACGATCACCCCCGTCGACGTCAACCTGAAGGAGAAGTACAGCAAGCGTCGGGCGGCGATGGCGACCGCGGTGCTCGCCGCCGCCGGCGACCGCGAGACCGGCTGGCTGACCGAGTTCGTCGACCTGCTGGCCGAGCGCGACTGGTGGGGCGAGGGGTTGGTCTGGCCGGTCTGCCGCGGGCTGGTCCGCGACCGGGAGCTGCCGCTGGAGTCGCTGGCCTACCTGACGCTGTTCGTCCGGCAGGCGACCGGGGAGAACCCGGGCGATCCGGGTCCGGTGCACGGAGCGCGGATCAAGCAGCGGTTGCGAGATGAGCCCGACCTCGCCGCCGCCCTCGACCTCGAAGGCCCGCCAGAACACCTACTCGCGCAGCTGGTGATCGTGCCGGAGCATGAGCTACGTCGCGTTGGCGATCCGGCGGAAAATGCGCCGCCGCCTTACGGCCGAGACGACTCAGTGGCAGAGTGAACTGGCGCAGCGGGAGATTCTTTCCGCCCAACAGCAGGCAGCCTTGACCTCGCAGATGGAGTACCTCCGGGCACAGCACCGGGAATCCCTTGCCGCAGAGCGAGAGTCGAACCAGGCCGAGCTGGAACGCGTGCGGCAATGGGTCGCAAACGGGATGCGGTGGGAGGCGGCCTCCCGCGACGCGATCATCAAGGCCGCAGAGGAAAGCAGACTCGACGGCTTCCTCGCCACCAACGTCTGCTTCCTGGCAACCGGTGATCAAGGCGTCTACATCCACCAGATCGATCACCTGCTCGTCACCCGGCAGAGGTTGATGGTCGTCGAGGCGAAGAACTGGAACGGCCTGATCTTCCACTTCGAACACGGCGCCGGCGCGCCGATCCAGCGATCCCTTGAACGGCTTCCGGCCTTGGCGCACCTAGCCCGGCGCACGCCCTACGTCGTACACGTGCGCGAGAAGAGCCAACCCACGATCCTCACTGCCGAGAGCGACCCGACGCGTCAGGTCTTCCGGCAGACGATGGAACTCAAGAAAAGCCTGTGGGGGTCAGGCGGCATCGGTGATGCGGGGTACTTTGAGACCTGCGTCTTCTACTCCCATCCCAGCAGCATCCTCATCAATGAGTCCCACCGGGTCGACAAGACGCATGTGGTCGACCAGCAGGGATTGAAGAACCTGCTCGCTTCGCCGCACCCGCCGCCGTCGCACGAGGCTGTGCCCATCGAGGCTCTGGCCGACTGGGCCGCCAAACACGGAGCCGATCTCTACGGCCTCGGCGAGTATCGGAGCACGTGGGTGAGCGCGTCCCATCACTGTGATCGGCCAATCTCTCCATCGTGGATGTCCGGGCTCATCCCCTGGGAGGAATAGTCAAGACCTGTGGATCGGCGTGTCATGCGGCTTGCGTGTGGTCGTCTGATTCGGGGTGTTGGCGTTCGACGAGCGTGCCGTTGACGAAGGTGGCGCCGGCTCGGACGAGGGCGACCA
>JAEXCA010000053.1 GCA_023393755.1 Actinomycetes bacterium | reverse complement strand
CCGGGCGGTGGTCGAGGACGCCCGCACCGGGTAGGTCGGTGTCGGCCAAGTTGTCGGTGGACACGTACAGGGTGTTGTTCGGCAGCGGGTTGGGGTTCTCGGCGTGGGGATGCCACGGGTAGTCACGGACCTGTTCGCCTTGCACAATCCTTCCGATCTGGAGGTATCCGAAGATGATGTGCTGGGTGGGTGCGTTACGCGCGTAGTGCAGCCTTCCGTCCGGGCCGAGCTCGGTTTGGCGGAACCGTCCGAAGAACAAGAACAGGTCACCGACGCCGACGCCTTGGTTGGCGAGGTGGGTCTGGGCCGCGCCGGTCTGGCCGAACGCCGGCACCCACCCGGGTGCGCTGCCGGGCCGAAGATCGGGATCGAGGTGGCAGCAGCCCTGCGCGATCGTGGCATCGCCACCCAACGCGAGGATCAGGTCAGCGTACGAGTGGTCATCATGTCTCAGGTCGGTGAACCGGCAGCCCGACTCGGATGTAGGGATCGGCAGCGAGAGCAGCGTCGCGTCCGGCAGAATCGGGCTCGGGATCCGCCCATATTGGGAGTCGAACCCCTTGCGCGACAGGACGATCTTCATCGAGTCCCTCCGCAGTCGCGGGGGCGGTCCTGCGCAACCTCGGTCAGCTTGCTTCGCCGCCGAACATCTCTGCATTCGTGGGGACCGGGGGAGGTTAGCTGGATCGATGAAGGCTTGTTTCCGGTGTCACTGAACAAGCCCGACCAAGGCCCGTTCAGCAAGGACTCGAGTTCGGCAAGGGCCTGTGGCGAGTGGTTCACGCGGTGACCTCTGCCGTGGTGCAGCCGCTCCTCCAAAGGGACGTACGGGGCGTCTTTGCCGAAGTAGATGAAGTGATCCGACAACAGCACATACTCCCCACCGAGATCGCGCTCCTTGTTGCCTAGATGTTCGTTATCGCCATCGGAGTGCGCACTCGGCGCCAGTTGCCGTGCGGTCGCTGGGTCGTTGCCGGTGTAGAGCGCATCGCCGTGCCACGCGGGGTCGTCACTGGTCACTCCGCCTGTGCGGACCGGCCGCTTCTCGGGATGTTCGTCGAAGTAGGACTCGAAGTCGAGCACGTCAGTCACCTGCATCGCGTACACCACGGAACGTCGGGGACGGTCCGGCAGCGAGGCTCCTGCCAACCCAACGACCCAGATGTTCTGGCTGCGGACATAACCGGGGTCACCGCGCCGAAGTTCGTGGAGGTGCGCCCGTCCCGACGAGCGCAGAACGCGATCCCCGATGCCGCGGCGAACCATCGGCTTACAGCACGCCAGCGAGCAGATGCCGAAGTAGGGGTTGGGCGCGAAACCGGAGTCGGTCTCGACGATGTAGCTGAAGAGCATGCTCACGCGACTCCGCTGCGACCGCCCTGGTTCGTTCATATGCGAATGCTCCCATGCGGCCCCGACAGCGGAAGAAATCAGGCCGACGGGTTTGCGCGTTTGCAGAGGGCCGGTTCTGTGCGACCTCAACAGGCGCGACAGGCCCGTCCGCTGACTGTGTCGCGTCAGAGGCCCATGACTTCGCGCTTCTTCGTCTCGAACTCCTCCTTGGAGAGGATGCCAGCATCCACAAGCTCCTTGAGCCTCTTGACGGCTTCGACCTGCTCGTCGAACGACAGCGTGACCTTCGGGCTGTCGGGAGCAACGGTCCGCGGACTCAAGGACTGCGCCATGTTCATCCCGAGAATCATCCCTGGCCCGTCACCGAAACCGTGGTTCTGGACGCCCTGGGCGATCTTCTGTTGCGCGGCAATGTTCGAAGCCTGTTGTGAGATTCCTTCAAAGGCCTTCAAGTTCATCATATTCGCGGAGTACTGCTTGACCAGTTCCCGCGACTGCGGTGAGAACTCGATGCTCTCGATGCCGACCCCGACAACCTGGAGGCCAAACCGGTTGATCCAGGTCCCGGCATTCGCGGTGCCACCTGAGATGGTCCTGGCGATCGCGTCGGCCTGAGATGGCAACTGAGAAATGCGATAGGTTGAGGAGAGCGAGTTCAGCGCGACGGTGAATGACTGAACAAATTCCGAGACAATCTGCTGGCGCGCGGCTGGTGCGTCGAAAGCGTAATAGCGAATATTCGGAGGTACGTAATTCCGAATGAATCTGTCTGGATCGACCACGCGAATCGAGAATGTGCCAAAGGCGGTAACCTCGAGGTCCGCACCGTAAAAACGATCATTGTAAACCAATGGGCCTCGGGTGCCGAACCTAATGCCGCGAATCTCCCTCCGGTTGACGAAAGCAATCTGCTTCTGATCGGAGGATTGCCCGCCAAACCCGACGCGATCAATCACCTGGTCGATGATGGACTCTTTGGCCCCTCCGTCACTAAAGATGCTGTTCTGCCCAGATCGGTACTCGTAGCCGCCTGGCTCCGTGATGATGTCCTCGATGCCGGCCTGACTGAAGATGAACGCTGCTGTGTTCTCTGGGACGAAGATCTTGGATCCGTTCGAGATGACGTCAGCCGAACCACTAAAGTTCACGCCGCGGCCGCGGTTCGACTGCTGGTGCACCCCAGGTGCCACGGCTGTGTACTCACCGAAGTGGCCTGCAGTGATGATGTCCTTCCATTGGTCGGCGAAAGTGCCTCCGATGGCACCCGCGAACGCTTGGATGATGCCCATGATCTACACGTCCTGTCTGATGATCACAGTTGCTGTGGAGCGCCGCAGTAGGGGCAAGTCGTGACCTGCCCGCCAACTCCTGTGATCGGGGCGCCACAGGAACCGCATTTGCCGGCTACTTGTGAGGGGGCAGGCGGCTTGGCGCCGAATCTGCTCTTGAATACATCGAACGTATCCTTTAGCGTGTCGGCGACGCGCTCTGCTCCAGGGAGCGCAAGCCCTGCGGTGTTCTGGATGGGCGTTGATTGTCCAACTACCACCTGCTGAATTTTCGCCACCCAGTCCAAGATCTTCTTCTTGCCTCCGGTCTGGAAACGGAAGTTCTCCTGGCTGTTCAGGAAATACACCTCGAGCTGGTACACTCCAACGGTGCCGGACTTGCCGAGCAATGCTTGGGCTTGCCCATTCCAAACCTTGATTTGACTGATTGGAAAGACCAGTATCTCCTTGGAGTTGCCAAACATTCCCTTCTTGGCCACAACCAGGTTCAGGTTCGTAAGGATGAGCTGGTCCGTACTCGTGGCAAGGCGACCGCCATGGGCGACGTACTCTTCCTTGAGAAGAACCACTTCATTCGGCTGAAGACTGTATTCTCTTGCCATAGAATCCCCGCAATCCCTTCACGAGATAGTCATAACGCACCGTGCAACCCGCGTTGTCCGCTCCGGCCGTTCACGACCCGACAAGATGTCAGCGACCGTGATGAACATCCCTTCGTCCAACAGCAGGACCCTCTCGATGGTACTGGAGCGAGAGTCGCGTCACGTCCTTGTTGGCGGATTGCCGCTGGCGGATCACTTGGTCGAGACAGCGCCGCATTGTGCTCACATCGCAGAGTTCGGCACCGCATCCTGCGGCGACGACGCTCGAAGACTAGGCCGCTTCCAACCGCAGCCCCTTTGGCCTTCCTGCTCAAGTCGGCCGGGCTGGGACAGGTCGCTGTCGACGCCTACAGTAATGAGGGTTTGTCGGACATCTAGCTGACCGGGGCGTGACTCCTGAAGGCACCGCGGCGACGCGACTAGGTGCAGCCAAGCGACGGGAGGGTCTGGAACCTCAGCGCTGAGGCCCAGCGTTCGGCGTGCGGAGGTTGTTCCGCTCATCAGGGCTAGGTTCGGGCCTGGCGAGGAGAGTCCCCGAGCTTGAGGTCGGGGCTACTGTCGCCCTCGGAGTCTTGGGGAGAGGGCTTCGGCCAAGCTCGACCATGAATGCCCGGCGAACGACACTGATGGGAAGCCCGGTGGACCGAGCAAGCTGAGCGGCAGCAGACCCCCAGTGGACTGGGTTCGCAACGGCCAGCACGCGGACCGCCTTGTCGACGGCGTGCTCACCCTTCGTGTCGGACAGGGCCGACTTGAGCATGATGCTCACGAGGGCGGTCGACCGGCGGAGCGCGCTCACGAGACCTTGTGAGTGTCCGCGGGCGATGAGATCGGCGGGATCGGTGCCGTCGGGCAAGGTCGCCTGAAGCGGCTCATGGCCGAGGTCGGTGAGGATCCAGTAGGCGCGTTCGGCGGCGGCTTGGCCGGCTTTGTCGTTGTCGGTGGCGACGATGGGCACGTCTGTGTATCGGCGTAGTTGGCGGGCTTGTTCGCGGGTGAGGGCGGTGCCGAGGGCGGCGACGCCGGTGTATTCGCCTGCGGTGGCGAGGGTGACGGCGATGGCGTCCATCGGGCCTTCGACGAGCACTGGGCGTGCGCCTCGGATCAGGGTGGGGGAGTGTCCGTACAGCTGGGCTCCCTTGTGGAAGAGCGGGGTTTCGGGGGTGTTGAGGTACTTGGGTCCGGCGTTGTCGTCTGCGTCGGGGTGGCGCCGGGCGATGAAGCCGAGGATCTGGCCGTCGTGGGTGATCGGGAAGATGACGCGGTTGCGGAAGCGGTCGATGAGGTTGCCGGAGGAGGCTTGCTTGGCCACGCCGGCGAG
This sequence comes from Actinomycetes bacterium, assembly GCA_023393755.1. GTDB lineage: Bacteria > Actinomycetota > Actinomycetes > Propionibacteriales > Propionibacteriaceae > Propionicimonas. Next base: position 40,226 of record JAEXCA010000053.1, on the reverse strand, counting down.
GATCATCTCGTGGTCGGTGACGCCTTGTCGGCGGAGGTGGTGGATAAGGGCGGTCCAGCTGTCGGGGGCGTAGCCGGGGCGGTAGCCGGGGTCGCCGGCGAGGTCGGTGTGGAGGCGGTCGATGAGGTAGTTCTGTGCCCAGGAACCGGGGTAGCGGGCTTCGTAGAAGCGTGTGGCCAGTTCGTTGATATGGGCCAGTCGCTCGGGCGTGCTGCCAGAGTCGCACCAGGCGTCGCGGCGGTTGAGTTGTTCGGTGATCTCGGCGGGGGTCAGTTCGGGCTCGCCTTGCTGGTGGCGGATCATGGCTTCGATCTGGAGGACCGCCCAAGCGTCGTCGACGACCTCGATCTCGTTGGTGTTGGAGGGTACTTCGACGGTGGTGGGCTGTTCTGGTTCGGGCGTCCAGAGCTGGTCGACAGGGTCGTCGTGAACGGGGTTGACGAGCATGGTCGTCCGCCATACGAGGGCCTGGCATTCCTCGACGTCCTCGGCCTGGATGGGTGCGAGCAGGTCAGGGAGCGTCCAGCCGCGGGCAGTGGCGTGGTCGATCGCGGTAACCAGCGCTGGCCACCAAGTGGACGATCGCAGCTGGTCGGCTCGCTCGGTGGCTACCAGCCGGGCGAACTCGTCGCTCCAGGGTGCTGGTGTGGGGTCGGTGGCGTTGGTGGCGACGGCTGGTTCGAGGTGGCGGTTGATCCGCCACCAGAGTGCGGCTGCTGCGTGATCGTCGGGCAGGACCCCCTCAGCCGCGGCGGAGGCGAGCAGTCCGGTGGCGTCGAGGCCGGCGCGGGTCAGTTTGGCGAGTTGCCGGGCCAGGGTCGCCAGGTACGGATCGTCGCCGATGGCTGGGCTGATGGCGGTCAGCAGGGGTGTCCATTCGGCCAGCGCCGGGTTGCGGTCGGTGGCGAGTTGCTTGTCGAGCCTGCGCTGGTGGCGTGCGGCAGCCGCGGCGAGTTGGGGTGCGCCGGTGGGCCGTAGGTCAGCATCGGGGACGGCGAGCGCCGCTCGCCAGACCGCAACCTCACCCAGGAGAGAGGCTTGGGGTCGCGGGCCGTCGCCGACCCATTCGGGGTTTCGAGCGGTGTCGGACACCTCGGTACGCACGGCGTCGGCGAGCGATACGACCAGGGTGTGGCGTTGGGCCAGGTAGGCGCCCCAGACCGGATCGGCGGTCAACGGCCGGGGGATGCCGGGCAGCCAGGGCAGTGGTCCGGGAGGTGCGTCGCGGGTGGCGTCGAGTCGCCAGTCCAGGACGGCGGCGGGGTCGTGCGCGTCCTTCAGTGATCCTTCGGCGTGCGCTTGATTGAGAGCCAGGATGGGGTCAACCCCGGTTGCGTTGAGGAGTAGCAGGTGGCTGCGCAGGGTGGGCCAGGCGGGTGCGAAGGTGATCCAGGAAAGGCCGGTGTCGGCGATTGCTTCGATGATGGCGATGACCTCCGGGGCGGTGGTCTGTTCGATCGCGACCTGCAGGGCGTCGGAGTAGCGGGCGGCCGCGTCACCCAGCCGCAGTGCGGAGTCGGCTTGCAGTGCGATGGACGTGGTGGCCGAAACGGAGGTCTCGTCGCGGGTGAGGATGCGAGTGAGCAGATCGGTCGGAGTGGGCGGGATGACGGTGTCGGGGTCGACCAGGCTGTGCGGGTCACCGTCCCCGACGACTGCTAGATAGATGTGGTTTGCGGTGCGTCCGCGGGTGACCATCGTGTACAGCTGCTGGCGGCTCTCGCTGCCGGTGGCGAGGCCGTGCGTGGCGTCGGCGGTCACGCCTTGGGCACCGTGGACGGTGGTCGCGTACCCCAGTTCGGTGGACTCAGCGACATAGTCGGTGGGCAGGGTGACGATGCGCCGGTGGGTGTGGTGCTGGGCGGTGAGTCGGCCGCCTGGGGTGACTTTGAGGACGGTCCAGCGGTCGCCGTTCTTCACCCAATCCGACCGGCTGACCCGCAGCCGGCGGTCGTTAGTGCGGGTGATGATCGTGTCTCCGGCGGAGGCGTAGTTGCCGTCGACGAGCTTCACCTCGCGCCCGGGACGCTGATCGCCGAGCCGGTAGGCACGGGCCTTCTCGTTCAGTTGGGCGACGAGTTCGCGGGTGGGGGCGAGCATGAGCGCGTCCTTGCCGTCGGCTCGTTCGGCTTTCCAGGAGTCGAACACGGCACGGGTGAGTCCGTCGAGGTCGCCGATGTGGACGCGGCCGTTGTCGAGGTAGAACCCGAGCGCTTCGGGCCGTCCCTCGCGCAGCGCGAGGGAGGCGTTGCCTTCGGCGGGGTCAGTGAACCGCAGAAGTTCGTTGAGGTGGACGGCGCCGTGTCGGCTGGTGATGTCGCGTAGCACCCCACCGGCGGCGATCGCGCCGAGCTGTTGGTCGTCCCCGATCAGGCGGACGCTGCCGCCGCGGGCGAGGATGAAGTGGATCGCGGTATCGAGGCTGAGGGTATCCGCGGTGCCGGCTTCATCGATGATCACCAGCGTCTTCGGACCGATCGCGTTCGCCCACCGGGGAAGGTCGTTGCGGTCGATCGACCAGACGAGTTTGGCCAGGGTGTCGGTGTGGGTCTCGATCTGAGACCGCAGCTGAGCAGCCGCAGCGGCAGCCGGCGACAACCCGACCACCTGTCCGCCAGCCTCGCGCCAGGCCCGCGCGAGAGTCGCCATCGCGGTGGTCTTGCCCGAGCCCGCGGGCGCGATGCCCAGCTGGACGCGGGCTCCCGAGGTCGCCATCGCCCGAACCATCGCCACCTGGCCGGCGTTCAAGGTGAGCCCGTTGGCGACCGACTCCAGCAGCGCCATCTCGATGGCCTGGGCAGGCACCCGGCGGCCGTCCGTCCGCCCGGCGGCGGTGACGATCCGCTGCTCAGCCTCGACGATCCTGCGCGAGGTGTACAACTGCGCTCCGGCGACCTCATACACGCTGCATCCGTCCAGGCGACGCAGCGGTTCAGGCTCGGCGAGCGCATCATCGGGACGCTGGATCGCGAGGGCGTGGTGCTCCAGTGCGGTGTCAGTGAGCCAATCGGCGGCCCGCTCAAGTTGGTCCGGACGCAGCCCGGTGGTGCGTAGCCGACGCTTGGCCTCGGCGTGGACGTGCCAGTACTGCCACACCGACCGCTCGGACTCGACCTTGGCCATGATCTGTCGTGCGGTGTCGCGATACCACCGGTGATTCGGCAGTCCCGGACCTGCCGCGGTCGGGTGAAGCGCCTCGGTGGTCATCGCGTCAACGGCTGGTGATCCGCCCAGAACATTCTCGGCTTCGGCGCGCCAGGTGCTGCGTTGTTCGGCAAGGCTGCGTGGCTCGTGCTTGGCCTGCCGGGTGTCCGCCCAGGCTTGGTCGGCCAGGTTCGTCATCTCGATCGCAGTCGGGGTACGGCCATGAACCCGCTGGAACTCCTTGGCCAACTCCGACGCCCGGGCATGGATGCTGCGGCGACGTGACGACCACCGCTCGATGAGCGTCGGGCTCACTCCCACGATCTCGCGGACTGGCCGTCTCCCCTCCGGTGTCGGGCGGGCCTGGAACACGACGCCGAGGTCAGTGGCGAGGTGTCGCTCCAGCGCGGTGTTGTAGGTCTCCGATGCCGCGACCGTGGCCTTCAACAGCACGCGGCCGTCGATGGAACGCCACCGCCCATCGAGAGTCTCGACCTTGTTCGCCACCGCCACATGAGTGTGAAGATCCGGATCAGACGCCCGCGAGTCACGGTGAGTGAACGCTGCGCCGACCAGCCCCTTCACATCGACCTGGCGGACACCATTGCGTCCGAGCCGGGTGTACAGGGCGTGATCTTCGATGTACCGCAGCGCATCGGCGACCGCCTTGTGGTGGGCGCGTTCGATCGCCGCGGCCACCGACGGTTCGGCCAATGCCCACAACGCCGACACTGACTTCACCGGAGAGAAGGTGAGATCGAAGCCCGCGACCGCTGTCGTCCTCGGGCGCGACAACCGGGCGACCAGGCCCGCCAGTTCCCGGGCATCCTGCGGCTCCCGTTTGAACTCGGCCAGGAAGAACTCCCGTGCCACTGCCGTCCGGATACTGGACCGCTCCTCGCGCGGTAGAGCCGCCGTTGGAGCCGCGCCGATCGCCGTGTTGTGGTCGGCGAACCGCTGCGCCACCGCCATCCGGAACGGGCTGACATCGGGGGAGTAGACCGGGAACGGATTGCCCAGACGGATCGCGGCGGCGAAGTCCTTCGCCTCGGCATCGGTTGGCAGCTCTGCCTGTCGCTGGACCGCGAGTGGGTGGTAGCCCGCCCCGAACAAGGCCTTCATCTGCTCCGCTGTCACCGGATCTCCAGCGACGAGACCTTCGATATCAGCCATGCCGCGTCCGACCCACACCCCAGGTGTCTCGCCTTTGGCCGTGTAGTACGACGCCAGCGAGGTATGGCCCTTCTCGGTGGAGTCCATCGCGGCGACCTGCCGGGTCAGGTAGTCATACCCCGACCCGGCCGTGAGCTTCTTCACCGCCATCACACCAACTGAAGCCGGCCCAACCTCGTGGTCCGGACACCCTCCACCAGTGCTCTCGGAGCCGCGATGGACGAACTACGCCAACGCTGGACATTCCCCTTGTCAGACGGTATTCGCAATGGTTGACCCGGTGATGCAAGAGGTGCCTGGGTCATTGGATCTTGGTCAGGAAGGGGTCTGGAGGGTTCGGTGGCGGGTGGGGGAGTCGGATTGTCCAGGTGGAGCGAGGAGCTGCTTCAGGTAGTCGAAAGCGGCAGTTCGGAGTAGCAGGTTGGCTGCCTGACGGATCAACCAGGAGACGCGCCATGAACGACCGGTGGAACATCGAGATCGCCGCCGAAGCGGCGTACGAAGCGATCCGCAGCATCAACCACTTCACGATCTTCACCGGCGACGGCATCCCGGCGCCGGTGCTCTACCGGGTCCTGGGAGAACTCAAGACCGCCAACGGCTACGGACTCAACCAAGCCCTCGACCAGCTCGCGCACGGCCTCGAACGCTCGCTGGGCACCTACGACGTCTACGAAGACGACGGCCGCGATCCCCAGGAGTCGATCTCCGCAAGCGTGGAGGCACTCCACCAAGCCGCAGACCTGGCGAACCAGATCGGTGTGCTGCTCGACCAAGCCCAATCTGCCATCGCGCGGCAGGGCTACCGCACAGAACACATTGCGTCGGTCTGACGCCTGGCAGCAGTGGCCAGCCAACGGTCATAACGACAATCGGGGTCGGGCCTTACGTTCACGTCGGTTCCTTCTCCGCGCCGCCTGCGCCGTCCTGCTGGATCAGGAAGTCGGGCGGGAATGCGTTGATGAAGTATCCGTAGCCAGCTTGGCCCGCAGCGCGGGCGACCTGTGGCGCTGCCTGCTGACATGGGAGGCTCTCCACGTTGCTCCTGAGGCGTCCAGAGTGCTCATCCGCGCGCCCGGCTGACGTTGCGCTCGGCGCGATCGAGAACTGCGGATCCTGCGGCAGGAACACTCCTCGGATGGCCGTGTCGGCAGTTCCGACTGCTTCAGGCGGGTGAAGAGGTCTGGACGGGAAGAGGACAGGTCATGGAGTCGAAGCAAACCGTACGGCAGGCGGCGAGGAAGGCTGCGTATCAGATGCAGCAGCGGCGTCGTGAGGAGGAGCAGCAGCGGGAGCGGCGGTTGACCTCGGTTGCGGTGAAGTTGATGGTCGCGTTGCGGGAGCGGGACGATGCCGAGACCAGGGCTCGCGATGCGATCCGGGCGATGGAGGCCGACGGTCTCACCATCAGCGCGGTTGTTCGCTGGAGCAACGGTGAACTGGACGCCAAGGAAGCCGCTCGGTTGCGGGACTTCTGCCCTCGCTACGGAGACCAGACCGAGGAGTCGTCCCAGCAGGGAGGTCAGCGATGAGGATTGACGGCACTCTCGGTGCGGAGGGGTACCGGACGTTGTGGCGGGCGACGGTGATCATCTTGGGCGTCGCTGTGGAGCAGACCAGGGTTGGTGATGACGGGATCATCGAGCCGGTCGACTTCGCCGGCTTCGTCGCCTCTGTGCTCGCCGCGGTGGCCACCAACGCCGGTGGTGTCGAACGGTTGATCGCCGGACGCCCGGGATCGTCGGAGTCGTCGCTGGTCGCCCAACTCGCCCGGGGCGTTCCCGGTGAGGGACCGATCGACCTGAACGAGTACCGCATCTCGCGTGCTGGGAGCCGGCCGTGAACAGCGGGGTTCGTCGCCGGCCGCGTCTGGAATCGGTGACCTCGGCCCAGCGAGCGTGCACTTGGTTGTTGTGGGGGGGTGGTGTCCTGCCGGAGCTGGTGGGTAGCGCAGTGCTCGCTTTGATGGTTCTGACCTTGCTGCCGGGCTTGGTGGTCTGGCTGCTGCTGGCCGTGTGGGTGGCGATCTCGGTTCTGCTCGCGATCGGCCGGCTGAAGTGGCCGGCCATCCAGGTGCTGATGGGAGGTCAGCGCCTATCCCCGCCGCAAGCAGATCGCCTGATCCTCCCGCTCGCCGTCGCGGCCACCCACGCTGCTGCTGCGTCTGGCTTCGAGATCGGGATCGCCTCGCCTCGCGCAACGGGCAGGTCCATCGGCCCGGACGTCGTCCTGATCGAGCACGACCTGATCAACCGTTACCTTGCCGGCAGGGTCTCCGACTCCGAGGTCGCGTGGCGGATCGCGCACGGGATATACCGGCTGCGGGTGGATGTATCCCGCTTCGACCTGCTGGTGACCTTCTGGTGCTTGCCGGCGATCCTGCTGCGGCGGGTTGCGCGCGCTGTGTTGGCTGGTGTGTTCCGGCTGCCTCTGGTGGGGTTGATGTGGCAGGGACGATTCCTGCTCGGGATCGCCGTCCTGATCAACTCCCACCTCACCGCGACGCTCCCCATCGGGCTGGCCGGCGCGGCCATCATCGCGCTGAGCTACCTGCTGCCCTGGGTGCGCCGCGTCCGCGAACGGCACCTCGACCAGCTCGCCCATGCCGTCCTGCAGAACGGCGTCATCCGCGGCGCAGCCCGGCTGGACACCGTACTCGACTCGTCCGCGGAGGCCACCGGCTCCGAGTAGCAGGGTGTCCGGGTGCGCCGCCTTCGTCCGCCTCAGGTGGGCGAAGGAAGGAGATCGCACATGGCTACCACCGAGCCGTCCAGCCTGGCATACGGACATCTACGGAACGCCGCTTCCCGCTATCTGTTCGCCGAAGACGACACCGAAGAAGCCCTCTTCCTCGGAGCCGCGTGCTTGGACGTCGAGGACGCCTTCGAGCAGTCCGCGATCGTCCCAGCATTCGTCGAGGATCAGCTGTCGGCCGCGGAAGCCTTGGTCGCTGCCCTGGCGTGTCTCGACGAGGGAGCCGGACCGCTGGTGCCGATGCTGCGGGAAGCCTTGGTCGACCTGGCAATCCGGGCGGGCGTGCAATGACTGCCTCGGTCTCGGATCTGCTCGACCGGCTCCACCGCCAGGCGTTCGCGATGTCCAACCTGACACCGCAGCCCTCCGAGGACCGGTGGCGGGCACAATCCGTGGTTTGGCCGAAGCTCGCCGGCGCCACCATCCGAGCGATCAACAACATCCCTACCGACAGTCCGGTCAGCAACGACGATCTCGGTCTGGTCGACTCGATCCTGCATCCCATCGCCCGCAATCAGTGGCTCCCGGCCCGCGCTCAGGGCGCAGGACGGCAGGTTCCACCTGATCGGCGATTGGTCGACATGGCCCGCGTCCTCGGCGGCATCGCCGACCTGCTCACCGTGAGACTGAACGGCGTTGAGAGTGATCCCGCCACCGTGCTGGGACTGCGCGCGAATCTGCTGACCCCGGTCATGGTGGCCGCTAACTGGAGCCTGGCGACCGCACCCGACAGCAAGCCGAACTGGACCGCCCGACGTCACCTCCAAGTGCTGTCCGGGATCGGGACGGCCTTCGGCTTCATTCCCGTAGCGCTGCGCACCGGCCCCTACGACGACATCGCTGCCGTGCCCAGATCAGAGAACAGCCTGGACGCCGCAATCCACACGTGGCTCGACGCCGCCAAGGACGCGCTTGCCACCCGCAAAGGCCTCTCCGGCGCCACCCTGCGCACGATCGCAGCCGACCTCAGCGTGATCTGCGGCGCCGCAGCCACACTCACCAACACCGCTATCGCCCAAGGGCTGTTGGGGGAGGACCGTGGCCGTCCCGTTGTCCAGGCCATCAGCGAAGCCAACACCCGATGGCGCGAAGCCTCCCGCTGGCCACAGACGATCTATCTGGGCGGAGTGCGCCACGCCGGACTAACCGAGGCGTCGATCCGACTCCGGCAGATCGTGATCGACACCCTGCGAGACGGCAAGGCCTGGGCAGATCCCCAGGCCATCGTGAAGCGGCTACCTCCGCAGGATCTCCTTGCCATAGCCAGACGGGCGATGCACGCGGCCGCCGACGCCGGCCAGCAACACCACGCGGCAGTGACCAACCTGTTCTGGGGCAGAGACCGCGTGATGATGGCCGCCCGAGCCCTGGAAGGCGCCACCTATATGAACAAGGACGTCTTCACCGCTCGCCGCCGCGGCGGGTGGCTGCCGATGCCCCGGTACGAACCCACCGGCGTCGAGGTCTCCGGGGCGGCCAGGCTAGCAGCGGCGGTGACGTCTGAGGCGCGGAGCCGGGCGATTGAGTGCGCCACCTCGACGTATCAACCCCCGCAGGCTGCGCAGACCGACACAATCGAACTCGACCGCATGCGCATCGTTGCACCGATTGCCACCGAACGAAGGCATCGCGCCGATAGCATCGCAAGAGAGCCTCCTTTCGGAATGGGGAGCGGTGGTCGGGTTCAGCTGAGTCTCGATCCGGGAGTTTCTCGCTGACCCGCTGGAGGGCCGGGCATCTGGCCGTCGCGCTGCGTTTCGACCGAGGGGGCTGCAACAGTTCTGACACAATCGCCGGAAGCGGCGCGGCGTTGCGTGACCGGCAGGGGAGGAGCCAAGCATGGCAAAGGAAGCACAACGCGCGACGGCCAGCGCTGCTGCGCGGATCGTCTGGGACACGGCGGACAAGTTCCTGAGGAACGTCGTCGAGCCCCAAGAGTACGGCGACTATATTCTGCCGTTCACCGTGCTGCGACGCCTGGAGTGCTTGCTTGAGGAGACCAAGCCGGCGGTTGTTCCGTACGTAGACGCCTTCAGCAATCTCCCGCCTCACCTCATCGACATCGCGGTCAGGGACAAGTTCGGGCTGAGCTTCTACAACGTTTCTCCGCTCGACCTCGCCACAATCGCCTCGGTCGACGACAACGTCGACAAGTCGCTGCTCAGCTACGTCGCTGGCTTCTCGCAGAACGTCGCGGACATCTGGACGGCCTTCGACTTCCCCAAGCTCGTCGCCAAGCTCGCCGCTGCAAACCGGCTTCACGCCGTCGTCAAGCACTTCTCGACACTGCCGCTCGGCTCCACCAACGTCGAGGACTCCGTCATGGGCGACATCTTCGAGGACGTCATGTACCGCGCCTTCGACAAGAAGGGCAAGGCGGCCGGCGCGTTCTATACCCCGCGGGATGCCATCAAGCTCATGGTTGACGTGCTGTTCTCGGCCGACGAGGACTCCCTGGCCGGTGAGAACACGCTGCGCTCCATCTACGACCCCACCGCCGGTTCCGGCGGCATGCTGCTGGTCGCCCAGGACGCGCTCAAGGAGCTGAACCCCGACATCAAGGTAACCGTCTACGGCCAGGAGCTGATGGACGCCGCCTACGCCCTCGGCAAGGCCGACCTGCTGATCCAGGGCGGACGCCCGGACGCGATCCGCCAGGGCGACACGCTCATCACCGACCTCTACGACGACCAGACCTTCGACTACGTGCTGTCCAACCCGCCGTGCGGCGGCGACTGGGAGGGCGAGGAGAAGTCCGTCCGCGAGCAGGCCAAGACGCCCGGCTCCCGGTTCAGCCACGGCCTGCCCAGCAAGTCTGACGGCCAGATGCTGTTCCTGTGCCACTGCGCCTCGAAGCTCAACCCCACAGGCGGGCGCGCCGCCGTGGTCTCCAACGCATCACCGCTGTTCAACTCCGATTCCGGGCCCAACTCGATCCGCCAGTGGCTGTTCGACCAAGACCTCATTGACGCGATCATCGCCCTGCCCACGCAGATGTTCTACGGCACCGGCATCGCGACCTACGTCTGGATCCTCGACAACAATAAGCCCGCCGAGCGCCGGGGCAAGATCCAGCTCATCGATGCCTCCGGCCTCTGGGAGCCCATGCGCAAGCCAATGGGTGACAAGCGCCGCGAGATGAGCGCAACCAACCGCGCCGCCGCCGTCGAGGCCTACGAGGCCTTCACCGACTCCGACATCTCCCGCGTGCTCACGCCCCAGGACTTCATGTTCCGCGACGTTCCCGTGTTCAAGCAGGCCCGGCTGGCCGCCCGCTACTCCGAGGAGGCGGTCGACGCCCTGTGCGGCGGCCGCGACTTCGGCGACACCCTCGTCCAGATCCTGAAGGACCTCGACGGCACCCCGTGGAACCTCATCCCCAAGCGGCTGCCCGTGGCTACCAAGGCCGCCGGGCTCAAGGCCCCCGTCGGCCTCGTCGACGCCGTGATGCAGGCCATGGCCGTGCCCGACGAGACCGCCCCTCCGGCCGTGGACCGCAAGGGCCACCCCGTGCTGGCCGACGGCTGGAAGATCACCGAGCGAGTGCCCATGAGTGAGGACCTCGACGAGCACATGGCCCGCGAGGTGCTGCCGTTCGCGCCCGAGGCGAAATGGGACGAGTCCAAAGCCAAGAATGGCAACGAGATCCCGTTCACCCGCATCTTCTACGTGCCCGAGGAGCCGCGCCCGCTGGCCGAGATCGACGCCGACGTGCAGCGCATCATGGGCGAGCTGGCCGAGATGTTCCAGGGGGTGAAGGAGTGATGGTCGCCTCCGACCGCACTTTGTCAGTGCCGCTCAAGTTCGTCGCTGAGATCACCAGCGGTGGGACACCAAAATCGGATGCTGCCAACTGGCACGGCGACATCCCGTTCATCACGCCCCCCGACCTCAACGGTCTGGATGGTGGCGTTGTTCGCGAGTGGGAGCGATCAGTTACAGAACTTGGAGCCGCTGGATCCACAAGAACCAATGATGCTGTGCTTCTCTCATGCCGTGCACCCATTGGGCATATTGGAGTCGCGACGAGAGAAGTGACTTTCAACCAAGGGTGCAAAGCTATCGCCCCGGAGCACCCCGAAGACCTCATGTACCTTGCTCATTGTCTGGTTGCGTATCGCACTGCGCTCCAAGCTGCGGGTCGCGGGACGACTTTCACTGAGCTTTCAACAACTGAGTTGTCGAACTTCGCCGTGCCTTGGCCTTCCCCGTCTGCCCGCCGCGCCATCGCTGACTACCTTGGCCGCGAGACCGGCGAGATCGACGCAATGATCGCCAAGATGGACGAACTGGCGGAGACGCTTGTGCTGCGACGTGCCATAGCGGTGGAGGACGAGATCGTCCCGCACTATGCGCTCGGAACCGTGCCCCTGGCTTTTGCCTCAGCCCCCGAGAACTTCTTTGATGGAGACTGGGTCGAAAGCAAAGACCAGGATCCTGACGGCAGCATTCGCCTCCTCCAACTTGCCGATGTAGGGGTAGGTGTGTTCCTCGACAAGTCCAACCGCAGAGTGAATGAAGAAGCCTTTGGCCGGCTTCACTGCCGCGAGATCGTTGCCGGGGACATCTTGATCGCACGGATGCCCGACCCGCTGGGACGAGCATGCGTCCTGCCGAGTGGGCTTGGGCGGACGATAACTGTCGTTGACGTTGCCGTCCTGAGGCCTGATCCATCGAAGATCTTGCCGGAGTATCTCGTGTACGTGCTGAACAGCCCTACTTTTCGTTCGCTTGTTGATAGTTTGCAGAGCGGATCGACTCGGCAGCGCATATCCAGGTCGCGCCTCGGGCAACAACGAATCCCCGCTCCAGATGCAGATACCCAGCGCGCCACGATTAGTCGGCTCGACGAGGTCACCGGCAAAATCGACGCCATGCTGGCCAAGGTCGCTGAACTGAAATCACTGCTCGTCGAGCGCCGCGCCGCGCTCATCACCGATGTGGTGACCGGACGAAAGGCTGTGGCCTAATGGGGCACGCACAACTCATGGAACTCGAGTTCGAGTCCAACCTCTGCGCCGAGCTCTCCGAGCGCGGCTGGCTCTACGAGGCCGACGGCAGCACCTCCGCCGCCGGCTGGGACGTGGGCCTCGCCCTCGTGCCGCAGGACGTGCTGCACTGGCTCGCCGCGCAGTACCCCGACGAGTACGAGAAGGCGGTTCCCGCCGACCTGGCGGGAGCGCCGCGCGCGACCGCTGAGACGAAGCTGCTCACCCACCTGACCAAGGAGCTGGCCAAGACCACCCGCATGGACCCGACCTCGGGCCACCCTGTGGGCGGCCTGCTCGGCGTGCTGCGCAAGGGGTTCTCCTACGCCCAAGTGGGGCGGCCCACGGCAAAGTTCGGACCGATGGTCGCCTTCCCGCCCGCGAACCCGAACCTAGCCGAGGTGGTGGAGGAATCCGACGCCGTGCGCCTGCGCGTCCTGCGCCAGGTGCGCTTCGACACCACCACGAACGAGACCCTCGACGTCGTGCTGACCGCCAACGGCATCCCCGTGGTCACCATGGAGCTCAAGACCGACAACACCCAGACCATCAACCACGCGATCCGCCAGTACAAGCAGGACCGCAGGCCCGGCAGGAACCGGCCGCTGCTGGCCCCTGGTCGCGCGCTGGTCCACTTCGCCGTCTCCAACGACCTGGTGTTCATGGCGACCAAGCTGGAGGGCGAGGACACCGTGTTCCTGCCCTTCAACCAGGGCAACGACGGCCACGGGGGCAACCCGCCCTCAGCGACCGGCTCGCCGACGAACTACCTGTGGCGCGACATCCTCCCCCGGCCCATGTTCATGCGCGTCCTGAAGGACTTCGCGCTGTACGAGCCGAGCAAGCAGGGCAAGAAGAACGAGGGGCACCTGATCTTCCCGCGCTTCCACCAGCTACGTGCTGTGGAGCGCGTCGTCGCCGACGTCGAGGCCAAGGGTCCCGGGGGGCGTTACCTGATCTGGCACTCGGCGGGCTCGGGCAAGACCAAGACCATCGCCTGGCTGAGCCACCGGCTCATCCGGCACATGGACGCCCAGTCGAGGTCGACGTTCGACTCGGTCATCGTCGTCACCGATCGCACCGTGCTGGACGAAAACATCCGCGAGGACATGAGTCTCGTCCAGTCCAGCAAGGGCCTGGTCGTGACCGTAGGGGAGAAGTCCGGCGCGAAGTCGCCCCAGCTCAAGAAGGCCCTGGTCGAGGGCGACCACATCATCACCTGCACGCTCCAGACCTTCCCCGAGGTCATGAAGCTGATCGAGGACACCACCGAGCTGCGCGGCCGCAGCTGGGCCGTCGTCGCCGACGAGGCCCACTCCTCCCAGTCTGGCTCGACCGCGCGCGACCTCAAGGCACTTCTGGCCGACGTCGATGTCGAGGACCCCGAGAACATCAGCGCCGATGAGCTGCTCGCCGCCAAGGACTCCGCGATCGCGGCCTCCAGCAACATCACCTTCATCGCCCTGACCGCGACCCCGAAGGCGAAGACGCTGCGCCTGTTCGGCACGCAGGACGCGGACGGCAACTGGCGCGCCTTCGACACCTACACCATGGCCCAGGCCATCGAGGAGGGCTTCATCCTCGACGTGCTGACCAACTACTCGACCTACGACATGTTCCTGCGCGTCAAGAACGAGATCGAGAACACCGAAGACGAACTGCTGGTCGAGACTGGCCCGGCCGTGACCAACATCGTGCGCTTCGCACGTTTGCATCCGACCTCGATCGCCCAGAAGGTGCGCGTGGTCGTCGAGCACTTCCGTCGCAACGTGATGCCAGCCCTCGGTGGTACCGCGAAGGCGATGGTTGTCACCAGCTCCCGCATTGAGGCGTACCGGTGGTCGCAGAAGATGAACGAGTACCTTGACGAGAAGGGCTACACGGACATGCGTACTCTGGTGGCGTTCTCCGGCTCCCTGACCGCCGATGACGGCTCGACTGTCACTGAGACCTCGCTCAACGGCCGTAGCGACACCGCTAAGGCCTTCCGCGAGGAGGATGGGTACAAGGTCCTTATCGTCGCCGACAAGTTCCAGACCGGGTTCGACGAGCCGCGGCTGATGGCGATGTACGTGGACAAGAAGCTCTCCGGCATCGCCACCGTCCAGACTCTCTCCCGTCTGAACCGCATCTATCAGGGCAAGACCGCACCGATGGTCGTGGACTTCCAGAACACCCCGGCCAGCATCCAAGAAGACTTCAAGATGTACTACTCGGACGCCCACGTGAACGGGGATGTCGATCCGAACGCGCTCATCACAATCGGGGAGCGGCTCGATACCGCTGGCCTTTACACCATGCCCGAGATGGAAGCGGTTGCTGCCGCCTATCTCACCGACGCGGGCGGCGAGGCCATCGCTAAGGCCATGGGCCCGATAAAGAACCGCTGGCAGGGGCAGTGGACCCAGGCCAAGGTGAAGAAGGACAAGGCGCTGAAGCAGTCGTTGCAGAGCTTCCGGGCAGACGTCATCGGCTATCGCAACGCTTGGCAGTTCCTCAGCCAGATCGTCGACTACCAGGACGTCGACCTCCATAAGCGGGCGATCCTGGCCACCCTCCTGTCCCGCAACCTTCATATGGACGGGGACCAGTACGACGATAGCTACCTCGACGGCGTTCAGCTTTCCGGGGTGAAGCTCGTGCCCTCAGCGATCAACGAGGACCACTCCCTGACCGGGGGCAGTCATGACGGCATCAAGCTCCCGGGCTTCGAGGGCGAGTTTCAGGGCGGAAAAGCGCCGATGCGAGGCCCGCTGGAGGAGGCCATTGACCGCGTGAACGAGATGTTCCGGGCCAAGGGCGTCGACGTCACTCATGGAAGCGTCGCAGGGTTCATCACCACCTACTGGGGATTCCTCGACGCCGACGAGGAGGCCAAGGCGATGGCGAAGAACAACAGCGCCGGGCAGCTCAAGGCATCCTCCGACTTCAGCAATGCCGTCGGCGTAGCAGTGCTGAAGACCTGCCAGGAGTCGCAGGAGATCCAGTCCTACATGACCGACCTGAGCTTCCTGCACGAGATCGTCGAGATATCGGCTGACGCGCTCCACTCGCAATATCACCAGAGTGGCGACTCGCCCGTCCAGGAGTGGGAAACGGTACAGGTGTGAACATTCGGTCAGTGTCCGAGTGCCAGTCAGTGACGGATGCGCGTCGCCTCGATGGCGGAGGCTCTCTGGGCCGCGCTGAATTCACCAGTCCTGACGTCGGTGGTCCGGGTCTGCTCTGAGCGATGGGCGGTGTTCGATTTCCTCCGGCTGGTACGTGAAAAAGTCCAGGAATCTGCTACGAGGGCCTATCTGAGCAACGAGGACCGAGGCGGGACGAGCGTGAGCGACCCCACTACGGGCGCAGGGATGAGACTTCCAAGCTGGCCATGCGGGTTCGATTCCCGTCATCCGCTCTAGGGTGAGTTGCCTAGTCAACGCTAGGTTTCTCGCCAACAAGTGGACAGTTTGGAAGCGTGATTAGCCCCCTTCCGTGGACTCACGGCCACTGGAATGGGTACGCAGCATGGCACGCACGGCCACCACGTGACGCACACCTGGCCCGCTGGGGACTGCCGAAAAGCTCCCCTCGGAACCCCGCCGGAGGACGTGACCACCGCCGAGGTCACCGCCTGGCTGGACGCGCTGAACTACTGGCACGAAACCGACTCGTCAACCCCCCATGAGCACAGACAGACCCAGCCAGGGGTTCACACCTGGCGGAGGATCGCGGCCGGGTCTTGGCGTGCCGCGTGAAGCGCTGGGTAGGCCGATGACACGATGCCGGCGAGCAGGCTGACCCCCATACCGAGCGCCACCACGGAGACCCCCAGGCTGGCTGCTTCGCCGTTGGCGGCGGCGACCCCGACCGCGACGGCCACGCCGACAGCGGTGCCAAAGGCGCCGCCCAAGAGCCCGACCAACACGCCTTCAAGCGTGAACTGGAGCCAGATGGCGGTCCGGCTGGCACCCACCGTTCGCCGGAGGGCGATTTGGGGGGTGCGGGTTCGGACTGACAACAGCAGAGAGATGGCAGCCGTTGTCGTCGACAGCAGGACGATGACCACTCCCAGAACCTGAAGGAGCCGGGTGAGATCGGAGGAAATGGCCGACTGCAAGGAACGGAGCTGGGCCACCGAGGTCACGGTGTAGCGGCCCGGGCTGGCCGGCGCGAGCAGGGCAGGGATCGCAGCTGCGACCGGTTCGGCGTACCCGGCCTCGGTCCGTACTTCAAACATCTGCTCTGAACTCGATCCAAGGAAGGAGGCGGCACCGGCGGATAGGAACACGGCGTCGTCAAAGACGGCGTCACCGATTGTCGCCAGGATGGCGGTAACTGTGATTGGGTGCCCGTTAACGTGGACCACCACCCCCGGTTCGGCGCCCGCCACGGACAGGGCTTTGGCCGCCGAACTCCCAAGCACCGCCACCGGAACGTCCCACGGGTTGTCCAGCAGCCAGGAATCGCCTGACATCAGCTGCAGGTAGTGCATGCGAAGGTAGGTCGATGTCGTCACATAGATCCGACCGCTGAAACGACCCGAGTTGTCACCAGTGAGACGACTGACGGTGTTCGTTGCGCTCGGGTAGGTACGAACGGGCGCGACATCTGCAACCCCAGCTAGCCCTTGTAGCCTCTGCAGTGGTCCGCTTGGTGAGGCCGGGCTGTAACTAGAGGTGTTCTCGTCGCCAGGCGGGAATACTCGCACCAAGTCGCTGCCTGCTGCTGTGAGCCGTGCGACAACGGTTCCGCGGGCAGAGTTAGTGAGTCCGAGCGCCCCCACGAGGGCAGCCACGCCAAGTGCATAGGCGAGCACGACCCACAGAGATCGCGTGGGGCGGGACACCACCGCTGACCAGGCTGACTCCGCGGCGGACCGAAGTCGTTGCCTAGTTGCTCCAGCCGCTGGTTGGCCCGCGGGTTCGGGTGCCTCCGGCACCAGGTAGGTCGCTGTGTGTCCGGAGTCGACACGTCCGTCGCGGAGTGGGAGCTGCCGGTCCGCGGCGGCAGCCACGAGCGGGTCGTGGGTGACGACAACGACCGTCGTCCCGTTGTCGCTGATCTTGGCGAGAAGTTCGATCAGGCGCTCGGAGTTGGCTTGGTCCAGTGCTCCCGTGGGCTCGTCGGCGAGCAGCACCTTGGGGTTGGTGACCAGGGCGCGGGCGACTGCCACCCGTTGCTTCTCCCCGCCTGAGAGTTCGCCAGCGGGCCGGTCTCTGAGATCGGACAGGCCCACCAAGCTCAGCGCAGACATCACGCGCGGCTCCGTGTCGGACGACGGCAGGCCTTGGGTGCGCAACGGCAGGGCCACGTTGCCGAACACGGTGTCCTCGCCGATGACGAAGGAGTTCTGGAAGACGAAGCCGACCTGAGTGGCCCGCAGGTGGTCAAGATCAGCCTCGACTAGGTCCGCGACGTCTTGGCCTGCGAGGAGGTAATCGCCGGAGTCTGATCGGGCGAGGAGGCCGAGAATCGACAGCAGCGTGGTCTTGCCGGAACCGGACGGCCCGACGATCGCAACAAACTCGCCCGGCCAGATGGAGAATCGAGCATCTGTCAGTGCGTGGTTGTCCGGTTCCCCCGGTATCGCCTTGGCAAGGTGCCTGGCGAGGATGATCGGGGCTGTCACGTGCGCAGGACGACCAGAGTTCCCTGGGTGAGGGAACCGTCTCGGAGAATTGCGAAACCATCGGCTTGGCTGGTGATGACGACGTCTACACGGTTGGGTTGCGTGGTCTGGCCGGCGTCGGCCACCGTCAGCACGTAAGTCGTGCCTCCCTCCTGGCGCAGTGCGGAGAGGGGCACCGCTGGTTGAGGTTCTCCGCTTGCCGCGACCGTCACCATCACAACCCCGCCAACGGTCAGTTCAAGCCCTTCGGGTGGTGCGATCACCACATCGTACCCAGCCGGCTGATCGGTCGTAGCCTCGTGGAAGGCCGACTTGCTGGTCACCTGTGCCTGCATCGCAGTGCCTTGACTGGTGGTCACGGTGACCGACGTGCCAGGTTCCAAGAACGCCGCTGAAAGCACGTCAGCGCGGGCAGTGATGGTCGGCCCTTGAGTTTCCACGGTCACCAGCGGATGCTCGCCGTCCAGCCGGTCGCCGACCGCTGCTGCGGCCGTGACTTTGGCACCGTCGGGGACGATCACCGTATCCGCTAGCAGCAGGACAGAGTCTGCTGAACGCCCGGCGTAGCCAGCTTGGGTCAGAAGGCGGTCTACCGCCTGACGGGTGGCGTCGGTGGCACGGCGATCGGGCCGTTCGCCCAGCAGTTCGCGACCGGCAAGGATCTCTTCGAGTTGTCTGACGTCGTTTCCTTGGTCCCCAACCGATAGATCCCGGTAGAGCGGAACAGACGTAGGGAAGGCCAGCAGGGGTCGGCCCGACACTTCGGCTACAACATCGCCAGCGCGGATTGTCTGGCCCGCCTTGGGTGGACGGGCAGTGACGATCGACAACGAACCGTCCTCACGCGGCACGACGGTCTCGGTTTGAGGCGGAGTGACGACTGCCTGCAAGGGCGCCATGGCATTTGGAGAGCGCATCTCAACCGCACTCGTAACACGCAACGACTCCGTCGCGTGACGGATCGCACTGTCATCAACATCCGGCAGCAACCAGGCCGTGAACAATGCGCCGACAAGACAGCCGACAGCCGCCGCGACCATCAGTGCACCTAGTTGTCGTGCCGAGGGACGCTTCATCCCACACCGACGCTACGCAGCACTTCACGCGCGGCGGCGACCCGCTGATCGGCGGCCGTCTTGACCGCCAGCAGTTCGGCCCGGTTCTCCTCGATGTACGCCTGCTGCAGCGCCGCTTCTAGATCGGCCGCCTGCTGGGTGATGTTCAGTTCGTCGTTGCACTTTGCGCTTGCGACCATCCCAACCAGCAACTCCTCCTCCGAGGCGTCGGAGTCGAAGTCGATCAGAACACCCTCGGGATCGCGGTCAACCCGATAACCGGCCTTCACAATGCAGGCCTCCAAGTTGTCCATCAACTCGCGGTATTCATCGGTGGCTACAGTGCGGGTCCGACTATCGGCGGCCGCCAGCGCAAGGGCTTTCGACGGCCCGTCGTCCCCGATGCTGGTCGAGATCCCGTGCAGCGCCGCCACCGTGTCTGCAGCCGAGCAACGCTCCATCGTCCTGCGGTCCGCTTGGACAAGCGTGGGGTCTGTCTCCTCCTCTGGAAACGGTCTCCAGCCGTGAGCAGCGATGAACGTCGCATTCCAGAAGCCGTACAGCCAATGAGCGGCATCGGGGTCCGGCGTGAACGGGCCCAAGACTCGAGCCGCCTCCCCGGTCACAGCCTGACTGACCTTCTCGCTATCCGTGACACAACGCGCAAACTCGACGCTCCACGCAGCTCTGACAGTCCGCAGCTCGGCAGGAGTCATCCCGAACATGTCCAGCGGCAACGTGATCGTGGCGGCGTCCCAGTCCAACAGCGCGCCAGTCAGCGCCGTGACCGTAGGGGTAGCGGTCGAAGCCTCCGATGTCCCAGGAGTCGCAACACAGCCGGTCGCGCTCAATAGCGCCGCCACAGCGACGAAACCTATCGCTAGTCTGTGACGAGCCGGCGGCCGGGGGTAGGACTCGCCAACAGTGGAATGCACCGAACCACTAGCTCCCATAAGTAGAACTGTATGTCGCGCACCTGGAAAGGCGATCGATACCTTGGAAATCTCGATGAGCGAGCAAACCACTCGTGAACAGCACCGCCCGACCCAAGTCGAAGCAGCATGCCAACATGGATGGCGCTCCAGCGTGCTCGGAGAAGCGGGCGCTCAAATGAACGTCATGCGGCCGGAGTTCCAACTCGTCGGCTCCGTCAGAGCGGGTTGCAGTGACCCTTCCAACTCTCGTAGTCGTTGTTGTAGGTCAGCGTCGAGTAGTTGCTGTCGCCGCTGAAGCTCTGCTTCGAACCTGTGAACAACTTCTTCGTCCACATGGTTTGACCCGTGAACGTGTTATTCCGATAAGACGAGAACTTGTTGTTCCGAGCAGAGCCCAAGTCCTGCAGTTGACAGTTGAAATCAGGCCCCGGGCCGGCAGTGCCGCCAGAGATCTTCCAGAGTGTCGAGGTGTAGCTCGTTCCATCCCAAGCGCATGCCCATGCCCCGCTGCCGTAGCAGTCAGAGACCGCGGCCTGTGCGGGTTGTGCAGGGAAAGCAATCGCCGCGACGGTGAACGCCGCCAGCATCGAGATTGCACGTAGACGACGGTGTGCCGTGGTGTCTCCACATCTTTGGGGGGTGATATTTCACCATAGCAACGCCTGGTTGCCGCGTCCAGAAGACGACGAGACTCACGAAAGATGATCGCGAAACGGAAGAAGCAGCAAGGTGGCGCGACCGTCGATTGCTGGACGCGGAGTACTGGCCAGTTCGTCGAGTCTCGTTGTCTGACAACGTCAATGGTTCTCGACGGTTCCGGTGGGAGCGCAGAGTATTGAGGCTGCCATCGCACCTTGCCAGCAGCCCGTGCGACGACGCGCCGCGCTGTGGTCAGTCGTTCAGCTGCGACAGGTCTTCCTCCAGCCGGGCGAGCAGGTCTGGATGCGCAGGTAGCTGGGAACGTTCGAGGGCCTCGCGCAGCGAGAATCCCCGGGCGGCCAGGTTCTCCCGGAAGCGGTGGGTGGCGCCGGGCAGGTGGGCGTCGATCACGGCGGTGGCGCGCTCGTCGGCCAGCAGCCGCTTGATCGGCATCTCCAGCCCGAATCTCGTGCGCTGCCGCAGGTCGGCGAAGCTGGAGGGTGGGCCGTCCACCGCGAAGTCGCCGAACACCCGCTGGAGGAACCGGACGCTGTCCGGCAACCATTGCGCCACGACTGGGTCAACGCCCCAGGCGCCACCGTTGGCGGTCAGCGGCTTGGCCAGGCTCAGACCGTGGGCGCCGAGCAGGTAGATGTGGGACTCGAACGGCACATCGTGCTCGGCCAGCGCGGCGAGCAACTCCAGGCTGTTGCGGATCGGCACCAGCGAATCCGGGTAGGTGCTGAACAGAAAGGTGGGCGGGGTGTCGTCGGTGACCGCGCCGACCACGTCGAGGATCTCCTTGCCGATCAGCGGCCCGAACTCGCCCAGGGTCACCGGATAGCCCAGTACCAGAGCATCTGGACGGTCGTCGCCCGCGGTGCCGAGGCTGGCCGCCAGGTGGCCGCCGGCCGAGAAGCCGACCGCCGCGATCCTGGCCGGGTCGATGTCCAGCTCCGCGGCGTGCTGCCGCAGCCAGGCCAATCCGGCCCGCCCGTCGGCGAAGGACGTCGCCCATGGCGCGTCAGGCCCCGTGGCGTAGCGCAGCACGAAGGCGTTGAAGCCCTCGGCCAGGTAGGCCAGCGCGATCGGCTCTGCCTCCCGGTCGGAACAGAACGAGTAGCCGCCGCCGGGCAGCACCAGGACGGCGGGCCGCACCCGGGCATTCGAGAGTTCGTCGCTGGCGTCCTGCAGGTAGCAGGTCAGCCGTCCGGTGGGGGAGAGCTGTTCGGTGAAGTGGCGCATGGTGACAAGCTAGCGGCGATCGGACGGGGTCGGCGTGGGGCGCGGCGGGGACGCCGGCCCGGCGTAGTCTCAGGCCTGTGATCGGGAGCGCCGGGCTGTGACGTGGATCGCCTTCGCCGCGGGGTCGGCGCTGTTCGCCGGCCTGACCGCGATCCTGGCGAAGGCCGGCGTGGCGCACACCCCGTCCCATCTGGCCACGGCGCTGCGCACGATCGTGGTGCTGATCGGTGCGGTGGCGATGGTGTTCCTGGTCGGCTCCCAGCACACCCTCGGTCAGCTCGATCCCACCTCCCTGGTCTTCCTCGGGCTCTCCGGAGTCTCCACCGGCGCCTCCTGGCTGTGCTACTTCAGGGCGCTGCAGCTGGGGCCGGTGAGCCGGGTGGCGGCGGTCGACAAGTCGAGCGTGGTGCTCACCGTCCTGTTCGCGATGGTGCTGCTGGGGGAGACCGACCACCTGGTGCCGCGGCTGACCGGGATCGTGCTGATCACGCTCGGCACCTACGCGATGGTCGACCGGTCGACCTGGAAGGAGTCCGCCGGGACGGGCCGGCGCTGGCTGTGGTACGCCATCGGGTCGGCGTTCTTCGCCGCGCTCACCGCGATCCTCGGCAAGGTCGGCATCGGCGAGGTGGAATCGAACCTCGGCACCGCCATCCGCACCGTGGTCTTGCTGGTGATGGCCTGGGTGGTGGTGTTCGTCACCGGCGAGCAGTATCAGCTGCGGCAGGTACCGCGGCGGGAGCTGTGGTTCATCGCCGCCTCCGGCATCGCCACCGGCGCCTCCTGGCTGTGCTACTGGCGCGCCATGCAGGAGGGGCCGGCCAGCCTGGTGGCCCCGATCGACCGGCTGAGCATCCTGGTCACGGTGGGGTTCGCCGTCGCCGTCTATCGCGAGCGGTTGAGCCGCCGCGAGTGGATCGGACTGGCCGCGATCGTCGCCGGCACGCTGGTCATGCTCGGTTGAGGACAAAGGTCACGATTACGTCTCGATGTCGGCATGCAGGCCGGGTCCCACCGGCCGCCGTCGTCCCCGAAAGTAGCGTATCTCCTAGTCAAACGGGTAATCGCGGACGTCGGACGAAGATGGCAACACCGGGGCACGGGTTGCCATCCCCATGCTGGCAAGCGCATTCCCAATGTGCTACCTTGGCGATTGCCGGTACAGCGCAGACCCCCATCGTCGCCAGATCAGAGATGAAACGCACATCGTTGGGGAAGCGCTTACCGGAGGCGGGAGATCAGGAACCGGGGCACCGGATCCGGACACGCAAGGGAGCGCGATATGAGGATCTTGACGCGACGGCCACAGCCGGCGTCGCCGAACGTCCCCTCCGGGACCGTCCCGCCGCCTCGAACCGCCTCACCCAGAGGCACAACAAAGAAGGAGAAATCCATGCAAGGTAAGGCACGTCGCCTGCTTGCGGGCGTGGCCGGCCTGGTGGCCGCCAGCCTGGCGCTGACTGGTTGTGGAGGCGGGTCGCCGGCTCCGAGCGGAGCCCAGACCGGCGGGACCGGTGGCACCGGCTCCGAGCAGGTCACCCTTCGCTTCCTGTGGTGGGGCAATGACGCTCGCAACGAGCTGACCAACAAGGTCATCGACCTCTACACATCCAAGAACCCCAACGTGAAGGTCGAGGTGCAGACCAGCGACTTCGCCAGCTACTGGCAGTTGCTCTCCACCCAGGTCGCCGGCGGTGACGCTCCCGACATCATCCAGATGGACGAGAAGTACCTGGCCGAGTACGGCGACAAGGGCGCGCTCGCCGACCTGGCCTCGCTCGGTGTCGACACCAGCGAGTGGGCCTCCGGCACCAAGGAGGCCGGTGAGTTCAACGGGACGCTCTACGCCGCCACCTGGGCGGTCAACTCCCCGGTCTTCCTGGCCAACAACAGCATCTTCGAGAAGGCCGGCGTGGCCCTGCCGGACGACACCACATGGACCTGGGACGATCTGGCGGCTCTGGCCACCGAACTGCAGTCCAAGGGTGCCGGTGAGTACTACGGCGTGGAGAACCTGATCGGCGTCGACGGCGCGAGCAAGATCTGGATCCGTCAGTCCGGCGCGCAGCAGTTCACCCCCGAGGGCATCGGCTTCGACGCCGGCACGATCACCCCGTGGTTCGAGTACTGGAAGAACCTGACCGACAAGGGCACCGCCGGCGCGACCGCCACGATCGAGAACCAGGGCACCGCGCTCGACCAGGCCTTCCTCGGTACCAACCGGATCGGCATCGGCTTCCAGTGGTCCAACCAGGTCAACGCCGTGCAGAGCGCGGCCGGCAACGAGCTGACCCTGCTCCGTCCGCCGACCCAGACCGGTTCCGCCGCTGATGCCCAGCTGTGGTTCAAGTCCTCGATGTACCTCTCGGCCGGCGCCAAGACCGAACATCCGGAGGAAGTCGCGAAGTTCATCAACTTCCTGATCAACGATCCCGAGGCCGGCGCCATCCTGGGCACCGAGCGGGGCGTCCCGGTGAACCTGAAGGTCCGCGAGGCGATCACCCCGAACCTCGAGGGCGCCAACGTCAAGGTCGTCGAGTTCATGGGCAAGATCGAGGCCGAGGTGAAGCCGGGTGGTTCGGTGCCGCTGCCGGGCGGTGGCCAGTCCGAGACCATCCAGCGCCGGGCCTCCGACCAGGTGCTGCTGGGCCAGCTCGAGCCCGCCGCAGCCGCCGAGCAGTTCGTCACCGAACTGAAGTCGGAGATGGGCCTAAGCTAGGTCGATCCTCCCGGGTGGGGAGTGCCACGGCGGCATTCCCCACCCGGGGATCCACCCCCGCTATCGGTCCAGGATCGATGAGAGAGAAGTCTTCATGAGCGCCTTCATGGAGCTGAAGAACCTCAAGAACGCCAAGGGCACCCGGACGAAGAAGCAGAACAAGGTTGCGTTCATCTTCCTCGCGCCGTGGCTGCTCGGCCTGGTCGCGATCACCACGATTCCGCTGCTGGCGTCGCTGGTGTTGTCGTTCACCGACTACCCGTTGCTGAAGGCTCCGGAGTTCAACGGGGTCGAGAACTACCTGCGGATGTTCTCCGACGCCCGGTTCCTGAAGTCGCTGCAGGTGACGTTCACCTACGTGATCATCTCGACCCCGCTGCAGTTGGCGTTGGCGTTGGGCATCGCGATGCTGCTGAACCAGGGCATGAAGGGCCTGCCGTTCTACCGGTCGGTGTTCTACCTGCCGAGCCTGATGGGCTCGTCGGTGGCGATCGCGATGCTGTGGCGGCAGATCTTCGGCTCGAACGGCCTGGTGCCGACGATCCTCTCCTGGTTCGGGATCGTGGATCCGGCGCACAGCTTCATCGCCGACCCGAACACCGCGCTGTGGTCGATCATCCTGTTGCACGTGTGGACCTTCGGTTCGCCGATGATCATCTTCCTGGCCGGCCTGCGGCAGATTCCCGACATGTACTACGAGGCCGCCTCGGTGGACGGGGCGACCAAGTGGACGCAGTTCTGGCAGATCACGATGCCGTTGCTCAGCCCGATCATCTTCTTCAACCTGGTGCTGCAGATCATCGGCGCGTTCCAGTCCTTCACCCAGGCGTTCGTGGTGTCGGGCGGTACCGGTGGTCCGGTGGATTCCACGCTGTTCTTCTCGCTGTACATCTACCAGCAGGGCTTCGTCCAGTTCCGGATGGGGTACGCCTCGGCGCTGGCCTGGGTGCTGGTGCTGATCGTCGGTGCGTTCACCGCGCTGAACTTCTACCTGTCGAAGTACTGGGTGTTCTATGAAGACTGAGACCGAGGAGGCCGCTGTGGCCGTTGCCGCCGCCCCCGCGCGGATCCGCAATCAGAACGACACCGCAGGACGGATGGCCCGCTCCGTGGCCAAGCACGTGCTGCTCACCGTCGCCGCGTTGACCATGGTGTACCCGCTGCTGTGGATGGTGCTTTCCTCCTTCCGCGAGGGGGAGTACATCTTCCGCCAGCCCGGCCTGGTGTTCGAGAACCTCACCCTGGTCAACTACGCCCAGGGCTGGACGGCGCTGCAGTACCCGTTCCACGTCTTCCTGTGGAACTCCACCGTGATCGCGCTGGGCTCGATCGTCGGCAACCTGGTCAGCTGCGCGCTGGCGGCCTACGCCTTCGCCCGGCTGGAGTTCACCGGCAAGCCGCTCCTGTTCGGCTTCATGCTGGTGACCATCATGCTGCCGATCCACGTGCTGATCGTGCCGCAGTACATCGTGTTCTCCCAGCTGGACATGGTGAACACGTTCTGGCCGCTGATCCTGCCCAAGCTGCTGGCCACCGATGCGTTCTTCGTGTTCCTGATGGTGCAGTTCATCCGCGGCCTGCCCCGCGAACTGGACGAGGCCGCGCTGATCGACGGCTGCGGGCACTTCACCATCTTCTTCCGCATCCTGCTGCCGTTGATGGTGCCCGCCCTGGCCACCACCACGATCTTCACCTTCATCTGGACCTGGAACGACTTCTTCACCTCGCTGATCTACCTGACCAGGATGGAGAACTACACCGTCCAGCTCGCGATCCGTGCCTTCATGGATTCGGCCGGCCAGTCCAACTGGGGTGCGATGTTCGCGATGAGCGTGGTCTCGCTGATCCCGATCTTCCTGATCTTCCTGTTCGGCCAGCGGTTCCTGGTCCGGGGCATTGCAACAACCGGCATCAAGTAGAGACCGATCGCGACAATCAGAAGAGTGGAACCTGTGAAGAGGTATGCCGTCTGCGGCACGGGTCACCGTGCCTGGATGTTCGTCAATGCGTTGATCGGCGACCACCGCTCCGACGGTGAGATCGTGGCGTGGATCGACCCGAACCCGGTGCGGGCCGCCGCCTTCGAGCGCCGGGTGGCCGAGGCGATCGGTGGGGAGCGTCCCAGCTTCACGCCGGACGATCTGGAGCGGGTGCTGGCCGAGTTGGCGGTGGACCGGGTGATCATCACCTCGATCGACCGGACGCACGGCGAGTTGGTCGCCCGCGCGCTGCGGGCCGGGGTGGACGTGGTGGTGGAGAAGCCGATCGCGGCCCATCCCGAGCAGGCCCGGCAGATCACCGACGCGGTCGCCGAGACCGGCCGGGACGTCACCCTGACCTTCAACTACCGGTACTCCCCGCGGAACACCGAGCTGCGCAGGGTGATCGCCTCCGGCGTGATCGGACGGGTCACCGCGGTGCACTTCGACTGGGCGCTGGACACCCGCCACGGCGCTGACTACTTCCGCCGCTGGCACCGGGAGAAGGTGAACAACGGCGGCCTGCTGGTGCACAAGTCGTCCCACCACTTCGACCTGGTCAACTGGTGGATCGACGCCGTCCCGGAGCGGGTCTTCGCCAGCGGTGGGCGCCGGTTCTACGGTGACGACGCCGGGCATGCCCGGGGCTACACCCGCTCGCCGATCGAGGTCGACCTGAACGAACGCGGGGTCGACCCGTGGTTCCTCGACATCGAGCAGGATCCCTGGCTGGAGCAGCTCTACGGAGCCGAAGCGCAGGCGGTCGACGGCTACGTCCGGAACCGGTCGGTGTTCGACCCCGGCATGACCACCGAAGACACCCTCGGCCTGGTCGTGGAGTACCGCGGCGGGGTGGTGCTGACCTACTCGCTGATCGCCTACGCCCCGTGGGAGGGCTACCGGGTGGTCGTCCACGGCACCGAGGGACAGGCCGAACTGCACGTGGTAGAGCGCGGCTCGGTCGACTTCGATGCGGACGGACGGGCGGTGCTGGACGCCAGCTCCACGGCGGTGGACCATGCCGACCCGATCCGTCCCACCTCGGAGCGGCTGATCGTGCAGCGGCACTGGGAACGGGCCCGGGAGATCCCGATCGTGAACTCCGCCGGTGGGCACGGCGGCGGGGACGTGCTGCTGCTGGCCGACGTCTTCCGTCCCCACTCCGAGCCCGATCCGCTGGGCCGCGCCGCGGCGCTGGCCGACGGGCTGCGCGCGTCCGGCATCGGTTACGCCGGCAACCGCTCGCTGGAGACCGGCCTACCGGTCCGGCTGGACGAACTCGACCTGGGCATGTCCCTCTAGCTGTCGAGCCAACGATCCCTGAGCTTGCCAGGGGTGGTTGACCAATCCCAGGTAGCACCGGCTTCCCGGGCTTCCTAGGCCCAGGGAGCGCCCAACTCGGCGAAGCCGCGCCCCTGCTCGGCGACCTGCTGGCAGTAGCGCTCGACATCGGCGATCGACCCCCAGACGTCGCCGTCCCGCTCGTCCCAGCTGACGAAGCCGGACGGCACCGGACGCGGGTCGGGGGCGGTGCGGACCGCCTCGAGCACGGCGGTGAAGGCGCCGGTGTCCGCCAGCGGGCAGAGCAACGGCACCGCGGGATCCGCCAGGTGTTCCAGCAGGTTCTCGGTCAGATTCGTCCGGCCGAACGTGGTGCTGGTGGTCCCGCCGTCCACGGTCACCTCCAGCACGTCCCTGGTGTACTGCAGGGACGCGATGCCGCGACTGCCGTAGACCACGATCCGCGGCTCGGTCTGGACCGGCGAGGCGAGGGTCAGGCCGAGGCTGACCAGGCGGTCCGCGGCGGTCCGGACCAGGACGGCTGAGGTGTCGTCGCACTCGATCCGGTTCGCCCGGTACTGGTCCAGAGTCACCGACGCGACGTCCTCCACCCGGGTCGCGCCGGCGACCTTCAGCGCGGTCGCCACCGCGTGGGCGAGCGGGTTGGTCACCACGCCGTCCACCACCGGGATGTCGCCGATCATCCGCTTGCCGGCCCAGCCGGAGCGGGTGAAGTAGCCGACCGAGCGCGACCAGGTGCCGATCGCGCCGACGTGCTGCAGCTCGCCGATCGTGCCGTCGGCGATCAGCTCGGCCAGCCGGGGCAGGGCATGGGAGCCGAAGGACTGGAAGCCGACCTGCACCATCCGTCCGGTCCGGGTGGAGGCCGCCAGCAGCCGTTCGAAGTCGTCGAGACCGGGGGTCGGTGGCTTCTCCAGCACGACGTGGGCGCCGGCGGCCAGCGCCTTCCCGGTGAGGTCGGCGTGGGTGTGGATCGGGGTCGAGACGATGATCACGTCCGGCGCGGGTCCGGCGGCCAGGAGGTCGTCGAGCGTGCGATGGACCTCGACCGACTCCGCCAGGGCCAGAACCTCCGGCGCGACCGCGCCGCGCAGCTGCCCGACCCCGCTGCCGCTGACCAGCGCCGCCAGCCGGGCCCTGCCGAGCCGCGCCAACCGCTCGATGTTGATCAGATGCTGTTTGCCGAAGCCACCCACCCCGACCAGGGCGAGCGTGGGAATGCGGTCGTTCACAAGCCAACGGTAGCAGTTGCGGAAAGCGCTTGCTGAAACTCCGGGCAATCGCTGGCACCATGCCGAGACTTGGCCCTATGCTGTGGGAAAGCGATTACCCAGACTCTGAAGGAAATGTGTCCCATGGTCGAGACAGCCACCCTTTCCCAGCCGGCTTCCGAGGTCGGCACCGCCTCGCGGCCGCGCGAGATCGGCATCATCATGAACGGGGTCTCGGGCCGGATGGGCTACCGGCAGCACCTGGTGCGCTCGATCCTGGCGATCCGCGACGCCGGGGGCGTCGAGCTGCCGGACGGGTCGCGGATCACCGTCCGTCCGCTGCTGGTCGGACGCAGCGAGGCCAAGCTGGCCGAGATCGCCGCCCGGCACGGCATCGAGGACTACACCACCGACCTGGACGCCGCGCTGGCCGATCCGCGCTGGGAGATCTACGCCGACTTCCTGGTCACCAAGGCGCGCGCGGCCGCGCTGCGCAAGGCGATCGCCGCCGGTAAGGCGATCTACACCGAGAAGCCCACCGCGGAGACCGTCGAGGAGGCGGTCGAACTGGCCCGGTTGGCCGCTGCCGCGGGGGTGAAGACCGGTGTGGTGCACGACAAGCTCTACCTGCCCGGTCTGCTCAAGCTGCGCCGGCTGATCGACTCCGGCTTCTTCGGCCGCATCCTGAGTGTTCGGGGGGAGTTCGGCTACTGGGTGTTCGAGGGGGACTGGCAGCCCGCCCAGCGGCCCAGCTGGAACTACCGCAGTGAGGACGGCGGCGGCATCATCGTCGACATGTTCCCGCACTGGAACTACGTGCTGGAGAACCTGTTCGGCCGGGTGCGCAGCGTCTACGCGCAGGCGGTCACCCACATCCCGCAACGCTGGGACGAGCGGGGGGAGCGCTACGACGCCACCGCCGACGACGCGGCCTACGCGGTCTTCGAGTTGGAGGGCGGCGTGGTCGTGCAGCTCAACTCGTCGTGGACGGTGCGGGTGAACCGCGACGAGCTGGTCGAGTTCCAGGTGGACGGCACCCGTGGCTCGGCCGTGGTGGGCCTGTTCGGGGCGAAGATCCAGCCCCGCGAGGCCACCCCGAAGCCGGTGTGGAACCCTGACCTGGCCGACGAGCACGTCTACGACTTCGACTGGATCGACCTGCCGGACAACCAGGAGTTCGACAACGGCTTCAAGCAGCAGTGGGAGGAGTACCTGGTCTCCTACGCGCAGGGCACCGACTACCCCTACGACCTGCTGGCCGGTGCCCGCGGCGTCCAGTTGGCCCAGCTGGGGCTGCAGTCCAGCGCCGAAGGCCGCAAGCTGCCGCTGCCGGAGCTCACGCTGGAGTGATTCGGGTGCGCGGTCGACAGTAACCGGTCGGGCTCGGTGCCAGAAAGGCCCGCGCAGACGTGTCATGCTCAGGGTCGAGCGAACACTACAAGGGCATGGACGACCACACAGCACGCGGTGACGTGGAGTTCCGGGCCTGGTACCTGCGGACCAGCCCCCGGGTGTACGCCTACGTCCGCCGCTACTGCTCCGAGGATGACTGTGACGATGTGATCGCCGAGGTCTACCTCACGGCTTGGTCGCGGTTCGACACCCTGCCCGGCGAACCTGTGCCGTGGCTGATCGGAGTCGCCCGCAATGTGCTGGCCAACTCCTGGCTGGCCCGCGATCGGCGACGAAGGCTGACTGCCGAGTGGGCCGGGCTCAACCACCTGGCAGCACCGGACTGCGCCGGCCAGGCGGTCGAGCGGACCGACCTGTTGCGGGCGATCCGCAGCCTCAACCCGGACGACCAGGAGGTGCTGCTGCTGGCCGGCTGGGACGGCCTGGACTCGTCCGGAATCGCCACCGTCCTGGGCTGCTCCGTCGCGGCGGCCCGCACCCGGCTCAGCCGTGCCCGACGGCGCCTGGCCGACCGCCTCAGCGACCCCGCCGAGGCAGCCCATCCCCAGTTTCGACTCGTAACGGAAGCGCACTGACATGACCAAGATCTCTCCCGATCAGGCGATGGACGCCCTGATCTCCGCCCGCCCCGACACCGACACGATCGACCAGTCCTGGTACATCGGACGCCGCGAGCAGGTGCTGCGGCAGGTGATGGCGGCGCATCCCGCCG
Source organism: Actinomycetes bacterium (assembly GCA_023393755.1). GTDB lineage: Bacteria > Actinomycetota > Actinomycetes > Propionibacteriales > Propionibacteriaceae > Propionicimonas. The sequence goes on along the minus strand of JAEXCA010000053.1, from coordinate 9,340 downwards.
AGACCACACCGCTCCGGCCACGCCGCCGTCCCCGTTGGGGGCTGGTGGCGGCCGCCGTTGCGCTGGTCGCCACCGCCGGGTTGTTCGTCCAGGTGCTGATGCCGATGGGTTCGCCCGGCAGTCCGCAGGCCGCGGCGGCGCTGGACCGGCTGGCCGGCGCGGTGCCGGCTGACGTTCCGATCCCCGAGGGGTCGTTCCAGCTGACCGTGTACCGGGACACCGGCCTGGCTGAGACCGAGAACGGCTATGAGCGCTACCACACCGAGCGCAGCACGTGGCTGGCATCGGACGGCTGGGCGTGGGCCCATCAGACCGGCGACCAGGCCGCCTATTACATCCTCCAGCCGGTGCCGCGGAACTGGGATCTCAACCTGGTGCCGGCCGACCCGACCGTGATGGAGGCCTATCTGCGGGCTCGGGTGATGGGCTCCAGTTCGGTGGATGAGGCGCTGTTCGTCGCGGTGAGTGACACGCTGACCTTCGAGGCCACCCCTGCCGCCACCCGTGCTGCGGCGATCCGGATGCTGGCCGGGGTGCCGGGAGTGACCGTGGCCGAGGGAGTCAGTGATCCGCAGGGACGCCCCGCGACCGAGGTCCGGTTCGTTGACGAGGGCAACCGCCCGGGGGTGGTCAACTCGATCTTCCTCGATCCGGCGGACACACAACTGCTCGCCAAGGTCACGACGGTGGACGGGGAACCCCACTACATCAGCAGCTACACCGAACGTCGGATCGTTGAAGCTCTGCCGCAGGACATCGTGAAGGTGCTGGGAACCGAGCGGGTTTCCAAGTCCGTCGACTGACCGCTGGTCCGTGGTAACTCGCCCTGGAGTGAGCCGTGAACTCATAGCCCACTCCAGGGCGGTCGCGCTAGCCGCTGCTCCGCAGAATCGACGTCATCTTCTTGCCGCGGGCCAGTTCGTCGACCAGCTTGTCCATGTACCGGATCTGCTGCATCAGCGGATCCTCGATGTTCTCCACCCGGTAGCCGCAGATCACCCCGGTGATCAGCGACGCGTTCGGGTGGAGCGTGGCCTGGGCGAAGAAGGTCCTCAGGTCGATGCCGTCCGCGATCGCCCGCTGCAGGCCGGCTCCGTCGTAGCCGGTGAGCCAGCTGAGCACCTGGTCGAGTTCGTCCCGGGTGTGGCCCTTCCGCTCGACCTTCTCGACATAGAGCGGATAGATGCTGGCGAAGCTCATCCTGAAGACGCGCTCGTTCGACATGGCCGGCCCTTCCGCCGAGGTGGGAATGCTCACCCTAGCCAGCGGCCGCTTCGCTGCCAACCTGCGGCCGCCGTCCAGCGGGTGGAATTAAGTGCGGAGCGCGTTCACTAATTCGCTAGGGTGGATTGAGGTTAGGCAAACCTAACCGGAAGCCCCCGTGAAAGGACGTCCGATGCGGATGCCCCGTATCTGGGCGGCGCTGGTGGCCGGTGCGGCCGCCGTGTCGCTCGCTGCCTGCTCACCCGCCGCCACGCCTGCCGGTCCCTCGGAAAGCCCGACGAGTGCCGCGCCCACCACCACCTCGGCGCCCGCCGACACCGGCTACCCGATCACCATCGAGCATGCCTTCGGCACCACCACCCTCACCGCCAAGCCGGAACGGGTGGCGACGGTCGCCTGGGCCAACCACGAGGTGCCGCTCTCGCTCGGCGTCGTCCCAGTCGGCATGGCCGCGGCCAACTTCGCCGACCCCGACGGCGACGGGCTGCTGCCCTGGGTCAAGGACAAGCTGGACGAACTGGGCGCCCAGACCCCGGTGCTGTTCGACGAGAGCGACGGCATCGACTTCGAAGCCGTGGCCGACACCAACCCCGACGTGATCCTGGCTGCCTACTCGGGTCTGACCCAGGAGGACTACGACACGCTCAGCAAGATCGCCCCCACCGTCGCCTTCCCGTCGACGCCGTGGACCACCTCCTGGCGCGAGATGATCAAGCTCAACTCCGCCGGTATGGGGATGGCTGCCGAAGGCGACGCCCTGATCGCCGACCTCGAGGGCAAGATCAAGGCCGCCGCCGACGCCAACCCGGTGCTGGCCGACACCTCGGTGATGTTCCTCACCCACGTCGACGTCACCGATCTCAGCGTGGTGAACTTCTACACCCCGGCCGATACCCGGGTGCAGTTCTTCAGCGATCTCGGGTTGAAGACCCCGGCCAGCATCGCCGCCTTCGAGCCCGATCCGGCCAACCCGTTCGCCGGTTCGGTGAGTGCCGAGAACGCCGACACCTTCAACGACGTCGACCTGATCGTCACCTACGGTGACCAGGCGATGATCGACACCCTCAAGGCGGATCCGCTGCTGGGCCTGATGCCCGCGATCGCGAACGACGCAGTGGTGCTGCTGGACGGCGCCAGCGCGAACGCGACCGCCGCCAACCCGACCCCGCTGCAGTTGTCCTACCTGCTGGACTGGTACGTCAACGAGCTGGTGACCGCCGCGGAGAAGTCCAAGTAAGGGACGTGGCCACCGCAGCACCCGCTGTCCCGCCGGGCGTCGCCATGGTGCGGCGCCCGGCGCGTGCCCGCACCCTATGGCTGCTGGCGCTGCTGGTCGTCCTGCTCGCGGTGGTGGCCGCGTCGATCGCGGTCGGCTCCCGCGAGGTGGCCTGGGGTGACATTTGGGCTGCCTTCGGCGGGGCGGCCGACACCTTCGAACGGGCAGCGGTCACCAAGCGGATCCCGCGCACCCTGCTGGCGGTGCTGGTGGGGGCCGCGTTGGGGCTCTCCGGCGCGGTGATGCAGGGGGTCACCCGCAACCCGCTGGCCGACCCCGGCATCCTCGGGGTCAACACCGGCGCCGCGCTCGCGGTGGCGGTGGGCGTGGCCGGGTTCGGCCTGATCACCTATTCCGCCTACATCTGGACGGCGATCGTCGGTGCCGCGATCACGGCCGTCTTCGTCTACACCGTCGGCTCGCTGGGACGCGGCGGCGCCACCCCGCTCAAACTCGCGTTGGCCGGCGCCGCCACCTCCGCCGCGCTGGCCTCGTTCATCACCGCGGTGGTGCTGGGGCGCAACGACATTGCCAGCGTGCTGCGCTCCTGGCAGATCGGCGGCGTCGGCGGCGGCAACTTCGAGGCGATCGGGCAGGTGCTTCCCTTCCTGATCGTCGGGCTGGCGATCAGCCTGTTTTCGGCGCGGGCGCTCAACTCCCTGGCACTGGGCGACGAACTGGCTGCCGGGCTGGGGGAGCGGGTCGCCCTGGTCCGCGCCGCGGCGGCGTTGGGGGCGGTCGTGCTGTGCGGTGCGGCGACCGCGGTGGCTGGCCCGATCGGCTTCGTCGGCCTGGTCGTGCCACATCTCTGCCGGCTGTTGATCGGCGTCGACCACCGCTGGCTGTTGCCGTTCTCCACCATTGGCGGTGCCGTGCTGCTGACCGGTTCGGACGTGGTCGGCCGGCTGGTCGCGCGTCCGTCCGAGGTGAATGTCGGCATCATCACCGCGCTGATCGGTGCCCCCTTCTTCATCTGGATCGTCCGCCGCCAGAAGGTGCGTGAGCTGTGACCACCCCACGACCTTCTGCTCCGCCGCTGCGCTCCCCCGAACAACGCCGCGGGGACCCCGGTGTGAGCGTCGCCACCCTCGAGGTCGTCAGGGCCACCCGTGCCCGGCACAGCCGCCGCCGAGCGGCCATCCTCACCGTCCTGGCGCTGCTCATCCTCGGGGTGTTCGCGGGGTCGCTGATGTTCGGCCACACCTTCTACACACCGGACGAAGTGCTACGGGTGATCGCCGGCCAGGACGTGCCTGGGGCCAGCTTCACGGTGGGCGAGTTGCGGCTGCCCCGGGCGATCGTGGCGGTGCTGGTCGGGCTCTGCTTCGGGATGGGCGGGGTCACCTTCCAGACCATGCTGCGCAATCAGTTGGCCAGTCCCGACATCATCGGGATCACCGCCGGCGCCGGCGCCGCGGCCGCCTTCGCGATCATCGTGCTGCGGCTCTCCGACGCCCAGGTGTCGGTCTTCGCGATTGCTGCCGGGCTCGGTGTCGCCCTGCTGGTGTACGCACTGTCCTTCCGCTCCGGGGTGCTGGGGACACGGCTGATCCTGGTCGGGATCGGGATCGCCGCCATGCTCGACTCGGTCACCGCCTATCTGCTGTCGAGGGCGGGCGAGTGGGATCTGCAGCAGGCGATGCGTTGGCTGGCCGGCAGCCTGAATGGTGTCACCTGGGCCGATGCCGCCACCGTGGCGGTGGCGTTCGCCGTGCTGGCTCCCGTCCTGCTCTCCCAGGCCCGCAACCTCGCCGCGCTCCGGCTCGGCGACGACACCGCCAGCGCGCTCGGCGTCCGGGTCGATCGCACCCGCATCCTGCTGATCGTCGCGGCGGTCGGCCTGATCGCCTTCGGCACCGCCGCCGCCGGCCCGGTGGCCTTCGTCGCCTTCCTCTCCGGCCCGATCGCAGCTCGCGTGATGCGCTCGTCAGGCTCCATGCTGCTGCCCGCCGGGCTGGTCGGTTCCCTGCTGGTCGCCACCGCCGACTTCCTCGGCCAGTGGGCGCTGGGCCAGCGCTTCCCGGTCGGCGTGGTCACCGGGGTGCTGGGCGCTCCCTACCTGGTCTACCTGATCATCCGCACCAACCGCGCCGGAGGTTCACTGTGACACCCACTCTCGCCGCCGAGCAGCTGAGCGCCGGCTACGGCGACCGGCTGGTCATCGAACAGCTGGATCTGATCGTCCCACCCGGGCAGGTGACCGCGATCGTCGGGGCCAATGCCTGCGGCAAGTCGACCCTGCTCCGCTCGATGTCGCGGCTGCTCGCTCCCAAGGCCGGTCGGGTGGTGCTCGACGGCAAGGCGGTTCACCGGATGCCGGCCAAGCAACTCGCCCGCACCCTCGGGCTGCTGCCGCAGTCGCCGATCGCACCGGACGGGATCACCGTGGCCGACCTGGTAGGGCGTGGCCGCCACCCCCACCAGGCGGTGTTCTCCCGCTGGTCGGCCGAGGACGAGCTGGCGGTCGCCGAGGCGCTGGAGGCCACCGACACCGTCGACCTGGCGGATCGGTCGGTGGACGAGCTCTCCGGCGGGCAGCGGCAGCGGGTCTGGATCGCCATGGTGCTCGCTCAACGCACCGAACTACTGTTGCTGGACGAGCCGACCACCTTCCTCGACGTCAGCCACCAGGTGGAGGTGCTGGACCTGCTGATCGACCTCAACAGAAGTAGAGGGACCACCATCGTGATGGTGCTGCACGACCTGAACCTGGCCGCTCGCTACGCCGATCACCTGATCGCCATGGCCGACGGCGGCATCCACGCCGTGGGGGATCCCACCGAGGTGCTGTCGGAGGAGACGGTGCAGGCGGTGTTCGGCCTGGACTCGCGGGTGATCACCGACCCGGTCTCCGGCCGTCCGCTGATGCTCCCGATCGGACGCCACCATGCCTAGCGCGCTCGCCCTGGCCACCGTCGACCGGGTCGAGCGGCTCTCTCCGGTCTTCACCCGGGTGTGGTTCGCCGGCCCCGAATTGGCCGACTTCGGCACCCCCGGGCAGACCTTCGACCAGCGGATCAAGGTGATCTTCCCCGGCGTCTCCGGACGTCTGCCCGACCTCGCCTTCGGCGAGAACTGGTGGGAGGAGTGGCAGGCCATCCCGGAGAGCGAGCGCGGTGTGATGCGTACCTACTCGATCCGCGACCTGGTCGGGAGCGGGGAGGATGCCCGGGTGGTGGTGGACTTCGTCCTGCACCTGGCGGACGGGCTGACCGGTCCGGCCTCCCGTTGGGCGAGCGCCGCTGCGCCTGGTGATCAGGTGCTGCTCTTCGGTCCCCGCCGCGGCGAGTTGGCAGGCGGGGTGGAGTTCCGTCCGTCCGGAGCGCGGCGGATCCTGCTTGCCGGGGACGAGACCGCCGCACCCGCGATCTCCCGCATCCTGCTCGACCTCGAACCCGGCCTGACCGGCGATGCGTTCATCGAGGTCCCGTCCGAGGGCGACGTCCTCCCGCTTCAGGTTCCCGCGGGCTTCGAGGTCCACTGGCTGCCGCGGGACGCCGCGCACCGATCCCTGGGGTCGCTGGGAGCGAGCGAGTCCGGAGGGGTCGCGGACGCTGCCCACCGATCCCTGAGGTCGCTCGGAACGAGCGAGTCTCGAAGGGTCACAGACGCCGCCACAGAGTTCGGTTCCCGGCTCGTTCCCGCCGTGGTCGAGCACTTCGGCGTCCATCCGCACGGCCGGATCCAGGACGCCGACACCGAGTTCCCGGTCTGGGAGACACCGATCTTCTCCAGCCTCGGCGAGGAACTGGAGGACGGTCGCGGGATCCCCGGTCTCTACGCCTGGATCGCAGGGGAGAGCGGCGTCGTGACCACCCTGCGCCGCCATCTGGTGCGCGAGGTCGGTCTGGCCCGGCACCAGGTGGCCTTCATGGGCTACTGGCGCAAGGGCGTCGCCATGCGCGGCTGAGCGCTGGCATCAGCCGGCCCCGCGACTGCCTCGCAGGTGGTCACCGAACGCACCCATTCCGACTTCCGCGGCTTTCTCGTCGGCGCCGGTCACGCCAGAGCGCCCGCGGGCAAGCGCAGCCACCTCGACTACCGGGAGGAGTGGCGACCGTCACGCCAGAGCGCCCGCGGGCAAGCGGGGAAGAGCAGGCCGATCGCCCCGCGTCGGGGGGAACCGAACTCGGACGAGGGTCGACCACGCTCGCCACCACGGTCCCCGGCCGACCGGCCGACCGGGGCGCCGTCCCCGCGGCCGGCACCGACCCCACGTCGATCCGTGGTCGGATGTCAGGGTGGCGTGCACATCTTCCCGGTCTGACGACGCTCGTTAGCTCGCCTCTCCGGCGAGAACTGTCAGTCCGGCCGACCAGACTTGGTACATGATCGAACTGGCGGTGGAACCGGCAGCGGCGGTGCAGCAGTTGCGGGCTGCGGTCGCCGCGGAGCGTGCTGCCCAGGCCGCGCAGGCCGCCGCGATCCTGGCGTTGGCTCACGAACAGGATTGGCACGGCTGGGACGAGTTCGACATGAAGGCGAACCGGATGATCCGGATCGGGTTCGATGGCGCTCCACTGGTGGAGGAGACGTTGCCGCTGGAGATCGCCGCCCTGTACGGCATCTCGCAGCTCGCGGCGACCGGCCTGATCGAGGACGTCCTGAACCTGCACTGGCGCCACGAACGCCTGTGGGCAGCCGTCACCGATGCACGCCTGCCACTGTGGCAGGCCCGCCGGCTCGCGCAACTCGCGACCATGTTCGAGTTGACCGGCGGTGAATGCCAGCTGGCCGACGACCGGATCGTGCCGTTGATCGGCGCGGTCGGCTGGGGACGTGTCCTGGCCCGCTATCGGGCGGCGATCGTGCAGATCACCCCGGAGAAGGTCACCGCCCACCACCAGGCTCGGCAGCACGCCCGGCACGTCACCACCGGCACCGACCCCGACGATCCGACCCTGTCGTGGATGTCGGCCCTGGCCGACACCGGTGATCTGAAGGCGTTCGAGCACCTGCTCGGACTGGTCACCACGGCCCTCATCGACCTCGGTGACACCGACCCGGTCGAGATCGTCCGGTCGAAGGCGCTCGGCCGGATGGCCGATCCCGAAGGGGTCCTCGCCCTGCTGGACGGCGTCGACGACGACACGGTCGAGGGATCGTTGAGCGAGAAGCGCGGCCGACGACGTCACGCACCGGTCGCGCAGGTGTTCGTGCATCTGAATGCCGACAATCTGGAGAACGGCGGGGTGGCCAGGATCGAGCGACTCGGCCCGGTGCTGGTGGACGACCTGTCCCGGGTGGTGGGCCACCACCGGATCAAGCTCACCCCGGTGCTGCGGGCCGACGGCCCGGAGCCGGTCGTGGACGCCTACGAGGTGCCCGGTGCGATGCGGGAGGTCGTCCTGGCCCGGGACCGCCACGAGGTGTTTCCCTTTTCATCGCGGGAGGCGCGGGGGCTGGATCTGGACCACACCGTCCCGTATCTGGCGGGGGTGGAGGGCCAGACGCGTCCGTCGAATCTGGGGCCGCTCAGCCGGCGGGCTCACCGGGGCAGGACCCACGGCGGTTGGTCCGTGGAGCAGCCGCGTCCGGGAGTGTTCTGGTGGCAGTCGCCGAGAGGCCAACTCTTCCGGGTCGGGCCGGACGGCACCCGCAACCTCACCGCCGACGGAACCGACCGGGTCGCCATCGCCCGGCGCAGGCTCTGGGAACGCGACCACCGCTCGGGCGGGACAACGGCCCGGAGGTCTGTGGCCCCGCCCCCGGACCAGGCGACCGATCGGGCCGGGCCGTGACCCGACAACCCGAGTTTGCGCGAACACGCCGACGTGTGACGGCTCGGGCGATTCTCGGCGCCCACCTGGTTGTCGTGGGCTAACCTTCCGGGCCGGTGAGTTGGCGGAGCGCTTCGACGTGCCCGAGCCAGGCCCGCCTGCCGGAGGGGGTGAGCCGAACCCAGGTGCGGGGACGTCCGAAGGGCTGGCCGCGCTTGTCCAGGGCGAGATAGCCGGCTTCGGTGAGCAGGCGGAGTTGCTTGGACAGGTGCGAGGTGCTCAGGCCGGCCACCTCCTCGAGCGCGCTGAACTCGAGCTCGGTGGCGGTCGCCAGGGCGGCGACGATCCGCAGCCGCGCCGGGACGTGGATGAGTTCGTCGAACCGCGCGACGATCGGATCCCAGCTCATATGAGGTCGTACGGGTCGTAGTCGCCGGCGGCAAGCCGCCGCGTCTGATAGCGCTCGTCCCAGCGCAGATAGGCGAAGCCGGCGAGCGCCACCAGGGCCCCTGCGACGATGGCGTACCAGGGCTGCCAATCCGTCTCGGGACGGAAGAGGATGGCACCGAACACGACCAGGTACGGCACGAAGAAGCGAAGTGGTTGCGACCGGACTGAGCGCTCGTCCAGGATGCGCCCTCGCCGCCGTGTCAGGCCGCGCTCCACCACGGCCATCAGCAGAGCACCGACCACAACGATAGCGATCCCGGACAGCTGGAAAGGCAGTCCGGTCAGGGTGGTCAGTCCGACGCCGACGCCGGTGATCGTTGCGAAGACCGCATGGAACCAGGCCGGTCGACGGGTCAGCTCAGCCGCTGCCCGCCGGGCAACGGAGATCCGTTCCAGGCTGTCGCGAGCCTCGTCCGGTGTGGTCGGCTGCGGTTTGCTCACGTCCAACTCCGAGAAGGTTGACTGTTGGTCAAGCATCGCACTTGCTTGTCTGTTAGTCAACGAACTCGACCGGTCGCCGACCGTCGGTCCGCGTCGCCGGAACTAGAGCCTGTTGCGAAAGTCGTAGATCGGTTGGGGGTGGTCTGACGGCGTGTCGGTGATGGATGTGGGAGGGCTCCCGGGATAGACGGGTTGGTGTCGAATCACTCCTTCTTCCCCGGGAGTCCTC
>JAEXCA010000028.1 GCA_023393755.1 Actinomycetes bacterium | reverse complement strand
CTCCGGGGTGGCCTTGCCGTACTTCTGCAGAAACCGCTTGTCCAGTGATCCGGCGTTGACGCCGATGCGGATCGGGATGCCCGCGTCGCCCGCGGCCTTGGCCACCTCTTTGACCCGGCCGACGAACTCCTTGATGTTGCCGGGGTTGACGCGCACGGCAGCGCAGCCGGCGTCGATCGCGGCGAAGATGTACTTCGGCTGAAAGTGGATGTCGGCGATCACCGGGATCTGGCTCTTCCTGGCGATGATGTGCAGCACGTCGGCATCGTCCTGGCTGGGCACCGCCACCCGGACGATGTCGCAGCCGGTGGCGGTCAGTTCGGCGATCTGCTGCAGCGTGCCGTTGATGTCGGTGGTCTTGGTGGTGGTCATCGACTGCACCGAGATCGGCGCACCGCCGCCGACCGGTACCTTGCCCACCCTGATCTGCCGAGTCGGGCGACGCGGAGCCAGCACGGGTGGCGGCACGGCGGGCATCCCCAGATTGACGGTCATGTACTCCTCATTCGTCGCGCTGCCGCGCGGATCGGTCCGTGCGCCAGCCTACCTGTCAGAACAGCTGCAGCGGACTGATGATGTCGGCCAGGATCAGCACGATGCCGCTGAGCAGGAGCAGCCCGCCCACCGCGTAGGCGATCGGCAGCAGCCTGGCGGTGTCGACCGGCCCGGGGTCGGGCCGGCGCAGCAGCTTCGCGCCCTGGCGGCGCAGCCATTCCCAGACCGCGCCCAGCATGTGGCCGCCGTCCAGCGGGGGCAGCGGCACCAGGTTGAAGATCGCCAGGAACAGGTTGATCGAACCCAGCAACGAGGCGAAGGTGACCGCCCTGGCCTGCCAGCTGAGGTCGCCCTGGGCGATCACCTGACCGGCGACCTGGCTGGCGCCCAGGATGCTGATCGGGCCGTAGACGTCCCGGGGCTGGCCGGTGACCAGGTCGACGGCCAGGTTCCACACCTTCACCGGCAGCTGGGCCAGGGCGACCACGCTCTGGCCGGCCATGGTCGCCATGTCGGTGAGCGCCTCGACCGGCCCGCCCCTGGTCAGCAGGTACTCCGGCGACACCCCGAGGAAGCCGGCCGGGACGATCCGGGAGGGGTCCCAGGCATCCCGCACCCCCGAGATCACGGTGTGGACCGGAGTGAGCTCGACCCGGGCGCCGTCCCGCTCCACGACGATCCTGGCCTCGCCGTCCAGGTTGGACCGGATCAGGCCGCTGAGCTGGTCGTAGCTGACGATCGCGACGCCGTTGAACTCGACCACCCGGTCGCCGGCCCGCATCCCGGCCTGCGCGGCCGGGGTGGGCGGATCGCCGGGCTCGCAGTCGCGCTGGGTGCCGTCGGTGATGATGCACTGCGAGACGTGGTAGATGGTGGTCTGGGCGCGGTTGACCCCGTACAGCGCGGTGATGCCCCAGAACAGGCCGAAGGCGATCAGGATGTTCATGAAGGGTCCGCCGAACATCACGATCAGCTTCTGCCAGGTCTTCTTCTGGTAGAACAGCCGGTTGTCGATGACGTCCTGGGGGGTGATCTCCGACCACTCCTGGGCGCGCGCGGCATCGGCCAGTTCGGCCAGCCGGCCGGCCTTCCCCTCCCGCTTCGAGCCGGGCGGGTACATCCCCAGCAGCCGGACGTAGCCGCCCAGCGGGAAGCCCTTGATGCCGTACTCGGTCTCGCCGCGCCGGGTCGACCACAGGGTGGGGCCGAAGCCGACCATGTACTGCGGCACCCGGACGCCGAACCGCTTGGCGGGCACCATGTGGCCGACCTCGTGGAGCGCCACCGACACCATGATCAGCGCGAAGAAGACGATCCCGAAGCCGATCGTGGTCAGCAGTCCCATGTTTCCTCCAGCTCCGCGATCCGGGCCTCGGCGGCGGTACGCGCCCAGGCGTCGGCAGCCAGGACGGCGGCCGACAGCCCGCCGGCCCGGGGTGGCTGCAGCCCGTCCGCCCGGTCGACGCACCAGGTCACCACGTCCACGATCCCGGGGAAGCTCAGCCGGCCGTCGCAGAAGGCGTCCACCGCCACCTCGTTGGCGGCGTTGTAGACCGCCGGCGCCACCCCGCCCAGCCGGCCCACCCGGCGGGCCAGTTCCACGGCCGGGAACGCCTCGTCGTCCACCGGCTCGAAGGTCCAGGCGGTGGCCCGCGTCCAGTCGCAGGCGGCGGCGACGTCCGGTACCCGCTCCGGCCAGGCCAGGGCGAGCGCGATCGGTAGCTTCATGTCCGGCGGCGAGCACTGGGCGATGGTCGAGCCGTCGTGGAACTCGACCATCGAGTGCACCACCGACTGCGGGTGCACCACCACCTGGATGGCGTCCAGCGGCATGTCGTAGAGCAGGGCGGCCTCCAGCAGTTCCAGCCCCTTGTTGACCAGCGTGGCCGAGTTGATCGTGATCACCCGGCCCATCGCCCAGGTCGGATGGGCCATCGCCTGCTCCGGGGTGACCGCGGCGAGCTCAGCCCTGGTGCGGCCGCGGAAGGGGCCTCCCGAGGCGGTCAGGATGAACCGGCGGACCTCATCGACACGGCCGGCCCGCAGCGCCTGGGCGAAGGCGGAGTGCTCGGAGTCGACCGGGACGATCTGGCCGGGCGCCGCGGCCTCGGTGACCAGCCGGCCGCCGATCACCATCGACTCCTTGTTGGCCAGCGCCAGCGTGGTGCCCGCCCGGAGCGTGGCCAGGGTGGGTTCCAGGCCGGCGGCGCCGGTGATCGCGTTCAGCACCACGTCGGCCTCGACGGCGGCCAGCCGGGTGGACGCGTCCGGACCCCCCCAGACCTCCACGTCCGGCAACTCGTGGCGGATCCGCTCGGCCGCCGCCGGCTCGCTGACCGCGACCACCCGTGGCCGGAGTTCCCGTGCCTGACGCACCAGGAGGTCGCTGGACGAACCGCCCGCGGACAGTCCGATGACGCCGAACCGACCGGGCCGTTCCCGGATCACCTCGACCGCCTGGGTTCCGATCGACCCGGTACTGCCGAGGATCACTACGCTACGCACGCTGGCCAGTGTATTGCTCGCCGCGGGGCCTTCGACCCTTCGGCAGGCTCAGGGTGCGGCCTACCGCATCGCGGTGATCGGGAAGCCGTCCATGTCGTCGAACGCCTGGTTCTCCCCCGCCATCGCCCAGACGAAGGAGTAGGCGGCGGTCCCGACGCCGGAGTGCACCGACCAGCTCGGCGAGATGACCGCTTCGCGGTCGGCCACCACCAGGTGCCGGGTCTGGGTGGGTTCGCCGAGCAGGTGCACCACCCGGGCGTCCTCGGGCAGGTCGAAGTAGAGGTAGCACTCGGTGCGCCGGTCGTGGGTGTGGGCGGGCATGGTGTTCCACATCGAGCCGGGATGCAGCCGGGTGACCCCGAGCACGATCTGGCAGGACCGGATCCCGTTCTCGTGGATGTACTGGGTGAGCGAGCGCCGGTTGGAGGTCGCCTGGTCGCCCAGCTCGCGGACGGTGCCCTCGCCGGGCAGCGCCAGGGCGTTGGGGTACCCGGTGTGGGCGGGCGCCGAGAACAGGTAGAACTGGGCTCCGGCGCCCTCGAAGACCACCTCGCGGGTACCGCGTCCCAGATAGAGGCAGGCCGCCCCGGGCAGTTCGTAGCGCTGGCCGTCGGCGGTGACGGTGCCGGTCGCCCCGACCGACACGATGCCCAGTTCGCGGCGCTCCAGGAAGAAGGACGCGCGTATCTCGGGAACGGTCGGCAGGGCCAGCGGTCCTTCCGCCGGAGCCGCCCCGCCGAGCACGATCCGGTCGTGGTGGGTGTACACCAGCTTCACCTCGCCGGGCACGAACAGGTCGGGCACCAGGAAGCGGTTCCGCAGTTCCTGGGTTCCCATCCCGGCGATCTGGTCGGGATTCACGGCGTAGCGCTGTTCCATTTCTTCTCCTGTGGGTTGGGGGCTCGAGTTCACCGGCGATCCGGTTCGGCTCGGGGTCGGGTTGCCGGTCAGCGGACCAGCCAGCCGCCGTCGACCGGAACGATCGCGCCGGTGACGTAGGCGGCGGCGTCCGAGGCGAGAAAGACGAAGGCGCCCTGCAGATCGGCGGGCGTGCCCCACCGGCCGGCCGGGATCCGCGCGACGATTGAGCGCTCCCGCTCGGCGTCCCGGCGCAGCGCGGCGGTGTTGTCGGTGGCCAGGTAGCCGGGGGCGATCGCGTTCACGGTCACCCCCGCGGCGGCCCACTCGTTGGCCAGTGCCTTGGTGAGACCCGCCACGGCGTGCTTGGAGGCGGTGTAGCCGGGCACCAGGATGCCGCCCTGGAAGGAGAGCATCGAGGCGACGTTGATGATCCTGCCCCAGCCGCGCTCGATCATCCGGCGGCCGGCGGCCTGGGAGAGGTGGAAGACCGAGTCGAGGTTGACCCGCAGCACCTCGTCCCAGTCTGCGGCCGCATGCTCGGCGGCGGGCGACCGCCGGATCGTGCCGGCGTTGTTCACCAGGATGTCCACCGCGCCGAGCACGTCGGCCGCCTCGGTGACGGCCGCGTGCAGTTCTTCCGGTGTGGCGGTGGCCAGGTCACAGCCGATGCTGTGGACGCGGCGGCCGGTGGCGGCCAGCCGCTCGAGGGTCCGGTCGGGCCGGCCGCGGTCGAGCAGGGCGAGGTCGGCACCGGCTTCGGCCAGGGCCAGCGCCGCCGCCTGACCGAGGCCGCGGCTGGTGCCACTCACCAGGGCGACCCGGCCGTCGAGTCGGAAGTTATCGAGGATCATGTCGTTCTCCTGCTCACCAGTAGGGACGCCAGTCTGCCGGGAGGGCCCGCCGGGAGAGGGCCTCCAGGTAGAAGTAGTCCCCCCACAGGTTCCCCTCGTCGACTCCCCGGTCCTTGGGGAGGTCGTACACCCCGTGGAGCAGCAGTGCGTCGGAGCCGGTGGGGTCGGCCGGTGCGTAGTGCCGGATCAGCGAGGCCAGGATGGCTTCGGCGGCCGCCCGGTAGTGGGCGGACGCGGCCGGGTCGTCGACCAGCTCGGCGAGTTCGTCCAGCCCGCAGACCGCGATCGCCGCCGCCGAGGAGTCCCGCGGGGCCCCGCTATCGTCGCCATAGACCAGATCCCAGTACGGCACCCGGTCGGCCGGCAGGTGGGCCAGGAAGTAGTCGGCGCAGCGCCGGGAGGCGTCCAGCAGGGTGGAGTCGCCGGTCGCCCGGTGGTTCAGCGCGAACCCGTAGATCCCCCAAGCCTGGCCCCGCGCCCAGCAGGAACGGTCGGCCGCACCCTGCTCGGTGGCGCCGCGCAGCGGGGCACCGGTCGCGACATCCCAGTAGAAGGTGTGGAAGGTGGAGTCGTCGTCGCGCAGGATGTGTTCCCGCAGTCCGGCGGCATGCCGCCGGACCGCGTCGGCGAAGCGCCGCTCCCCGGTCTGCTCGGCCGCCCAGGTGAGGAGGGGGGTGTTCATCAACGAGTCGATGATCGTCCGGCCACGCTGGGCGGGGTCGTTCAGATCACCCCAGGCCTGGATGATCCCGGCCGGTTCCAGGAACCGTCCCATCAGGTGATCGGCGGCGGCCAGCGCGGCGGCGCGGGCCGCGGTGTCCCCGGTCAGCCGCCAGCCGGCCACGCAGGACAGGGTGTAGAGGAAGCCCAGGTCGTGGGTGTCGATGTCCTCCCCCTCCCGCACCCGGCGGACGAAGTCGGTGGTGTGGCGGCGGGCGGCGGCCAGGTACTCCCCGTCCCCGGTCAGTTCCCAGGCCAGCCAGAACATCCCGGGCCAGAAGCTGGTGGTCCAGCCCCAGTTGCCGCCCTCGGCGATCCCGTCGGTCGCCGGACGGAGCGGGTAGCGTCCGTCGGCGGTGACGTCGTCGGGGTAGCGGTCGCCGAAGGTCGCGATGTTGCGCCGCACGGTGGTCAGCGCGGCGCCGATCGCGTTCTGCACGGTGGGATCGGCCGGCGCGCTGCCGGTCGAGAGTTGCGTCATGGAGGATTCCTCGTTTCAGTCCAGGACGGCGGCCGGCTGTGCGGCGTCGTCCACGATGGCGGGTCGCAGGGTGTAGCGGCCGTTCGCCCAGACCACGTAGAGCAGCGGTGCGGCGGCCAGGCCGAGGGCCAGGGCGGGCTTGGCGACGAAGAAGCCGGCCAGCGTGCCCAGCACGATCAGGGAGACCGCGGTGAGGTACCACCGGCGCAGGCCCAGCACGGCGGCCACGGTGACCAGCTCCCGCAGTGCGGCCCCGGGAACCTCGGCCAGCGCGACCAGCCCGGTCAGGCAGGTCGCGATCACCAGGACGGTCAGCACGGCCAGCAGCGGCACCACCAGTGCCGCGAGGCCGGCCGTGCCCAGCACCCGCAGATCCACCAGCAGCACCACCAGGGCACCGCTGCTGGCCAGGCCGAGGGCGAGGGCGCGGCGGGCGGTCGCCCACCAGGCCCGCCAGAAGCCGCGGACGACCGCCACGCTGCCCTCGTCGCTGTACCGGCGGAAGACGGTGAACGCCGCCGTCAGGGCCGGTGCCGCCAGCGGGCCGAGAGCGGCGATCAGCGGCCAGGTCAGCCCCGGGTCGGTCAGCGTGAGCAGCCCGACCAGCGGAAGGCAGGCGACCACCAGCATGGCGTTGGTCATCAGCCCCAGGTAGGCCACGCCGAAGACCAACTGATAGGTGTCGTGGGAGATCCGGCGCATCGCTCAGCCCTTCATACCGGTGGTCGCGATGCCTTCGACGAAGTACCGCTGCCCGAGCAGGAAGATGGTGGCGATCGGGATCACCGAGATGGTCAGGCCGGCGAACATCAGCGCGTAGTTGGCGTCCAGCAGGTTGCTGACCATGTTGCGCAGGCCGATCTGGATGGTCCACAGGCTGCGGTCGCGCAGGTAGATCAGCGGGCCCATGTAGTCGTTCCCGGTGTTGACGAAGGTGAGCAGCGCGAGGGTGGCGATCGCCGGGGTGGAGAGCGGCAGGATGATCCGGCGCCAGATGCCGTACTCGGACAGCCCGTCCAGCCGGGCCGACTCCGAGAGCTCCTCCGGGATCGACTCGTAGAACTGCTTCATCAGGAACACCCCGAAGGCGCCGAAGGCCTGCAGCAGGATGATCGACCACAGCGTGTTCGACAACTTCAGTTGGGACATCATGATGAACTGCGGGATCATGTACGACTGCCACGGCACCGCGATCGTCCCGACGTAGGCCAGGAACAGCACGTCCCGGCCCGGGAACCGCATCTTGGCGAAGCCGTAGGCGGCGAAGGAGCCGGTGAACAGCTGCAGCAGCGTCACCACCACGGCCAGCACCAGGGTGTTGCGGATCCACAGCGCCATGTCGGTCTTGACCCAGATGTCGACGTAGTGGCCGGTGTTCAGCGGGTCCGGCCACCACGTGATCGGGATGCTGAAGACGTCGTTGGAGTACTTCAGCGAGCTGATCACCAGCCAGAAGAAGGGCAGCAGCAGCCACACCGAGAACACCGCGAGCAGCAGGTAGAGCAGCACCCGGCCGGCCCGGCGGGCGGTCGGACTCTGCCCGGGGTGACGGGCTTCGGGCAGCCGGAGCCGACGTCCGGCGGGAGAGCCGGGAGCAGCGGGAGTCCGGGACATCAGGCATTCCTCCGCTTGTTCACCAGGAACTGCACGATCGTGATCGAGATGCACAGCAGGAACAGCACGATGGCGGCGGCGGAGGCGTAGCCGAAGCTGTTCCGCTCGAAGCCCTCGCGGTAGATGAACTGCGAGATCACCAGGGTCGCCTGGCCGGGCCCGCCGCGGGTCAGCACCAGATCAGGTCGAGGATCTTGAAGGAACCGATCACCATCATCACGGTGACGAAGAAGGTGGTGGGGCGCAGCCCGGGCAGGGTGACGTTCCAGAACCGCTGCCAGCCGTTGGCGCCGTCCACCCGGGCGGCCTCGTAGAGCTCGCGCGGAATGGTCTGCAGGCCGGCCAGGAACAGGATCATGTAGTAGCCGGCGTCGCGCCACATGCTGATCAGCGCGACCGCGGGCAGCGCCCAGGCCTGGGAGGTCAGCCAGCCGGGCGGCTCGGCGATCCCGACGAACCGCAGGATCTGGTTGATCGGGCCGTACTCCGGGCTGAACAGGATGTTCCACACCATCGCGATCGCCACGATCGAGGTGATGTAGGGGAAGAAGGCGGCGGTGCGGAAGAAGGCGACCCCGCGCAGCTTGGTGTTCAGCAGCATGGCCAGGCCGAGCGAGACCACCAGCGTCAGCGGAATGTACATCAGCGATGTACAGCACGGTGTTGGTCAGCGCGATCCGGAAGCTGTTGTCGTTGAACAGCCGGACGAAGTTGGCGGTGCCCACCCAGTCCGCGACGCCGAAGGCGTTCCAGTTGGTGAACGCGATGTAGAACAGCGTGAGCACCGGGATCAGGGTCAGGACGGCGAAGCCGAGGAAGTTGGGCAGGATGAAGGTCCAGCCGATCAGGGTGTTGCGGCGCTTCAGCTTGGCGCCGGGGCGGTTGCGGCCAGAAACCCGCGGTTCGGCGGGCCGGGGCTCCGCGGCGATGGTTGCCACCGGTTCTCCTCTCGATCGGTGGACGTGGGTGGTGGGTGGGGTGGGACGGACGGCGCTGCCCGTCCCACCCCGGTCGACCCCTCGGGACTCGGCCCTCACGGGCCGGCCTCAGGGATCGCTCGCGGCTCAGCCGATCCCGACCTCGTTCTTGACCCGCTCGGTCGCGTTCGCGATCTCGGCGTCGATCGGCGAGGATTCCGACATCACCGCGGTGTGCAGGTCGCCCAGGATGGTCTGGATCGCGGCGGTGTTGGCGTTCGCCGGGTTCTCCGGCTTCACCTCGTGGACCGACCAGGCGAACTTCGACAGGTCGTCGGTGGGCGCGCCCTCGGCGGCGAAGTAGACGTCGATCACGGCGTCGTTGATCAGCGCCGGGGTGATCCCGATGCCGGCCAGCGCCTTGGCGGCGTCCTCGCTGGCGATGTAGGCCAGGAAGGCCTTGGCGGCCTCGACCTTCTCCGGCGCGATGGCGGCGTTCAGGCCGATGCCGGTCGGATCACCGAAGGTGACCGGAGTCTTGTCGGTGCCGGTGGTGGAGGCGTCGTACTGCGGCGCCGGAGCCATCCCCCACTCGAAGGTGTCGGCGTCGCCGGACTTCTGCTGGGCCAGCAGGGTGGCCACGTACCAGGTGCCCATCGGCAGCATGGCGGCGTTCTGCTTGCCGAACTCGCCCTGGTAGGTGAGCTGGTTGGCCTGGCGGGTGTTGAAGTCGACCTGCGCGCCCTCGTCCTGCAGCTTCAGGACCCGCTCGTAGTACGGCTTGAGGTGGTCGTACCTGCCGGTCAGGATGTCGGCACCCGGGCTCTGCGCGTTGGCGAAGCCCTGGACGGTGGACTGCCAGCCGTGCTGGTAGGCGCCGAAGGCCTGGCTGCCGGAGGCCTTCAGGCCGTCGGCGACCGCCTTGGCGGTGGCGGCGTAGTCGTCCCAGGTCCAGCCGCCGTTGGGCTCGGCGACCCCGGCGGCCTTGAACAGCTCCTTGTTGTAGAAGATCACCCAGCTGTCCATCCGGTACGGGATGGCGTACTGGACACCGTCCACCTGGTAGGAGCCGGCGCCACCGGCGCCTTCCGGCAGCGGCACGTCGGAGACGTCCAGCAACTGCTTGCCCTGGACGAACACCGGGGTGTACTTGACTTCCTTCTGGGTGATGATGTCGGGGCCGGCGCCGGCGGCGAGGTCGGCGGTGAGCAGGGTGTTGTACTCGCCGGCGTCGTACTCCTTCAGCTCGATCTTCACGTTCGGGTTCGCCTTGGTGAAGCCGTCGGCGAGCAGCTGGAACTCCGGAGTGGTGGCCAGGCTCCAGGCGGACATCGTCAGGGTGATGTCACCGGCCGGCGGGGCCGGGTCGCCGCTGGTGGCGGGCGGGGTCCCGGGGCTGCCGGCGCACCCGGCGAGCAGCAGCGAGGCGCCGACGGCCAGCCCGAGTGCCCCCTTGATCGATCGGTTCATGCGTGTATCTCCTTTTGTCCGGACCCGTCCGCCGGGTCACGATCCACCGGCGCGCCAGCGGCGCCCCGGATGCCTGTGAGGTGGGTGGTGGTGGCCACTCCGTCCGGCCACGTCACCGCCACGGTGAGGAGGTCGCCCTCCTCGGTGAGTGCCACGGCCGGCTCGACCACGTCCGTTCGGACACCGGTGAGTTCGACCACCGTCGCGACCCAATCCCCGACACCAACGGCGAAGCTCAACGTCGGGGTGACCGCCACCCGGCCCAGCGGGCTCGCGTCGGTACTGGTGACGACCGCGGCGTCGGCCCGGCCGATCACCGGGCGTAGCCGGCTGATCAGTCGTCCGTCGGTGAGTTCGGCGGTGTCGGCGGGCTGGTCGGCGTCGATCAGCGGCCAGCCGCCGATCCGCAGCACCAGGCGTGCCGGGTCCACCCCGGCCGCCACCTGGTCCAGCCGGGCGAGCCGCACCTCGCAGGAACCGCGGACCAGCGACCAGACGGTGAGCCGGCCGACCGGGTCGGCGAGGCCGACGATGCCGGAGCCGTGGTCGACCTGCCGCGGGTCGGGGGCCAGCCAGTGGGCGCTCGCCACCGAGCCGGCGACGCCGATCCCGTTCTGCACCCGGACGTCCAGCAGTTCGGCGGCCGCCCGATGGCTGGCCCGGCCGGAGGGATCCAGCACGGTGACCGACTGCTCCAGCGGGTGCGTCCAGGCACCGGCGTCCAGCAACGGGCTGGTGGCGGTCGAGTAGCCCAGCCGGGCATACAGCGGCGAATCCCCCACCCGGCTGCCCGGCAGGGCGTGATCGGTGCCGTGGTTGGTCACCCGGACGATGCCGTCGGACCGGGTGGCCGACACGATCCAGCCCGGTGCCCGGACGGCGGTCACGGCGTCCCCGGTCTGCACCGGCAGCGGCTCGGCGGGGGTCGTCCACACCGGATGGTCGGCCGGCAGCGCGATGCCCAGCAGCCCCTTGGCCGCCCAGTACGGCGAGCCCGGGCCGGAGTAGGACTGGGCGAGCCGGCGCCACTCGTGGTGCCACCCCAGGGTCAGCAGGTCGCGCTCGTCCGGCGCCCCGCGATCGGCGAAGTGGCCGACGATCAGTTCGGCCGCATGCCGTAGCGCGCCGGGAGAGGTGGAGGGCACCTCGGCCAGTGCCCCGGCCCAGAACGGCGCGGCGGCGGCGAAGCGGTAGATCAGGCTGCGGCCCTGGATCAGCGGCGACCCGTCGCCGCCGATCAGCCGTCGGGCGTCGAGCAGGTAGCGGTCAAGCCGGGCGAGATCGGCCGCCGTGCGCCCGCCGGCGAGTTCGGCGGCACCGGTCATCCGCGACCACAGCACCGGGTACAGGTGCAACGCCCACCCTACGTAGTGATCGTAGGCACGCTCGTCGCCGTCGGAGATCCAGCCGTCGGCGCGCAGGAAGGAGTCGTGCAACGCGAGGTCGGCCGCGATGTCGTCGGGCGACCACGGGCCGCCGACCGACCGCAGGAAGGTCTCCACCACGATCCGGAACCACAGCCAGTTGTTCCGCGGGTAGCCGCCGTCGCCGACGATCGGCGCGAGGTACTCGATCACCTGCGCCCTGGTCCGGTCGGAGAAGTTGTCCCACAGCCACGGCCGGGTGAGGTCGAGGACGAGCGCGATCGACGCCGCCTCCACCTTCGCCTGAGGGTGTTCCTGGGGACGCACCCAGCGGTCCGGCATGGCCGGGTCGACCCCCGCCGCGATCCCGCCGGCGTAGAAGTCGATCAACTCGTCGACGCCCCGGCCGCGTTCACCGGCGATCCGGAAGCCGCCGATCAGCAGGCTGCGCGCGAAGCCCTCCAGGCCGTCGACCGCGCGACCGTAGCCGCCCTCGGCACCGGGCGGGGTGATCCGGGCACGGTGGGGAGAGGCGTACGGACGTACCCCGGCCAGCAGCCGGTCGGCCAGCTGGGTCCACCAGCTCCGGCCCCGACCGGCCGGATCGAACCGGGTGGCATCGAGCGTCATTGCGTCCTCACGAGTAGTACTCCGATAGCAATCGAAGATAAATGATCGCTTTCGTGAACGCAAGGGTTTGTTACTTAACTGTTATGATCGTTTATGATCGTTTAGGGTAGGGTGGCGGCTGTCAGCACAGGAAGGGCGGGCAATGGCTGGGACCGAGTACCGCGGACCGCTGAGGTCCGCACTGACCGGGCTGGGCGTCGGGACGATCACCGCCGAGCTGCTGCTGCCGCCGGAGCTCGCCCTGGGCTGCCCCCCGGCCGGCGATCGCAGCGTGTGGGATCCCTCCGGCGGGCGCGCCGATCCCTCCACCCTGCGCGACCTGCTCGCCCGCGCCACCGCCGATCTGGACCAGCCGTGGCCGCAGCCGCTGGCCAGCACGGCCGTGCGGGTGCACCGCGACGGCGACCGTTCCCGGCACGAGGGCCTCGTCTTCGCCCGCCAGCAGCGACTCAGCCGGGCGGCGATCGCCGCCGCTGTCTCCCTGGAACCCCGCTTCGTCGACGCGGTCGCGGACGGGGTCTGGCAACTGTGCGAGCAGACGTCATGGTGCTGGCCAGCGCACGACGACTGCCGGCTCCGGCACGGATCGGTGCTGCCGGTGGTCTCCGATCCCCAGCTCGACCTCGGCGCCGGCGAGGTGGTCGCGCAGCTGGCGTGGATCGACCAGTTGCTCGGCGCGCAGCTCGACCGGGCCTACCCAGGACTGCGCGCCCGGATCCGGTACGAGGCACAGCAGCGGGTGTTCGGCCCGTTCACCGGCCGGCGGGACTGGCACTGGCTGGGCCTGGACGGCGACGTGCACAACTGGAATCCCTGGATCCACGGCAACCTGCTGGTCGGCGCGCTGCGGCTGCTGGACGCCCCGGCCCAGGCAGCCGAGCGGGCACGGATCGTGGACCTGGTGGTCACCGGGCTGGATCGCTACGTCGCCGCCCTGCCCGACGACGGGGCGATCGACGAGGGCTACCACTACTGGTGGGCCGGCGCCTGCCGCGCCCTGGAGGCGCTGGAGCTCCTGCGGCACGCCACCTCCGGCCGGGCCGACCTGCTGGGGCTGGTACCCGCGCTCCGCGCCACGATCGGCTTCCCCCACCGGTTGCAGCTCGGGCCCGGGTGGGTGATGAATCCGGCCGACGGGTCGGCGCGGGCCGGTGATGCCCCCTGGGACGTCCTGTATCGCGCCGGACGGCAGGTGGGCGATGCCGCCGCGGCCGGGTTCGCCGCCGCGCAGCGCCGTCCGGGTGAACCGGTCGCGCACGAGAGCGCGGGCCTGGGCAGGCTGCTGCGGGCGGTGACCGACGCCGACTGGCTGGCTGCCACTCCGCTCCCGGCGCCGCCCCCGCAGCAGGTGTGGCTGGAGTCGGTCCAGCTGCGGCTGGTGCGGGAACGGGCCGACAGCTTCGCCGGCCTCACCCTGGTGGTCAAGGGCGGCCACAACGACGAGCACCACAACCACAACGACGTCGGTGAGGTGGTGGTCGCCAGCGACGGGGTCCCGGTGCTGGTGGACGCCGGCCGCCCCACCTACACCGCGGCCACCTTCGGCCCGGAGCGCTACCGGCTGTGGCCGATGCAGAGCGCCTGGCACAACGTGCCCCGGGTGCGCGGTACCCAGCAGGCCGCCGGGCGCGGCTTCCGGGCCACCGCCGTGGAGCCGCTCGACAACGGACTCGCGCTCGACCTCGCCGCGGCCTACCCGGTCGAGGGCCTGGCCGGCTGGCGCCGGAGCGCCCGGCTGACCGACGGCACGATCGCCGTTCGGGATGCCTGGCAGCTGGTGCCCTGGCCGGGCGCCGAACCCGAGCCACCCACCACGGTGTGCTTCCTGGTGGCCGGACGGGTGACCCTCTCCCCCGGCCGGGCCGAGGTCGTCCCGCTGGCCGGAGCCACCCCGCTCCGGCTGGAATGGCCGGCCGACATACCGGCGCACTCATCCCTGCGGACCGTGGACGACCCTATGCTCAACACCGTGTGGGGAGATCGGCTGACCCGAATCGAGCTGGACGTGACCGGCCGTCACGACCTGCTCGTCACCGTGCGGCAGGTGACCCGATGAACCCCTCCCCCGTTCCCCGCAGCCCCCTGCCGGCCGGCCGTCGCGCCCATGTCCTGGCCGCCCTCGCCCGGGACGGCATGGTGCGGGTCTCCGAACTCACCGAGCAGCTCGGCGTGACCGCCGTCACGCTGCGGCGCGACCTCGCCCAGCTCGAGGCCGAAGGGCTGCTGGAGCGCGTCCACGGCGGTGCCGTGCCGGTCCCCTCCGACCGGGCCGACACCTCCGCCTCGCCCGGCAGCACCACCGCGACGATCGCCGTCCTGGTGCCGTCGCTGGACTACTACTGGCCGGGCGTGATCCGCGGGATGGAGAACGCGGCCCAGCAGCACGGCATGCGGCTGTTGCTGCGCGGTTCCTCCTACGAACTGCAGGACGAGCGTCCGGTGCTGGAGCGGCTGGTGCGCACCGAGGGCGTCCGGGGTCTGCTGTTCGCGCCGAACGTCGACAGCCCGCACGGCCGGGACGTGGTCGCCTGGCTGAGCCGGCAGAAGCTCCCGGTGGTGCTGGTCGAGCGCGACGCCGTCCGTCCGGACACCCACGAGCCGCTGGAGTCCGCCACCACCGACCACGCCCTGGGCGGCGTGCTGGCCGCCCAGCACCTGGCGGAGCTCGGCCATCGCCGGGTCGGGTTGGTGGTCTCCCGCCTCTCCCCCACCTCACGCAAGATCGCGGCCGGTTGGGAACGGGCCTGCGAGGAACTCGGCCTGGATCGCAGCGAACACTTCGAGCGGTTCGTTCCCGACCACCGCTCGCCGGAGTTCCCCGAGATCGTCAACGCGATCATCGACACCGTGGTCGCCTCGGGCACCACCGCGCTGCTGGTGCACTCCGATCCCGAGGCGATCACCGTGGTGGAGTACGCCCTGGCCCGTGGCCTCGCCGTGCCCGGCGACCTCTCGGTGATCGCCTACGACGATCAGGTCGCCCAGCTGTTCAACCCCGCGCTGACAGCGGTCAGCCCACCGCGGGCGGCGGTCGGCCAGGCGGCCGTCGAGCTGCTGATCCACCGGCTGTCGGATCCCGGCCGGCCGGCCCAGCGCGTCGTGGTCAGCCCCAGCCTGAACGTCCGGGAATCCACCGCCCGAGCCGCCGCGCCAGGCCCGTCCTGACCGGACGGCAAGAAGGTGCAAGGGCTCAGGCGCACCCGCGTCGCATCACTACAGTGAACTCCGGGAACCCCCGTTTCCCATCAGCCTGACGAGGAGGCCATACCCGCCATGAGCGTGATCGACGTCCGTCCCGCGGACAGTTGCCGGTACGACCAGGTTTCGCTGGGCGAGGTGATGCTGCGGCTCGATCCGGGCGAGGAACGGATCCACACCACCCGGCAGTTCCGGGTCTGGGAGGGCGGCGGCGAGTACAACGTCGCCCGCGGCCTGCGCAAGGCGTTCGGGCTGCGGACCGGCGTGGTCACCGCGCTGGTGGACAACGCGGTGGGCCGGCTGGTCGAGGACTGCATCCTCGCCGGCGGGGTCGACCCGCTGGTCAGCTGGGTGGCCGGGGACGGCGTCGGACGGACGGTCCGCAACGGGCTGAACTTCACCGAACGCGGCTTCGGCGTCCGCGGCGCGGTCGGCGTCTCCGATCGCGGGCTGACCGCGATCTCCCAGCTGAAGCCCGGCGACCTGGACTGGGACCACCTGTTCGGCACCCTCGGCGTCCGCTGGCTGCACACCGGCGGCATCTACGCGGCACTCAGCGAGACCGCCGCCGAGACCGCGCTGGCCGCACTGCAGGCCGCCAAGCGGCACGGCACCATCGTCTCCTACGACCTGAACTACCGGCCCAGCCTGTGGAAGTCGATCGGCGGCCAGGCCAAGGCCCAGGAGGTCAACCGCGAGCTGGCCAGGTACGTCGACGTGATGATCGGCAACGAGGAGGACTTCACCGCCTCGCTCGGCTTCGAGGTCGCCGGGGTGGACGAGAACCTCAGCTCCCTCGAGGTCGGCGCCTTCGGCGCCATGATCGCCGAGGTCAGCCGGGCGTACCCGAACTTCGGCGTGATCGCCACCACGCTGCGCACCGTCCACACCGCCTCGGACAACGACTGGGGGGCGATCGCCTGGTCGCCGGCCAGCGGCCTGGTCGAAGCCACCATGCGGCCACACCTGGAGATCCTGGACCGGGTCGGCGGCGGCGACTCCTTCGCCTCCGGGCTGATCTACGGGCTGCTGCAGGGCGAGGAGCTGCAGACCGCGGTGGAGTACGGCGCCGCCCACGGCGCCCTGGCGATGACCACCCCCGGCGACACCACCATGGCCACCAGGGCCGAGATCCTCAAGCTCGCCGGCGGCGGCTCGGCCCGGGTCGACCGCTGAGCCCGGCGGCCAGCCCTATGCTGGCGTCATGTCGGAGCTGAGCGACTACCTGGACGGCCTGCCCGAACCGCAGCGGACGGCGATCACGGCGATCTACGACCGGGCGCGGGAACTCGTCCCGGACGCCGTGGACGGAGTTGGCTACGGCATGCCGGCGCTGCGGTACCGGGGTAAGCCCCTGCTGTCGGTGATGAACGCCAAGGGCCACATCGGGCTGTACCCGTTCAGCCCGGCCGCCCTCGACACCGTCAGGGACGACCTTGCCGGCTTCCCGCTGGCCAAGGGAACGGTGCGCTTCCAGGCCGAGCAGCCGCCTCCGATCGCGGTGCTGGACCGGCTGATCGCCGCCCGGGTCGCCGAGATCGAGCGGTGAACCGGGTGCCGGCAACCGAGCTGCACTCGCTCGCCGAGGTCGACGCCTGGCTGGACGGCGGGCACAGCCTGGCCGGCGCCTACCTTCAGTCGGTCGACCTGCGCGGGCTGGCGCCGGAGCTGCTGGCGGCGGGCGTGGCCGGCACGATCTTCCTGGGCTGCGAGCTGGATCCGGGCGTCGAGGGACGGCTGGTGGAGGCCGGCGCGCTGGTCTTTCCCCGGCTGCCGGATCTCCCCTTCGACCCCTACCGGGGCGGGCTCTACTCGCCCGAGGAGCTCTACGCCGGGCTCGAGGCCGGCTATCGCCACACCCTCGACGCCCGGGTCTACCGGTGGTGGCAGGACATCGGCCACCAGCCGAGCCTGCGCGCCGACCTGGCGATGACCCTGCACGACCACGCCGTGCTCGACGCGCTCGGCGACCTGCGGCTGAGCGGAGCGATCGGGGTGATGGGCGGCCACCGGTTCGGCCGGGACCATCCGATCTACCTCGAGACCGCTCGGCTCGGACGGGAACTGGCGGCGGCCGGCCACACCGTGCTGACCGGCGGCGGGCCCGGGCTGATGGAGGCGGCCGCGCTCGGTGCGGCCCTGGCCGGCGGACCGGAGGACCTCGCGGCGGCGGTGGCGATCCTGGCCGGGCACCCCAGCTTCGCACCGGACGTCACGGCGTGGGCCGGGGCGGGCTTCGCGGTGCGGCGACGCTGGCAGCTGACCGGTCCCAGCATCGGCATCCCCACCTGGCTGTACGGCCACGAGCCGCCGAACGTGTTCGGTCGGCAGGTGGCCAAGTTCTTCTCCAACGCGTTGCGCGAGGACGCCCTGCTGCGGCTGGCGGACGCCGGGGTGATCTACCTGCCGGGCGCGGCCGGCACCGTCCAGGAGATCTTCCAGGCCGTCACGCCCCGCTACTACGCCGACGGCGAGGACGTGCCGCCGCTGGTCTTCGTCGACTCCGAACACTGGACCCGCACGCTGCCGGCGTGGCCGCTGGTCAGCGCGCTGGCGCAGGGACGTCCGCTGGCCGGCCGGATCCACCTGTGCGACACCGTCGCCGAGGCGGCCCGGTTCCTGGCCAACGATGCCTGAGCCTGACGATGCCTGAGCCTGACGAAGGCTAGCTGGCGTCCCGGGCGGCCAGCTGGCCACAGGCGCCGTCGATCTCCCGGCCCCGGGTGTCGCGGACGGTGACCTGCACGCCGGCGGTCTCCAAGCGTCGGACGAACTCCACCTCGTCCCGGCGGCGGGAGGCGGTCCACTTCGAACCAGGGGTGGGGTTCAGCGGGATCAGGTTGACGTGCACCCAGCCGAAGCCGTCCCGGCGCAGCACCTTGGCCAGCGCCTCGGCGCGCCAGGGCTGGTCGTTCACATCCCGGATCAGCGCGTACTCGATCGACACCCGGCGGCCGGTGGCGGCGAAGTAGCCGTGGGCGGCGTCCACCACCTCGGCCACCTGCCAGCGGGTGTTGATCGGGCAGAGTTCGTCGCGCAGGTCGTCGTCCGGGGCGTGCAGGCTGACCGCCAGGGTGACCGGCAGGCCCTCCTCCGCCAGCTGCCGGATCCGCGGCACCAGGCCGACCGTCGAGACGGTGACGCCACGGGCCGAGATGCCGAGCCCGTTGGGGGTCGGGGCGGTGATGGTCCGGACGGTGGTCAGCACCGCCTTGTAGTTGGCCATGGGTTCGCCCATCCCCATGAAGACGATGTTGTTCACCCGGCCGGGGCCGCCCGGGATGGCGCCGTCCCGGAGCTTGCGGGCGGCGTCCACCACCTGCAGCAGGATCTCGGCGGCGGTCAGGTTGCGCTGCAGGCCGCCCTGGCCGGTGGCGCAGAACGGGCAGGCCATGCCGCAGCCGGCCTGGGACGAGATGCACACCGTGGCGCGCTCGCGGCCGCGTCCCGACGCCCGCAGACCGGGGACGCCGTAGCGCATCAGCACCGACTCCACCAGGGAGCCGTCGAACAGCCGCCACAGCGTCTTCACGGTGGTCCCGGCGTCGGCCACCTGGTCGCGTACCCGGGTGAGCAGGGACGGCAGCCACGCAGCGGCGAGGCGGTCGGCGTCCGGTCGCGCGATGTCGGTCCATTCGGCCGGGTCGGTGCTGAGGTGATCGAACAGGTGCCGGTCGACCTGGCCCCGGCGGAACGTCGCCAGGCCGAGGTCGGTCACCGCCTCCGCCCTGGCCTCGGGGGCGAGATCGAGCCAGTGCGCCGGCGGCTTCCCCCGCCGCGGCGCGGCCATCACCAACGGGACGGTGCGTCCCGCCTCGGCGTGGGCGACCAGCTCGGCGTAGCTGGACTCCTCCTGGGGGGTGAGCGACCCGGTCATACCGAGAAGACCGTGAACAGCAGCCAGCCGGCCGGGGCCGCCACCAGCATGGAATCGAGCCGGTCCATCACGCCGCCGTGGCCGGGCAGCGAGGAGGACATGTCCTTGATCCCGACGTCCCGCTTGATCAACGACTCGATCAGGTCGCCGGCGGTACCGAACACCACGCAGGTCACGCCCATGATCAGGCCGAACCACCACGGCAGCGCCAGCAGCAGCCAGCCGGCCACCATCCCGACCACTGACGCCGTCACGACCGAGCCGGCCAGGCCCTCCCAGGTCTTCTTCGGGCTGATGTTGGGCGCCATTGGATGCCTGCCGAGGGTGGCGCCGAAGGCGTACCCGCCGACGTCGCTGCCCACCACGCAGAGCGCCAGGATGACCAGCTTCCAGGCGCCGTGCGGGGAGGCGAGCAGCAGCCCGATGAAGGAGGCCAGCAGCGGGATGTAGGTGATCGTGAACAGGCTGGCCGCGGCGTCCTTGACGTAGCCGTCGGCGCCGCCCGGCATCCGCCAGATCAGGGCCAGCAGCACGGTCAGGGCCAGGCCACCGAGCAGCACCTCGTGCCAGGGGATGCCACTGATCGGTTCCAGCACGGCGGCGGCGTAGCTGCCGCCGATGATCGCCACCGTCCCCACCACGATCGGCAGGATGGCCGAGTTCATCCCGATCCGCTTCAGCGCGTGGTGCACCTCGACGGCGCCCATGCAGGTGAGCACGACGATCAGCAGGATGAACCCCGGATGCCACCAGATCAGGGTGACCACCACGGCGGCGAGCAGGCCGACGCCGACCGCGATGGCCGCCGGCAGATCCCGTCCGGCCCGCGACCGGACCGGACCCGGGGGGGAATCGGTGGAGGTCATCAGACCTCCATCAACTCCGCTTCCTTGGCCTTGAGCAACTCGTCCACCTGGTCGATGTGCTTCTTGGTCAGCTGGTCGAGCTGCTTCTCCGCGCCGCGGGCGTCGTCCTCGCCGATCTCCTTGTCCTTGACCAGCTTGTTGGCGGCGTCGATCGCGTGCCGGCGGGTGTTGCGCACCGCGACCCGGGCCTCCTCGGCCTTGTGCCGGGCCAGCTTGATGTACTCCTTGCGCCGTTCCTCGGTCAGCTGCGGCAGCACCAGGCGGATGACGTTGCCGTCGTTGGCCGGATTGACCCCGAGGTCGGAATCGCGGATCGCCTTCTCGATGCCGGCCATCGCCCCCCGGTCGAAGGGGCTGATCAGCACCACCCGGGCCTCGGGCACCTGGAAGGTGGCCAGCTGCTGCAGCGGCGTCGGGCTGCCGTAGTAGTCGACCAGGATCTTGTTGAACATCGCGGGATGGGCGCGTCCGGTGCGGATCGCGCCGAACTCCTCCCGGGCGTGCTCGACCGCCCCGGCCATGCGATGGTCAGCATCCTTGATGATGTCGGCGATCACGCCCACTCCCTTCTCGCGGCCCCGCAGCTCACGCGTGCAGGGTGGTACCGATCTTCTCACCCTGGACCACCCGGGTGATATTGCCCTCGACGCCGAGGTCGAAGAAGACCATCGGCAGGCGGTGTTCCCGGGCCAGGCTGATCGCGGTGGCGTCGGCCACCTTCAGGTCACGGGCCAGGAACTCGTCGTAGGTGAGGTGGTCGAACTTGACCGCCGCCGGGTTCGTCCGCGGATCGGAGTCGTAGACCCCGTCGGTGCCCTGCTTGGCCATCAGCAGCACGTCCGCGTCGATCTCCAGGGCGCGCTGGGCGGCGACCGTGTCGGTGGAGAAGAAGGGCATCCCCGAGCCGGCGCCGAAGATCACCACCCGGCCCTTCTCCAGGTGCCGGATGGCCCGCAGCGGGATGTACGGCTCGGCGACCTGGCCCATGGCGATCGCGGTCTGCACCCGGGTCTGCACCCCGGCCTTCTCGCAGAAGTCCTGCAGGGCCAGGCAGTTCATCACCGTGCCGAGCATGCCCATGTAGTCGGCCCGGGCCCGGTCCATGCCGCGGGTCTGCAGTTCGGCGCCCCGGAAGAAGTTGCCACCGCCCACCACGATCGCCACCTCGACCCCGCCGGCCACCACGGCGGCGATCTCGGCGGCGAGGCTGGCGATCACGTCGGGATCGACGCCGATCGCGCCACCCCCGAACGCCTCACCGGAGAGCTTCAGCAGAACGCGGCGGTAGGGACTGGGCACTCCGGGCTCCTTCTTCTCGGGACGTGGAACGCGCGTGGGTCAGGCTCCGGCGGCGAAGCGGACGAACCGCTTCACGGTGACCCCATTCTTGTCGAGCAACTGGCCGACCGACAGCTTGTCGTCGGAGACCGACGCCTGGTCGAGCAGCACGACCTCCTTGTAGAAGCCGCTGAGCCGGCCGTCGACGATCCGCGGGATGATCGCCTCGGGCTTGCCCTCCTCCCGAGCGGTCAGCTCGGCGATGTGACGCTCCTTCTCCAGGACGTCGGCGGGCACCTCGTCCCGGGTCACCCACTGCGGCGACATGGCGGCGATCTGGTGGGCGATGCCACGAATGAACGCGGCGTCGGGCTCACCGGCGTACTCGATCATCACGCCGACCTGCGGCGGAAGATCCTGCGACCGCTTGTGCAGGTAGATGTCGACCGGGCCGGCGTAGCTGGCGGCATTGGCCAGTTCCAGCTTCTCGCCGATCTTCGCGCTCAGCTCGGCGATCGCCTCAGCGACCGTCTGGCCCGAGGGCAGCGCGACCGCGCTGGCGGCCTCGACCCCGTGGGCGCCGGCGGCGTCGACCGCGGCGGCGATCTGCTCGGCGAGTTCGACGAACTCGGCGTTCTTGGCGACGAAGTCGGTCTCGGCGCCCAACTGGATCACGGTGGTCCCGGCGGCGGCGACCAGGCCGTTGGAGGCCTCCCGGTCGGAGCGCTTGGCCATCTTGGCCTGGCCGGAGACCCGCAGGATCTCGGTGGCGGCCTCGAAGTCGCCGTCGGCCTCGGTGAGCGCCTTCTTGGCGTCCATCATCCCGGCGCCGGTGAGATCCCGGAGCTTCTTCACATCAGCAGCAGTGATTGCCATCTTGGTTGTTGTCGTCCTGTCAGTGGGAAATGGTCACTTGGTTTCGGTGTCCGCGGCCGCATCGGCCTCGGCGGTCTCCTCGGCAACCGGCTCGGCGGCTTCCTCGGCAACCGGCTCGGCGGTCTCCTCGGCAACCGGCTCGGCGGCCGGCTCGACCGGGGCTTCGGCGGCCTCCTCGGCCGCAACCTCGGCGAGCGCCTCGGTCTCGGCCACGGCGCCCTCCACCGCGTCGGCCAGCTGGTTGGCCTGCAGGTCGCTGCCCTCGACGGCCTCGGCCTCGGAGACGGCAGCGGCGTTGCTGGCCAGCAGCTCGCGCTCCCAGTCGGGCATCGGCTCGGCCTCTTCACCGCTGGTGGCAGCGGCGGAGCGGGCCAGCAGGCCGTCCGCAACGGCGTCCGCGACCACGCGGGTCAGCAGCGCGACCGAGCGGATCGCGTCGTCATTGCCGGGGATGGCGTAGTCGACCTCGTCGGGATCGCAGTTGGTGTCGAGGATGCCGATGATCGGGATCCGCAGCTTGCGGGCCTCGTCGATCGCCAGGTGCTCCTTCTTGGTGTCGACCACCCAGATCGCCTGCGGCAGCTTGCCCATGTCCCGGATGCCGCCCAGGGTCTTGGCCAGCTTCTCCTTCTTGCGCTTCTGCTGCAGCAGTTCCTTCTTGGTCAGACCGGAGGCCGCGACGTCGTCGAAGTTGAGGCCCTCCAGCTCCTTCATCTTGCCGATCCGCTTGGAGATGGTGCCGAAGTTGGTCAGCATTCCACCCAACCAGCGCTGGTTCACGTAGGGCATGCCGACCCGGGTGGCCTGCTCGGCGATCGCTTCCTGAGCCTGCTTCTTGGTGCCGACGAAGAGGATCTGGCCGCCCTTGGCGACGGTGTTCTTGACGAAGGTGTAGGCGGTGTCGATGTAGGTCAGCGACTGCTGCAGGTCGATGATGTAGATGCCGTTGCGCTCGGTGAAGATGAACCGCTTCATCTTCGGGTTCCAGCGACGGGTCTGGTGTCCGAAGTGGACGCCGGCGTCGAGCAGCTGACGGGTGGTGATGACGGCCATGGCCGTTCCTTTCTGCGCGGGCGGAGCGTGGTCCTTCCCGCTTTGGGTTGCCGGAACCGAACTCTTCGGTTCCCCTGATGCAGTCGCCTACTGACCACCCTGGTGTGGGACCTCGGGGTTCGGCCCGCCTGCCGGCGAACACACAGCATGCGAAGTCGGCCCGGATCTGCCGGGTCGCACGCCGATTCTACGCGGTCACCGAGGGTGGACGCCAACCGGGGCCACCCCGGCGGGGTCGTCCACAGGGCTCGGGTTGTCCACAGCTCGGCAAACTCGTCGGCACAGTCCGGGCGGGCCTGGCCAGGATGCCGGCATGGGAGTTGAGTCGGGCCGGCGCTGGCCGGTCATGGTGGTTCTGGCGGTACTGGTGTGGCTGGCCGCCACTCCCCCGGCCGCGGGCGTGGGCGTGCGCCCGGTCGGCGGCCGGGTGGTCCGGGCGTTCGATCCGCCGGATCAACCCTGGCTGGCCGGCCACCGCGGGATCGACCTGCGGGCCGAGGTCGGCGATCGGGTACGCGCCGTGGCCGACGGCCGGATCGGCTTCGCCGGCGAGGTCGGCGGCAAGCCGGTGGTCACCGTCCTGCACGACGGCGTACGCACCACCTACGAACCGGTCCGGGCGACGACATCGGTGGGCGATCGGGTCCGGGCCGGTGACATCATCGGCCATCTCGTCGACGGGCATGCCTGCGGGGGCGGAGTGGCGTCCTGCCTGCACCTGGGCCTGTTGCGTGGTGACGTCTACCTGGACCCGATGCTGCTCTTCGAGAACCCACCGATCCGTCTGCTCTCCGAGGCCGATGCGGTGCGGATAGCACGCCATGGTTGAGCCGCCGCCTGATCCCGATGACGATCCGGACTGGAGCTGCTCGCATTGGCCGCCGGACCGCGCGGCAGTCACCCGACTTCATCACTTCGCGGTGTGAGCGCGGACTGTGCGAGCATGGGCGGGTGATTGCGCCGGTCGCTGTGGTCATCACCGGGCTCCCCGGCACGGGGAAGTCGACTCTCGCCGACGCGCTCGCCGGACGGATGGGCGCACCAGCGTTCGCGGGAGACTGGCTACTCGGCGCGCTGCGTCCAGCCGACCGTGTGCTGGATGACCTGACGCGCGAGGAGTACCTCGAGCTGTACCAGAGCCTTCTCCTCAGCCTGGTCACCCGCCAGGCACTACTGCGGCAATCGTCCATCGTGGACTGCGTCGTGACCGACGAGACCCTCTCGCGCTGGCGCACCGAGGTCGAGACACGCCACGCACGAATGGCGGTCATCGAATGCGTGTGCACCGACAGGCAGCTGCACCGCAGCCGCATCGAGGGACGCGTCCGCGGCATCCCCGGCTGGCACGAGATCGACTGGAACCATGTCGAACGAATGCGCGACGAGACGCCACCGCTGACGTCCGACCACCTGGTTCTCGACGCCGTCAATCCGGTCGAACCCAACCTCGAAGAGGCGCTCGCGTACGTCCGGGGCGTGGCTCCGGCCAACTGACACGGGGAGGTCTGCGTCAAGCCTGACCCCCAGCCGAGATCGGCGAAAACCGCGCATTCCCGCCGCATACGAGCACTCGTCAACTCGCCGAGAGCCCGACTCGCGCATTCGCGCCGCTTATTCGCGGGTGGAACGCGTCCAAAGCCGGCGCCAAAGCGCGGATGGCCAAGAAGGCGCTTCCCAACCTGCTGATATGCGGCGCCAATGCGCGGGAGCCGGGGTCAGGCCCGGGGATGGGCTTGCCGGAAGGCGGTGCGAAGCCGCTCGTTGGTGACATGGGTGTACAGCTGGGTGGTCGACAGCGACGCGTGGCCGAGGATCTCCTGCACCGACCGAAGGTCGGCTCCGCCCTCCAGCAGGTGGGTGGCCATGGCATGCCGCAGTCCGTGCGGGCCGAGATCGGCGGCACCCGGTATGCCCGCCAGGGCGGCGTGCACCGTCCGGCGCACCACCCGGGGATCGATCCGGGCACCGCGGTCGCCGACGAAGACCGCGTCCGCGGCGTCCCGGGCCAACCGCCCGCGCCAGCGCAGCCAATCCTCCACCGCCCGCCAGGCCGGAGAGCCGAGCGGGACGGTCCGCTCCTTGCCGCCCTTGCCGAACACCCGCACCACCCCGCGGGCGCGATCGAGGTCGGTCAGGTTCAGTCCGCACAGCTCGGAGACCCGGATCCCGCCGGCGTAGAGCACCTCCAGGATGGCCAGGTCCCGGCGGGTGGACGCCCGGCTCAGGTCGTCCTCGGCCTGGTCGACGGCCGCAGCGAGGCGCTCCAGCGCGTCCGTGACGTGATCGACCTCCAGGGTCGGCGGCAGCCGCCGGTCGGCCCGGGGCGACCGCAGGCCGGCGGCGGGGTCGGCGTCCACCCGTCCGGTGCGCTTCGCCCAGGCGAAGAAGGTCCGGACGCTGGCCGCCCGGCGCTGCAGGGTGGTCCGCTCGGCGCCACCTGACTGCTGCCAGGCGAGCCAGCGGCGCAGGGCGGTCAGGTCGATGCCGGCCAGCTCTCCCTCCCCCACCCGCTCCAGGTGCCCGAACAGGTTGGCCAGGTCGCCGCAGTAGGCCCGGACGGTGTGCGCCGAGAGGTTCCGTTCCGCGCTCAGGTGCCGTCGGAAGGCGTCGATCAGTGCCGACTGCTCATCAGTCAGCTCAACGCTCGGCGCCTCCACTCCTCCAGCCTGCGCAGCCGGCTGGCCGGGGGCAAGCCGCCACGCGCGGGATCGCTAGGATGGCCGCTGGCGCAGACGCCGCCCGGACCACCGGGCGAGATCGAGGAGTGGACGCAGGATGGATGTCAGGGACCTGATGACGGGCGGCGGGCTGCTGCCGATCACCCGCTGGGGGACGCCGGTGATGCATGCGCCCACCCGCAGGGTCGAGGTGTTCGACGAGGAACTGCGCACCCTGGTCCGCGACATGTTCGCCACGATGGCCGCCGCCCGGGGAGTGGGTCTGGCCGCGACCCAGGTCGGCGTCGATCTCGCGGTCTTCGTCTACGACTGCCCGGACGCCGACGATGTCTTCCACCAGGGGGTGGTGTGCAATCCGGTGGTGACCCTGCCCGAGGGCGACGCCCGCCGGCTGGTCTCCGACGAGGAGGGCTGCCTGTCGCTGCCCGGCGGCTACCAGCCGCTGGCCCGTCCGGACTTCGCGGTCTGCGACGGGGTCGACCTGGCGGGCAACCCGGTGCACGTCGAGGGCACCGGGACGCTGGCCCGCTGCCTGCAGCACGAGACCGACCACCTGAACGGCATCGTCTTCGGCGACCGGCTCTCCGGCCGGGTCCGCCGCAAGCTGTACACGCAGGCGGAGGAGCTCGCCCACCTCTACCCCGAGGACTGGCCGGTCACCCCGCGCCGGACCTCCGCCGAGTGAGCCGTGGGCTGCGTGGCTCCCTCACCCGTTCGGTGACGGCGTGGCGCGACCGGGATCGTCCTGGTTAGGTGCGAGGACGTAGCCGGCGATAGCGCTGGCGGCGGCGACGTTCAGCGAGTCGACGCCGGCGTGCATCGGGATCTGCACCACGTCGTCGGCCGCGGCCAGCCAGCCCGGGCTCAGACCGTGCCCCTCGGTTCCCAGCAACAGGGCCAACCGATCGATCCCGGACGCCCTGACCGCATAGTCGGCGAGGCCGACCGCCTCCGGCGTGAGGGCCAGGGCGGCCACGGTGAAGCCGGCTCCACCCAGCACGTCGGCGAGATCCACCCGCTCCGGCAGCCGGGCCCAGGGCAGTGCGAACACCGTGCCCATCGACACCTTGATCGATCGCCGGTAGAGCGGATCGGCGCACCGGGCGCTGACCAGCACCCCGTCCCAGCCCAGCCCGGCGGCGTTGCGGAGGATCGCCCCGACGTTGGTGTGATCGACCAGATCCTCCAGCACCATCACCCGGCGGCCGCGCAGGACGTCCGCCACGCGCCATCGCTCGCTGCGGTGCAGCGAGGCGAGCGCGCCGCGATGGACGTGGAAGCCGGTCACCTGCTCGGCCACCGCCTCGCTGACCAGGTAGACCGGGACGTCCAGCGGCTCCAGCAGATCCGCGAGTTCGGCCAGCCAGCGCTCGGCCAGCAACAGCGATCGGGGCGGGTGGCCGGCGGCCAGCGCCCGCCGGATCACCTTGCTGCCCTCGGCGATGAAGATTCCGCGTTCGGGCTCCAGCACCTGCCGCAGGGTGGACTCGCGGAGGCCGACGTAGTCGGCCAGCCGCTGGTCGTCCGCCCGCTCGACCGGGCTCACCCACGCCACGCGGGCGATTCTAGAAGCCCAGCCCCCGTGGGTTAAGCCAACCCCCCCTGGCCGGGCGGCGGCGAGCCCAGCAG
>JAEXCA010000026.1 GCA_023393755.1 Actinomycetes bacterium | reverse complement strand
CCTACGGCCAGGGCGTGGTGGCCGCGGCGGCCGGGGCGACCGCGATGGTGGACGTCTCGGACGGCCTGCTGGCCGACCAGGGCCACATCGCCGCCGCCTCCGGGGTGGTGATCGACCTGGACCCGTCCGCCTTCGACATCGCCGAGCCGCAGACCGCCGTCGCCGCGGCGCTGGGCGGCAAGGACCCGCTGGCCTTCGTCCTGACCGGCGGTGAGGACCACGCCCTGGCCGGCTGCTTCCCGTCCGCCGCCGTCCCGGAGGGCTGGCGGCTGGTGGGGGTCGTCCGCGCCGGCGAGCCGGGGGTGCTGGTCGCCGGCGGGGCCTGGGAGGGCGATCCCGGCTGGCAGCACTTCGCCGGTTGAGCGGGTCCTCCGCTACCCCAGGATGCCCATCCGGCCGGCCTGCAGGATGGCCTCGTCGCGGCCATTGACGTTGAGCTTGCGGTAGACCGAGGCGAGGTGCTTCTTGACGGTTCCCGGCGTGACGAAGAGCTCGGCGGCCGCCTTGTTCGCGCTGCGGTGCTGGGCAATCGCCTGCAGGGTGCGGAGTTCCATCTCGGTGAGACGGCCGTAGCGCTTGGCGCGCGCCGGTTCCGGCACCTCCCCGACCAGCTCGACGAGGTCGCAGACGCCCGCCTCCCGGGCAGCGGCGGCGAGTTCCCGCAGCGGTTCGTAGGGCACGCTCTGCAGCGTCGACGGGAGGTGGTGGCGGGTGATCAGTTCCGCCGCCTCGCGCAGCATGAAGAAGGCGTCGTCGCGGCGCCCGCAGCTCCAGGCGGCGACCGCGCTGATCAGGAAGCGGTCGGCCCGCTGCCGTTTGGTGGTGCCGGGAAGGCCCACGTGCTGCGCGGCCAGCAGCGCCTCCACGTCGTCGCCGGAGAAGAGGGCGAGGCGCGCCCGCTCAAGCCGCAGCGACGCGCTGTCGGCGGATCCGGAGGCCAGCAGTTCGGCGGCGGCGGGAAGATCCCCGAGCGAGGTGCAGAGCATGACCTCGAAGCCGAGGACGTACTCCGCCCAGCTGCTTCCCGATTGCGGCGCAT
This sequence comes from Actinomycetes bacterium, assembly GCA_023393755.1. Lineage (GTDB taxonomy): Bacteria > Actinomycetota > Actinomycetes > Propionibacteriales > Propionibacteriaceae > Propionicimonas. The sequence goes on along the minus strand of JAEXCA010000026.1, from coordinate 16,773 downwards.
CCCGGATCTCGGCCATGCCGGCCCTCAGTTGGGCCAGCGCCGAGCAGGTGGGACGCACGTTCCGGACCGAGGCGGCCTGCGCGACGACCAGCAGTGGCCAGGATTCGAGCCGGCGGGCGAACGGCCTGAGCCTGGCGGTCGCCTGCTGGAGCAGGGAGTCGTCGCGCAGCTCGTACGACAGGTGCGCCCGGACGAGCTCCGCCCAGACCCAGGAGACGCCCGGAGCGACGGCACCGGTGCGGGCCGCGCGGTCGTCCAGCTCGGCCAGGGTGTCGGCGCAACCGCGGAGATCGCCGTCCAGGAGGTCGGCGAACGCCAGCCCGCTGAGGGCGGCGAGCAGCCAGCGGTTGCCGGAGTCGGAGCCGGCCCGGCCGGCGGTGTCGGTGGAATCGCGCGAGGACCTGGCGATCATGCGCTCCGACCAGTGCTGCAACCGCTTCAGGTGGCGGCGCGCGTCCTCCAGGTCTCCGACCATGATTGCGGTGGTGGCGGCCTCGCGGTAGTAGACGGGCAGGAAGCCGCTCAGGGCCGAGACCGGTGCCGGCGACTGCTCCTGGGCCGGGTCGTCGAGCTGGTTCGAGGTGAGCCGGCTCTCGAGCTGGCGCATCAGCGCGTGCGACTCCTGCAGCCTTCCGAGCAGCCGGGTGGCCACCATGGCCTGGCAGAGCAGCGGCAGGTGGATCGGGCCGGGCGGGGTTTCGGGGCCCTCGGGCAGGCGTCGGTGCAGTCCCTGCTGCCAGAGCCTCAGGAGGTAGTCGATCGTCTCCGTGGCCACCCCGGCGTCGGGCAGTTCGAGGAAGAGCAGGGCGGCGGTGAGCGTCGGGTGCGCGAGCAGCACCTCCTCGGGCACCGCGCGCAACAGCTGGGTGCTGGTGCCGACCTCGTCGGTGATCGCGGTGAAGTTGTGCGCGAGCACGACCTCGGCCGCCTGGTAGCGGCCGGCGTCGCAGTACAGCCGGAAGGCGGAGAACGGCGCGGTGCGCTCCAGCTCGGCGGCGCGGTCGGAGTGGAGCTGGGTGCGCTCGGCGGGAGCCATCGTCCGCTCGGCGAAGTCGGACAGCGGCGCCCGTACCGATCGGTGGCAGCTGAACTCGACGGTGTGCGTCCCGGGCACGCGCCCCAGCAGGCCGAGCTCGACCAACTGCTGGGGCGCGGCGAACGCGGCCGGATCGGTGCCGAGCAGCCGGGCGAGCTGGGGGAGACCGATCGCGTCCAGCTGGGCGGCGGCGAGGAGCGCCCGGCGCGCCGCGGGGCCGACCACCTCGAGGGAGTCCAGCGCGAAGGCGGCGAGGTTGGCGACCGGATCGAGCGGCGCCGCCGTGGACGAGTCGTTCCACGAGCGACCCCCGGGAGTGTCGAGGTACAGCTCGTCGGAGCCGAGGTTGAGCGCGGCGCCGACGGCGAGCGGCCAACCGTCCGTCCGCTGGAGGGCGGTGGCCAGGCGATCGCTCGCCGGAACGCCGAGCGCCGTCACGAACCGCTGCAGCTCGTCGGGGGTGAGGGCGAGCTCGGCAGGCCCGATCCGCAGCACGCGGGTCGTCGCGCTGACCAGCGGGCTGTCCAGCAGGGTCACCCTGCGGCCGACCACGACCACCCTCAGCAGCGGGGAAGCGATCGACAGCTCGACGATGGCGGTGTCGTTCTCGGTGCTGGTCGACTGGTGGTAGTCGTCGATCACCAGGGTGACCGGTGAGACGATGCCAGCCGCGATCCGGACCGTCGCGCTCACCGGATCGTCGTCCGGTGCGGTGGCGACCCCGGAGAGTGGCGCCAGCTCCTGCCGGAGCGAGGGCCAGATGGCCTCCGGGGCCGAGCCCGTCCCGTGAACCCACCGAACGTGTCGTTCGCCGCCGCTGCCCAGCCAGGCGGCCACGGTCGCCGTCTTGCCGTAGCCGGTCGGGGCGCACAGCAGCGTCAGCCGCTGCGTCGCGTCCACCGTTCCCGTCGGCTCGCCGAGTCGTTCGAGCAGTCGCGAGCTGGCGGGAAGGTGCACCCTACCGCTGTCGAATCCGCCCAACCGCGGTCCGGCGGTGACGCCGCAGTCTTCGAGCGAACTCAGCATGGGCGACTTTCGACAGTTGGGGGTTGTCCAACCCGTGACCACAAGGGAGAACATTTGGGGGAAGGTTCGGGGCCATCGGCTCCCTGCCCATCCCGCCGTCTGTACCTTCAGTATCGCATCCGAGCTGCGACGAGTGAACTGTGCCGGATTCCGATCGGTGTTGCTTCGCGTCGCGATGCCCGTCGAGCTTCTCCCCCCGAACAGGAAAGAGACGAACATGAAGAAGATGACCAAGGGGGTCATCGCGACAGGTGTGGCCGTCATGCTGCTGCTGGGCGGTGGCGGCACCCTCGCCTACTGGAACGACACCGCGAACCTCGGCGGATCGAGCACTATCACCGCGGGCACCCTGACCGTGGTGGCGAACGGTACCCCGACCTGGCAGATCCAGCACACCAGCGGTGGGGTGACCGCCGTCCCCGACATCAGCGCCGTGCGCATCGTGCCCGGCGACGTACTGCTGTACAGCGTGCCGGCGACCATCACCGCCCAGGGCCAGAACCTGCGCTTCCAGGTGGGCCTGGCGGGCGGGGCGGTCGCCGCGGTCAGCGCCAGCGCGGCCGACACGGCCCTGGCCGGCCGTCTCGCCAACTCCGCCGTCTTCGGCGTGACCGGCGCGACCCCGGTGGGAACCGGCGGCAACACCTTCGAGCACAAGAGCAATGCCAGCAGCAGCTACGCGACCACCATCACGGCCACGATCACCTGGCCGTTCGGTGCGGCCGGCTCGCCCACTGACGACAACCCGGCGAGGACGGGTGCGGTCAACCTCGCCAACTTCGCCCTGACCGTCACCCAGATCGACGGCAGCATCACCGTCCCGTGACGCGCAGCGGCGAGCGGTTCGCACGTCGGCGCCGCCGACCCCTGTGGGCGTTCGTCCGTGCGTTCCTCGCCTCGACCGCCGCCGTGGTGGTGGGGCTCAGCGGCGCGGGGGCCACCTACGCGTTCCTCACCTCCACCACCAATGCGCGCCGGGGGCGACCCTCACCGCTGGCACGCTCACGCTGCGGATCGACGGGTCGAGCTCGGCCTCGCTGGGTACCTTCGAGGTCTCGCCGAACACGCCGGTGGCCAGGGCCTTCAACGTCGCGAACACCGGCGACGCGCCGGCCACCCTGGACGCCGCGATCGAGGCGACCAGCACTCCGCAGATCGCCTCGCACGCCCTCGCCCGGATCACCCCGGTGGCGGGTTCCGCCGGCTGCGCCGTGGGGCTCGGCGGCACCCAGGCGGCGCTGGACGGCTACTCGGTGGCACTCGGCGGCGGCCCGCTCGCCGGGGGTGCCACCCGCTGGTACTGCCTCGAGGTCGCGCTCGCCGCCGACACCCCGGCCACGGTGAGTGGGCAGGGCCTCGACTTCGACGTCACAGTCGCCGGCACCCAGAGCGCGAGCTGACATGCTGAGCAGCGGCGCCCCGAACTCCCCACGACCGTGGATCGCACGTCAGCGGTTCGCCGTCGTGGCGGGCATCACCGCCTTTCTGACGGCGATCGGCGGCAGCGCGGGGTGGGCGTACTTCACCGCGAGCGTCACCGCGGGCGGGTCGCTCACCACCCGGGCCGTCTCGGTCGGCCAGGCCGACTTCGCCGGCATGGGAGCGATCTACCTGCCCAGCGACCTGACGAAGACCGGCAGCTTCACCGTGAGCAACACCGGCGGCGTCAGCGGCACCGCGACGGTGACGATCGCGGCGCCGGAGGCCTGGGCGGGTGGCCTGCCGATCCGGGTGTGGCCGACCTCGGCCGGTCCGTGCAACGCGACCAACCCCCCGGGATCGGCGCTCAGCGGCAGCTGGGCCGCGCCGCCGGCGATCACGCCGACGCTCAACGCCGGCACATCGGTCACCTACTGCGTCCGCACCACCATCCCCGACTGGCGGGCCCTCACCTCGCCGAGCGGCTCGCAGCAGGCGAACCCGGCGATCGCCGTCTCGCTCAGCGCCGGTGGCTGGGTCGCGACCGCGTCCACCGCCGGCCACGTGCAGCAGACGGCGGGCATGTACCCGCTGACCACCGGCTTCTTCGACCCCTCGCTCTCCCGCTGGTTCACGGTACGCGCCGATGCGAACACCGGCTACTGCCTCGACGTCAGCGGCAGCGCGGGTTCGGGAGGCTCGGTCATCGCCTACGGGTGCCACGGCAACGCGAACCAGCGCTGGGAGTTCCTGCCGGTCTCGGGGAGCGACCAGTCGCTGGTCACCGTCCGGCCGCGCCACGCCATGGGCACCCGGGTCACCTACAGCGGGGCGAACGCGATCATCCAGAACGCCGCGAACACCGCGGCGCAGCGGTGGTACGTGCAGTACCTCGACTCCAGTCGCTTCCAGCTGGTCAGCGCGGCGACCGGCCTGTGCCTGAGCCTGTCGACGACGTCGACCGCGAACGCCACCACGGTGGCCTGCAACGAGCCGAGCGCGCAGTTGCGCTTCGAGCGCGAACCCCTGACCTTCGCGCAGTCGGGTACCAATGTCGTCCTGACCTTCGGCGGCTCGACCATGGCCGGAGGCACGCTGCAGCGCTGCAACAATGCCCCGGCCTGCTCCAACTGGGGCAACGTCGCCACCATCGCGAACGGTGCGACCAGCGTCAGCTTCAGCCGCAACACCTACATCGGCAACGGGACGACGCGGATCTTCCGGATCCTCGACAACTCGTCCAACGTCCTCTGGGACGGCATTCAGCTCAGCCGCAGCGGCACGACCGTCACTCCCGTGGCGGGGATCGGCTAGCCCCATGGTGACGTCGAACCCGAGGCCGGGGTCCCGGACGGTCCGCGCCGTGGCCACCGCGGTGACCGGCCCGCTGCTGGCCCTCGCGCTGCGCGGCGGCGCCGCGGCACCCGCCGCGGCCGCCGGGGACGAACTGCTCGTCTCGACCGACGGGGTGGACTTCGTCGCCGACAGCACGCTGCCGTTGTTCACCGGGATGGGAAGGGTCGTGCCCGGCGACCGGAGCACCGAGCAGGTCTGGGTGAGGAACGACTCCGGGGTGGCCGCCGTGCTGCGCGTCGACCTGGTCGACCCGAGCGCCGATGACGCCGCGCTGGCCGATGCCGTCTCGCTGAGCGTGGCGCCGCAGGGAGGGACGGCGTCGTCGCCGGTGACCATCGGGACCGGCGTCGGCAACGGGGGGTGCACGGTGCTCGGTGGCGGGATGGCGCTGGCGGCGGGAGAGAGCCTCCGGCTCGACCTCACCGCCGGCGTCGACCCGGCGCTCGCCGGGCGGCACGGGATGCGGGGCACGGTCCGCTTCCGGCTTCGCGCCGTGCTGGTCGAGACCGCCGCCGCGGGAGAGGTCACCCCCGGCCGCGCCTGCCGGGAGCCACCCGAGCAGTCCGTCGCGCCCTCGACTCCGGGGTCCGGCCGGCTGCCGAACACCGGGTCCGGCTCGCTGCTGCCACTGGGGCCGTTCGCCGGGGTGGCGCTCCTGGTGGGCGTGGTGTGCTGCGTGATCGCCTGGCGGCGCCGCGACGGCGACGACGAAGCCGTGGCGGGCGGGTGGCGGCCATGACCCAACCCGCGGGCCGGCGGTTCCTGGCTCAGCCGTCCGAGGCCGAGCAGGTCGTGGCGAAGCCGGCTTCCCGCCCGAGTGCGGTGTTCAGCGCCCTCGGAACCGGGCTGATGGCGTCCCTGTTGGTGCTGCTCGTCGGCATCGGCGTGGCCGTCAGCGTGGTGCCGGCGGTGACCGGTTCGGTGACGCTCACCGTCCTCAGCTCCTCGATGGAGCCGGCGCTGCCGGCCGGCACCCTGATCGTGGTGCGGCCGACCGAACCCGCCGACATCGTCCCCGGCAGGGTGCTCACCTATCAACTCAAGAGCGGCGAGCCGACGCTGGTGACCCACCGCGTCACCCAGCGGATGCTGCTGGCCGACGGTTCGCCGGTGTTCATCACGAAGGGCGACGCGAACGCCCAACCCGACCTCGAACCGGTGAAGCCCGTGCAGATCAGGGGAACCGTCTGGTACGCGATTCCCTATCTCGGCCGGGTCGCCAATCTGCTCACCGGCGACCTGCGCGCGATCGTGGTGTCCGTGGTCGTCGGCGCGCTTCTGCTCTACGCCGCGTGGATGTTCATCGCGGCCGCGCGGGATCGCGTCGCCGGGGAGGGAGCGGGGGAGAGCGGGGCACCAGTCCGCCGACGCGCCGGCGGGCGCGCTCCGCGGCGTGGCGCGTAGCGGCGGGAGGCGGGAGAGCGGGGGCTCGGCCGGGCAATCACCGGCGTGGTCGCTGCCGCTATCGGGTGGCTGTGCCTTAGGCTGCGGTGCATGGCGACCCGCGCGTCTTCCCCCTCGCGGAGCCGGAGCAACGCACCCACGCGTACCTCCACGGCCTCCCGAGCGTCCGGAAGCAAGAAGACACCGGCCCGCAGCAGTTCTGCCCGCGGGCGTTCTGCCGAGCCCTCGGGCCTGAGCCGTGCCCTGTCCGCGATCGGACGCGGCATCGCCGGCTTCTGGCGCGGCCTGGCCAAGCTGGTCGGCCAGCTGGCCAGGGCGATCGGCGGCTCCGCCCGCGATCTCGACCCGGCCCTGCGCCGGGACGGCGCCGGCCTGGTACTGCTGATCCTGGCGATCGTGGTGGCCGGCGAGTTCTGGTTCGGTCTGCCCGGCGCGGCCGGGGCCTGGACGCGGATCGCGCTCACCACGCTGGTCGGAAGCTTCGCCTACGCGGTGCCGGTGATCGCCGCCGCGATGGCCTGGCGGACGCTGCGGCACCCCGACCGCAACGGCCCCGGGGGCCGGCAGGCGATCGGCTGGACGGTCACGCTGTTGGGCGTGCTGGGGCTGATCCACGTCGCGCACGGCGTCCCCCGCGGCTCCCAGCCGGATCTGGTCCGCGAGGCGGGCGGCTTCCTGGGCTTCTTCTCCTCCTCCTTCCTAGTCGACCTGGTGTCGGTCTGGCTGGCGGTCCCGATCCTGGTGCTGGTGGCCGGCTTCGGCCTGCTGGTGGTGCTCGGCATCCCGGTCCACGAGATCGGCGAACGGGTGGCCTCCGCCCGGGCGAAGCTGGCGCCGAAGAAGCCGGAGGAACCCACCGACTACAACCGCGACGAGGCCTTCGTCAGCCCGCTGGTGGACGATCCGGCGCCCGGGCCGGACGGGATCGACCCGATCGACCTGGAGGAGACCCAGCCGGTCGACCCGCCGCTGCCGGTCACCGCCGGCAAACCGAAGCGGACCGAACCGGAGGCGCCGGTGATGTCGGACGCCCCGCTGCGGGCCGCCCAGCCGCCGCTCTCCGGCGATGTCGTCTACACCCTGCCCGACCAGGCGGTGCTGAAGCCCGGCTCGCTGCCGAAGGCGCGCAGCCAGGTGAACGACCAGGTGGTGGCTCGGCTCAGCGAGGTGCTGCGGCAGTTCGAGATCGACGCCGCCGTCACCGGCTACACCCGGGGCCCGACGGTCACCCGCTACGAGGTCGAACTGGGCACCGCGGTGAAGGTCGAGACGGTCACCCGGCTGGTGAAGAACATCGCCTACGCGGTGGCCTCGGCCGACGTCCGGATCCTGTCACCGATCCCGGGCAAGTCGGCGATCGGGATCGAGATCCCGAACGCCGACAAGGAGATCGTCTCGCTCGGCGACGTACTGCGTTCCAACCGTGCCCGCAACGACCACCACCCGCTCACCATCGGGCTGGGCAAGGACGTCGAGGGCGGCTACGTGGTGACCAACCTGGCCAAGATGCCGCACCTGCTGGTGGCCGGCGCCACCGGCTCGGGCAAGTCGAGCTTCGTGAACTCGCTGATCACCTCGATCCTGATGCGCTCCACGCCGGACGAGGTGCGGCTGATCATGGTCGACCCCAAGCGGGTGGAGCTCACCCACTACGAGGGCATCCCGCACCTGGTCACCCCGATCATCACCTCGCCGAAGAAGGCCGCCGAGGCGCTGCAGTGGGTGGTCCGGGAGATGGACGCCCGGTACGACGACCTGGCCGCCTTCGGCTTCCGGCACGTCGACGACTTCAACAAGGCGGTGCTCTCCGGCCAGGCCCAGCCGCTGCCCGGCTCGGAGCGTGTCCTGGCGCCGTACCCGTACCTGGTGGTGATCGTGGACGAGCTGGCCGACCTGATGCTGGTCGCCCCGCGCGACGTGGAGGACTCGGTGGTCCGGATCACCCAGCTCGCCCGCGCCGCCGGCATCCACCTGGTGCTGGCCACCCAGCGGCCCTCTACCGATGTAGTGACCGGCCTGATCAAGGCCAACGTCCCCTCCCGGCTGGCCTTCGCGACCAGCTCGCAGGTCGACTCGCGGGTCATCCTGGACACCCCCGGCGCCGAGAAGCTGGTCGGCCAGGGCGACGGGCTGTTCCTGCCGATGGGGCAGTCCAAGGCGCTCCGCGTCCAGGGCGCCTGGGTGACCGAGGCCGAGATCCGCGCCGTGGTGAAGCACGTCACCGAACAGCAGGCCCCCGCCTACCGCGAGGACGTCACCGCCCCGGCCGATTCCGGACGCGCGGTGGCCGAGGACATCGGCGACGACCTGGAGCTTGTGCTGGAGGCCGCCCAGCTGGTGGTGAACCTGCAGCTGGGCTCCACCTCGATGCTGCAGCGCAAGCTGCGGGTCGGCTTCGCCAAGGCCGGCCGGCTGATGGACATCCTGGAGACCCGCGGCATCGTGGGTCCGTCCGAGGGTTCGAAGCCGCGCGAGGTGCTGGTGAAGCCGGACGACCTGGACGAGGTGCTGGCCAACCTGCGGGAAGGCTGACCCTCCGACGGGCTCGGGGATCGTAGGGGAGTACGCTGGCGGGATCATGACGGCACAACCAGCGGTTCACATCGCTTCGCTGGGCTGCGCCCGCAACGAGGTCGACGCCGAGGAACTGGCCGGCAGGCTGGCCGCCGGCGGTTTCACCCTGGTGGACGACGCCGAGGCGGCGACCGTCGTGGTGGTGAACACCTGTGGCTTCATCGACGCCGCCAAGAAGGATTCGATCGACACCCTGCTGGCCGCCGCCGACCTGAAGGAGTCCGGACGGGTCGCCTCGGTGGTGGCGGTCGGCTGTCTGGCCGAGCGCTACGGCGCCGAACTCGCCCGAGAGTTGCCCGAGGCCGACGCGGTGCTGGGCTTCGACGACTACGCCGACATCGCCGGGCGGTTGCGCTCCATCCTGGACGGGCACGTCCCTGCCGCGCATGTCCCCAGGGATCGTCGCTCCCTGCTGCCGATCACTCCGGTCGCGCGTCCTGCCGCGGCGGGTCGGGTGGCGGTCCCGGGGCATCCGGGCACCGTCCCGGCCAGCGGCCCGCCGGTGCTCCGCCGCCGGCTGGCCGGCGGCCCCACGGCGCCGCTGAAGATCGCCTCCGGCTGTGACCGCCGGTGTGCCTTCTGCGCGATCCCGAGCTTCCGCGGCTCCTACCTGTCGCGCCCGGTCGACGAGGTGGTGGCCGAGGCCCGCTGGCTGGTGGAGGACGGGGTGAAGGAGGTCGTGCTGGTCTCGGAGAACTCGTCCTCCTACGGCAAGGACCTGCCCGGAACCGACCTGGTGGGGTTGCTGCGGGCGCTGGACCGGGTGGACGGGCTGGAGTGGATCCGGGTCTCCTACCTGCAGCCGGCGGAGGTCCGTCCCGACCTGGTGGCGACCATCTGCGAACTGGACCACGTCGTGCCCTACTTCGACCTGCCGTTCCAGCACGCCTCGGCGCCGGTGCTGCGCCGGATGCGCCGGTTCGGGGATACCGGATCGTTCCTGGGCCTGCTGGACGTGATCCGCGCCGGCGACCCGCTCGCCGGGGTGCGCAGCAACGTGATCGTCGGGTTCCCCGGCGAGACCGAGGACGATGTCGAGGTACTGACCGACTTCCTGGCCGGGGCCCGGCTGGACGCGGTCGGCGTGTTCGGCTACTCCGACGAGGAGGGCACCGAGGGCGCGACCCTGCCCGACAAGCTCCCCGCCGCCGCGATCGCCGAGCGGGTCGAGCAGGTCACCGCGGTGGTGGACGAGTTGCTGGCCCAGCGGGCGGCCGAACGGGCCGGGGAGCAGGTGCGCTTCCTGGTCGAGGAGGCCGGCGAGCACGCGGCGGCCGGACGGATCGCGCAACAGGGACCGGAGACCGACGGCGCGGCGACGATCCTCGGGCTGGCCGACGGGACGTTACCGGGAACGTTCGGTTGGGGTAGGGTCCAGACAGCGGACGGGGTGGATCTGGTCGTGGAAGCGGGGCGGCGATGACGCAGCAGCCGGGCAGCGGTGGCCGGGGGATTCCGGCCTGGCTGCCGAACGCACTCACCATCCTGCGGCTGGTGCTGGTCCCGGTGTTCGTCTGGCTGCTGTTCGTCGATCCGGCCAGCTTCGGCTGGCGGCTGGCGGCCACCGTCGCCTTCGGCGTCGCCATCCTCACCGACACCCTCGACGGCCGCCTGGCCCGTCGCTACGGGCTGGTCAGCGACTTCGGCAAGATCTGGGATCCGATCGCCGACAAGGCGCTCACCGGCGCCGCCTTCATCGGCCTGAGCATCCTGGGCGAGCTGCCCTGGTGGGTTACCGTCCTGATCCTGGTGCGGGAGTGGGGGATCACCTGGATGCGGGTGCGGATGCTGAAGTACGCGGTGATGTCGGCCGCGCCCGCCGGCAAGCTGAAGACGGTGCTGCAGTCGATCGCCCTGCTGATGTTCCTGCCCTACCCGATCCAGGCGACGGCGGCGACCCTGCCGTTCTGGTTCTGGCTGGCCTGGCTGGTGATGGGCGCCGCCGTGGTGCTGACCGTGGTGACCGGCGCGCAGTACGTCCTGGACGCGTTGCGGCTGCGGGCCAAGACCCTGGCCGAACGGGAGCAGCACGGCTGAGCCGGAGGAAGCCGGCCGTGGGAACAAGACGACACCGGCGTGGTGTTGTATGAGCGTCCAGACCCCTTGCCAGATCGACAGGTAGAGTTCCCTCCATGGTGATGACCCTCCCGGAACGCCCGGTGCTGATGCGCGAAGCGCTCGGTGAGACGCTGCGCGAACTGCGGCGGGCGGAGAGCCTCACGCTCCGCGAGGTCTCCGCGAAGGCGAGGGTCAGCCTGGGTTATCTCTCCGAGATCGAGCGTGGCCAGAAGGAGGCCTCCAGCGAACTGCTGAACGCGATCTGCGGCGCCCTGGGCATCCCGCTCTCCAGCCTGCTGCGCCGGGTCGGCGACCAGATCGACGCCCGGGCCAGTGTCACCGCGCTTCCGGTCCGCCGCCAGACCGTCGCGGCGGCCTGAGGCCGCAGGTGCGCGAGACCGAACTCTGGAAGCGGCTGCGCGCCCTGCTGGGTGAGGCCTACGCCCCCGCCTGGGCCGAGTCGGTGGTGCATACCGACCTGGGTGGACGCACCGTCCGGCAGGCGCTGAACGACGGCCTCGCGGTACGCCGGATCTGGCTGGCGGCCTGCGTCAGCCTGGACGTCCCCGAATCCGAGCGCTGATCCGCCACCCGCTGGGTGGGATGTGCACCCGGCGGGCCGCCGCACGCCCTAGGCTTCGGCTCACCGTCCCTCAGCCCTGCGCGCTGGGCGGCGGTTGAGCAATGGAAAGGATCTCCCACCGTGTTGAAGCCCCTCCGGCTGGCCGCGATCGCGGCGCTGGCCAGCCTCGCCCTGACCGCCTGCGCTGGTGGCACGCCGGCCACGCCGCTGCCCGCCGAATCGTCGTCCGCCGCCCCACAGGCCAGCCAGCCGCCGAAGACGTACTCCATCGGGATCACCCAGATCATCACCCACGAGGCGCTGGACGCCGCGCGGGAGGGCTTCAAGGACGCGCTGAAGGAAGCCGGCCTGGAGGTCACCTACGACGAGCAGAACGCGCAGGGCGACCAGTCCACCGCGGCGAACATCGCCGGGACCTTCGCCGATGCCAACCATGACTTGATCCTGGCGATCGCCACCCCGACCGCCCAGGCCGTGGCCCAGAAGATCAGCGACGTGCCGGTGCTGTTCACCGCCGTCACCGACCCGGTGGGCGCCCAGTTGGTGGCCTCGTGGGAGGCTCCGGGAGCCAACGTCACCGGCACCTCCGACGCCAACCCGGTCAAGGAGCAGCTCGACCTGATCAAGCAGGTGGTGCCGGAGGTGAAGACCCTCGGGGTGATCTACAACAGCGGCGAGGACAACTCGGTCACCCAGGTCGCCTGGGTCAAGGAGGCCGCCGCCCCGCTCGGCATCGAGGTGAAGGAGGCCTCCGCGCCGACCACCGCCGACGTGCAGCAGGCCACCGAGTCGCTGGGTGACGTGGACGCGATCTACATCCCGACCGACAACACCGTGGTCTCCTCGATCAACGCCGTGCTGGGCGTCGCCGAGACCAAGCAGATCCCGGTCTTCGGCGCCGAGGCCGGCACGGTCAAGGCGGGCGCGATCGCCACCTACGGCCTCTCCTACTACGAACTGGGCCGGCAGACCGGTCAGCAGGCGATCCGGATCCTCACCGAGGGCGCCGACCCCGCCACCACCCCGGTGGAGACCCAGACCAACCTGGACGTCTACCTGAACCTGGGGGCCGCCGAGCGGATGGGGGTCACCCTGCCGCAGGCGCTGATCGACCAGGCCAAGCCGGAGAACATCACCCAGTAGTCGCCAGCGCACTCCGCGGGGGCCCGGCCCCCGCGGAGTGTCGTCCAACCGAGGAACTGCCATGATCACCGCTGTCGAGTTGGGCCTGATCTACGCGATCATGGCCCTCGGCGTGTACCTGACCTTCCGGATTCTCGAGTTCCCCGACCTGACCGTGGACGGCAGCTTCACCACCGGCGGCGCGGTCGCGGCGGTCGGCATCGCCACCGGCCTCGATCCCTGGACGGCGACGCTCCTGGCCTTCGCCGCGGGGCTGGTCGCAGGCGTGATCACCGGCCTGCTGCACACCAAGGGCAACATCGACGGGCTGCTGGCGGGGATCATCACGATGATCGGGCTGTACTCGATCAACCTGCGGATCATGGGCTCGGCGAACGTCTCGCTGTTGCGCGCCGACACCTTCTTCTCCGGGCTGCGGGCGGAGAAGCTGCTCGGCACCTGGGTGGGGCCGGCGATCCTGGTCGTGGTCGCGCTGGTGGTGCTGGCGTTGATCATCTGGTTCCTGCACACCGACCTGGGGCTGGCGATGCGCGGCACCGGCGACAGCCCGGAGATGATCCGCTCGTTCGGGGTCTCCACCGACGCCCAGAAGATCCTCGGCCTGGCGCTCTCCAACGGGCTGGTGGCGATCTCCGGATCGATGATCGCCCAGTACCAGGGGTTCGCCGACGTCGGCATGGGGATCGGCATGATCGTGGCAGGCCTGGCCTCGGTGATCATCGGGCAGGCGCTGATCGGCCGGCTGACCGTGCTGCGGGCGGCGTCCGCGGTCGTGCTCGGCTCGGTGCTCTACCGGGTGGTGATCCAGGTCGCGCTGTCCGCCGGGCTGAACCCCAACGACATGAAGCTGATCTCGGCGGTGCTGGTGGTCGCGGCGCTGGTGCTGCCGCAGTGGCGGGTCTTCCACAAGGTCCCGGCGGCGTTCCGGCGCCGGCCCGGCGGGGAGGGGCAGCCCGGCGCCGACGCCGAACCCGTGCCCGCCGGAGTCACGCAGGAGGAGGAACGCTGATGTTGCGACTCGAGGGGATCAGCAAGACCTTCTTCCCGGGCACCGTCAACGAACGTCAGGCGCTGGTCGGCATCGACCTGCACCTGGAGCCACGCGACTTCGCCACCGTGATCGGCTCGAACGGCGCCGGCAAGTCGACCCTGCTGAACGTGGTGTCGGGCTCGATCCGGTCCGACGCCGGCAGGGTGGCGATCGACGGCCGGGACGTCACCCGGCTGACCGACTTCCAGCGCGCCGCCTACATCGGACGGGTGTTCCAGAACCCGTCCGCCGGCACCGCGCCGCACCTGACCATCGAGGAGAACCTCGCCATGGCGCTGGAACGCGGCAAGCGGCGGATGCTGCGGCTCGGCGTGACGAAGGCCAAGCGCGAGTTCTTCCGCAGCCAGCTGACCGTGCTGGAACAGGGCCTGGAGAACCGCTTGCGGGATTGGGTCGGCCTGCTCTCCGGCGGCCAGCGGCAGTCGTTGTCGCTGCTGATGGCGACCTTCTCCCACCCCAAGATCCTGTTGCTGGACGAGCACACCGCCGCGCTGGACCCGCAGCGCGCCGCGCTGGTGACCCGGCTCACCAGGGAGCTGGTGGAGGAGCACCACCTGACCACCCTGATGGTCACCCACAACATGAAGCAGGCTCTCCAGCTGGGCAACCGGCTGATCATGATGCATGCCGGACGGATCGTGCTGGACATCCGCGACGACCGGAAGGCCGGCATGGAGGTCGGCGACCTGATGGCCGAGTTCCAGAAGATCAAGGACGCCGAGCTCTCCGACGCCACCCTGTTGCAGTAGCCCACCAGGATCCCTGGGGTTCGGGCGGCGCCCGAAGTCTCGAGGCCGTGGACGGGTCAGGAGCTTCTTGGGCTTCTGGTTCCATGCCGAGCTACCCGTCGACATTCGGCGGCGCGACACGCCGGTTTCCCACTCGATTTCGAACAGATGTTCGCCTAGGCTGTGGACGACGTCAGGCCGGTGACCCGGTCATCCACAGGTCCGGAAGGTCGTTGGCACAACTGTCAGTGCCGGTTCCTATGGTGTGGGGCAGCGTTCGAGGAAAGGACAGATGATGGCGGTAGCGGATCGCGCCAAGGCGCTCGAGGCGGCGCTGGCCCAGATCGAGAAACAGCACGGTCGCGGCTCGGTGATGCGACTGGGCGAGGAGACCAGGCAACCGATCGAGGTGATCCCCACCGGGGCGATCGCGCTCGATGTCGCGCTCGGCATCGGCGGCCTGCCGCGGGGCCGGGTGGTCGAGATCTACGGCCCGGAATCCAGTGGCAAGACGACGGTGGCGTTGCACGCCATCGCGAGTGCGCAGGCCGCGGGTGGCATCTGCGCCTTCATCGATGCCGAGCATGCGCTCGACCCCGACTACGCCGCGAAGCTGGGCGTGAACACCGACGAACTGCTGGTCAGCCAGCCCGACAACGGCGAACAGGCGCTGGAGATCGCCGACACCCTGGTCCGCTCGGGCGCGCTGGCGCTGATCGTGATCGACTCGGTGGCCGCGCTCACCCCGCGGGCCGAGATCGAGGGCGAGATGGGGGACAACCACGTCGGCCTGCAGGCCCGGCTGATGAGCCAGGCGCTGCGCAAGATGACCGGTGCGCTCTCCACCGCGGGCACCACCGCGATCTTCATCAACCAGTTGCGCGAGAAGATCGGCGTGATGTTCGGCTCGCCGGAGACCACCACCGGTGGCCGGGCGCTGAAGTTCTACTCCTCGGTGCGGCTGGACGTCCGCCGGATCGAGACCCTCAAGGACGGCTCCGACATGGTGGGCAACCGCACCCGGGTGAAGGTGGTGAAGAACAAGGTCGCGCCGCCGTTCAAGCAGGCCGAGTTCGACATCATCTACGGCCAGGGGATCAGCCGTGAGGGCGGCCTGATCGACCTGGGGGTGGACAACGGGATCATCCGCAAGGCCGGCGCCTGGTTCACCTATGACGGTGAACAGCTCGGTCAGGGCAAGGAGAACGCCCGGACCTACCTCAAGACCAACCCGGAGATCGCCGACGAGATCGAGCGCCGCATCCTCAGCCAGCTGGGGATCGGTGCCGAGCAGGTGCCGGAGGGGATCGACCCGGTGACCGGAGAGGTCGAGTTCTGAGCGGAGAATCGGCCGACCACGACCCGGAGACCGCCGAAGCGGATCCGGTCGCGGTGGCACGCGAGATCGCACTGCGCCAGCTCACCGTCCGGCAACGGACCCGGGCAGAGTTGGCGCAGGCGCTGGCCCGTCGCAAGGTTCCCCAGGACGCCGCGCGGCAGGTGCTCGACCGCTTCACCGAGGTCGGTCTGCTCGACGACGCCGAGTTCGCCAGGGACTGGGTTGCCGCCGGCGACCGCCGGCTGCGCGGACGCCGCGTCCTGGCCGCCGAACTGGCGGGCAAGGGAGTGGCGGAGGAACTGATCGAGCAGGCGCTGGCGGAACGTTCCGCAGAGGACGATCTCGACGTGGCCCGCGAACTGGCCAGGCGGCGGATGCCGGCGCTGGCCGGGCTGGAGCGGCAGGTCCGCTATCGGCGACTGTGCGGTCTGCTGCAGCGCCGGGGGTTCGGCTGGGGAGTGATCTCCCAGGTCGCCCGCGAGGTGCTCGACGACCTGGAGGATCAACCCGGGGTCGAGGACGAGACCTGAGTTGCTTGCAGAACCGTGACGCCCGGGCCTACCCTGCCTGAAAGGTGCGTCATGGCGACACCATTGCTGAGTGATTGTGATCGGGGACTGATACCCCACTGCAAGGCGTCTCGGGATTCCCGGGACGCCTAGGCGGCGCTGACCGCCAAATCGCTTCAGCGAGGTGCCTCGTGACGGGCCGCGAACCGCACGAGGAGGACACCATGGACATCACGCAGGTTCTGGTGATCGCGACCGTCGTGCTGGGGGTGGCCATCCTGGTCCTGGCGATCGGCTTCTTCATCAACGTCCGGGTCCAGCAGCGCACCGTGCACCAGGCGGCCCGGCGGGCGGTGGAGGAGCAGCGCAGCAACGCCCTGCAGTTGCCCGACCTGCGGCCGAAGTCGAGCCGCAAGCCACGTCCGGAAACGGAGCCGGCCGAGCCCGGGGCGGCAGCGGCGCGCAAGCAGCGCAAGCCGCGGGCGGCGGAGAACAAGCGCCGTCAGGCCGCGGACGCGCCGGCCCCCGGCGCGGCGCGGCTCAACCC